>CAZCWX010000067.1:0-24000 GCA_964502465.1 uncultured Enterobacteriaceae bacterium | reverse complement strand
CGGGAGCGATTACGCTTGCGGCGATCCGTCACCACATCTCTCAGCGACCCACGCCCAGAGCTGAGACCACGTCCACTTCGGCTGGCCGTCGCGAAGCCGCCTAATGGCTTGCGTTCCATTTTCTCAAGCCGTGATCCGCTTTGTCACGATCGAGGGTCTCTATCCAGCAGAAAGGACACAATGTGATAGTTGGTGACGCAGCTGCGTGCAACGGCTCTGTCTCTCGTAATCTTGGTCTCTTGGCCACAACCTTGGGCCGTTGGGAAGAAGCGCTTCAGCACTTTGAGGATGCACTAGCAATGAACAGACACATGGGAGCGAAGCCTTTTGTCGCTCGTACACAATATGAATATGCTTACCTGCTCTTGACCCGCGCTCAGCCTGGCGATCGAGAGAAAGCACACGACCTTCTCGTTCAGGCTCTTCACACTGCCCAGGAGCTAGGGATGAAAAGCCTGGAAGAGAGAATCCAGGAGCTGAGGGCTAGCCCAGCCCCCAATACCCAACCCCTAACCCCAAACACCCAATACCCAGCCCCTAATATCTTCCGCCGGGAAGGCGATTATTGGACCCTCACTTACCATGGCACCATCTGTCAGCTCAAAGATGCAAAAGGGTTGCACTATATCGCCCTCCTCTTGCGCTACCCGGACAGCGAATTCCATGCTGTCGAGTTGACTACCACTATAGGCAAACAGCGAGCCGTTTCCTCTCCGACTAATGTTCTCACTTTGAGTGAGCAGCAACAGGCTGAACCAAACCTGACTGTGAGTAGCCTCAGAGACGCCGGAGAGTTGCTCGATGCACAAGCCAAAGCCGCTTACAGATATCGCCTAGAGGAATTGCGAGAAGAACTCGAGACGGCTGAATGCTTTCATGATCCAGACCGCAGTGCCAAAGTCCAAGCAGAGATTGATTTCCTCACCAATGAATTATCCGCCGCCCTAGGATTGAATGGTCGAGATCGTAAGGCGGCCTCTGTTGCAGAACGGGCACGGCTCAATGTGACAAAGGCGATTAAAGCAACGCTCAACAAGATTAGCCAAAACCATCCAGCCCTCGGATACTATCTGAGCACCCACATCAAAACCGGCATATTCTGCTCGTATATGTGCGATCCCATCCAGCCAGTCGTGTGGACTCTATAATACGGATTTCACCCGAGCCTTCTTTCTCGCTCTTACGCCTGTCCACACCTCGACCAGTCCGTCCATGACAAAAGGCACAATGTGCCGTCCTTTTTCACGCCTCTTGAGTGAAAAAAGCCCTAGCGTTTTTCCGGCAATAGCAAGCTTATTCTCCTCGAGACAGGAGGTTCATCATGTTCACCAACACCACACACAGAGGACGGACCATTCTCAAAGGGAGGCTCTCCCTTGTTCTCGCCCTCATGCCGATCTTTCTCCTCCAACCTACGGTGCAAGCCGCTGCACTTGAGGTAAAAGCGTGGACAACCACAGCGACGCCGCCGGTGGGAGTCTTACAAGCTGTGCAGCCTGTGATTCCGGAGATAGACCACCTCGATCAGGTGGCCCAAGCTGCACAGGCGAAGCTCCTCACCGTCTGGGACAGCAGCTCGCTCGAAGAATTCGCAGATGCTCTGCGAACCTATGTCTCTGCTGAGGAGGATCTTGAGACCGCCCTGAATCGTGCCTGGGGAGCGATTCCAGGCACCCAAACGAGCGCTGTGCTGATCAATGAGCCCTTGATCTTGGCAATGCTCAACCTTCATATCGAGGTTCGTCGCTCCTTAGGACCTCGCTTCGCCACAGTCGTATCAGGACTCACAACCGATCGTGGCTGTCAGGGCGACATCGTCGGAGAGCGGCTCCTGTATGCCTATGGAGCCGCAGCTGCGAGTCCCTTCGGTGCGAAGTCGGAGCAGACGCTCGCTGCCCTGGAAAAGATTGCACGTCAGGTGGTTTGTCTCGGTGCCGATCAGCTTGCGGCATTCGAAACAGCAGTTGCAGACGGTTTTCAGCTCGTGTCTGAGCGCATGACGAAGCGTAGTCTGACAGCCATCATTCCAGCCTTTGCACGTCATCTGGCGCCAGTTCAGGTACTGATCCTCGATGCACGCAAACACCGTGGTGAAGCCTCGCGAGCCTGGCAGTGGTTTGCTACATACGGTGAGCTTCTTCAAGACGATGTGACACGCGCAGGTTGGGCGACAGATGAACTGCTTGTCTGGGATCGCCGCCAAGGAATTTTGGTTGGTTTTCCCAACTGTACCCAAGGTTACCTTGGTCCAGATTGTGTGGATTTCGAGACGTTCCTCAACTCGATCCGTGACCCACGTGCGCTTGGACTCGGGGATTGCGCACTGGCAGGGATGCTCTCTATTGGGACGCGGTTTCTTAACGGTGAGGAACGGTACACCTGCCCGACACATACGTGTGAGGAGCCCCAGTCGACAACGCCTTGCAGCAGCAGCCTCGGAAGTTCAACTGCTGTCACCTCTGGAAACTGTGGAACGTCAGGACTCACAGTTGCAACACAGGGTGGCACGCGCCTTTCAGCGGATGAGCGTTCTCGGTTGCGCTCTACTTGGTCACGGCTGAGCGAGAGCGATTTTGACCAGATGGGAAGCCTCTGTCGCGGTTCACATATGGATCTGCAAGGAGTGAATTTCAACTTGGATGAATGTTTTGAAGACCTCTCGAATGCGAACACCAATCCGTTTGACACCTACGCCGCCTGTATGGTCGAAGCGGTTGGCGGAGGCGATCCCCCGCAAATCGGCTCGCAACTCCAAGGCGTGCCTATGGGCATCAAATGTGGACTTGCGGATCCTGCGGGATCAGGCACCCCTCAGAGCACCCAGCCGGATAACCAACAGAACAGCCAACAAAATAACCAGCAGCAAAATACTCAGCAGAATAAACAACAGAACAACCAGAACAATGCTAACAATCAGAACAATCAGAATCCCCCCACAAGCGGGAATGCCGACCCTCACCTGGGGATTAAATCCCCCCATCGCCATCATGAGCCTGTCAGTGTGACCGACCGTATAGGACAAGAAGCGAAAAGCAAGCGGTTTTTCGATACAGCAAAGGAACTGATCAGACAGCTCGATGCAGAGGCTAAGCAAGATCCGCGTGTTCACCAACCGAAGGGAGCAGGATCAGACTGTGTTGATCCTGGGGCCTGCTCAAACGATTGTACCGGCCTTGGCCAGCAGATCAGCGCGGCCAAGGCCTGCACGGAGGATTTACTCAATGCTTTTACGACGGCGCTTGGTCTGGGAAATAAGGACGAGAACCTCACTCGGCGGCTTGATATCGTCTCGAACTGGCACCCTGACCAGGCTCCTGTGGAGGAGAGGGACCTCGGAGCTTGCCTGGGGAACAACGACCCAGCCCGTCAGCCGGCGGCGTGCGGTCTGATGCTCTGTACAGATGGGCTTCTTGCCATGAGCATCGGAGAGGACTGTGGTTGTGGCCAGACCTCACCAGGCTTCATTCCCCAAAATGACCTCTGCTTGATGGTACGCTGCGCCGATGGGAATCTGCCAGGTCCTGATTGCACCTGTCAGCTGGTTGAGACCTCTGACCCACAGCCCTTCCCTGGACCAGGCCCCCTTCCCGATCTTACCTCAATCTCAGACATTCAGACTGGGATCGGTTCCTTGGGAAACGACTCGATCATCTCTGGAGGGTCAGAATGGTTGCCTACGAGTAGCGGTGGACTCCAACCAGGCAGAGGTTTCTAGATGCATTCGCAACTCCTCCGCCTTCACGCCACTTGAGCCAGGTGGAGCCAGTCGGCTCCCCTGGCTCGAGTTGTGGCAAATCAAAGAGAAAAAACCGAAAGCCTTCCTTGTCTGGTCGCGTCCGGAGCAGGAAAGACTGTTAAACGCAGTGGTCAATCTGTTTTGAGAGGTTAGGGCCTCCCTCCTAACCCTACGACCAGGACGCGGACCAGTTCATCGAGATGGCGGCGAAACACGGCCAGTGACGGAGGAGCAGCAGCGTTGGCAGTTTCGTTGCCTGCGGCGCAGCGGATGATCAACTTTGCCGCCGCTTCAGGCGCAAGTCCTACTCGGTCTGGATGCAATTCTCCCTGCTCTACGGCCACAGAGATGACCTCCGTCAGGAGTCGTAAGTAATGCCGGTCTGCCTGGGCAAAGAGATCGATACAGAGCTGATTCTTCGCGTCAATGAGTTCCCGCGCGTGGGCCGACCGGTGGACCAGTTCAAAAAAGAAGCCAAATTTTGCCTCGAGCATGCGTCGCAGTCGCTCTTCAATCGGCCCATTTGTATGAGCCGCAGCTTCTGCAGCGGAGAGCACCTGTTCGATCAGTTGTTGCGACAGCGCACGAAAGATACCTTCCTTGCTCTTGAAGTACAAATACACCGTTCCTTTGGCGATCCTTGCCTCCTGGGCAATGTCGTCGATCGAAGTCCGACGGTATCCGTAATGGCCAAAGAGCGTCTGGGCTGCAGTCAGGATCACCTCGTGCTTCTCTTTTTGTGCTGCTCCCTCCCGCATCGGCGTGAATTCTCCTTTTGGCAAAAATGACTAAATGACTTATTGACTTAATTTGGTCATAGTGTACAGTACCACCACACCAAGAGCAACCTTGGTGTGCTGCTCTTTTGCCGAGGAGGAATACCCATGCCGTCCACAGAGAACATCGCTCACCTTGCTCCTGAGGTCCCATCAATCGAGTTTAACCCGCTCCTGCCTGAGTTTCGTGCGAACCCGTATCCCATCTATGCTCGTCTCCGGGCTGAAGATCCGGTCCACAAGAGTACGCTGACCGGTCTGTGGGTCCTCTCGCGCTATGCTAATGTGGCCATGATCCTGCGTGACCCTCGTTTTGGTCGGGCCAATGCGGAAGAGTTCTGGCGAGAACGCGTCGGGCCTGGTCCCATCCATCAGATCTTCACCAAATGGATGTTGTTTCGTGACCCCCCAGATCACACTCGGCTGCGCACGTTAGTGAACAAAGCCTTTACGCCTCGTGTGATCGAGGGTCTCCGACCGCGCATTCAGCAGATCGTAGACGCCTTGCTTGATGAGGTGCAGGAGGCTGGCAGGATGGACGTGATAGCTGCGCTTGCCTATCCACTTCCCGTCCTGGTGATCTGTGAATTGCTGGGGGTTCCAGTAAAAGATCGCGATATCTTTACAGAATGGTCAGGAGATTTAGCGCGTCTCCTTGACCCCATCCTCACACCAGAAGTCGTCGAACGCGGGAACACGGTTGTGGCATCGATGGGTGAGTATTTCCGTACCTTAATTGCCGCACTGCGCAAGCACCCGCAAGACAACCTGCTGAGTGCTATGATTGCCGCAGAGGAGCAGGGAGACCGCCTCAGCGAAGAGGAGTTGTTGGCAAACTGTATCTTGTTGTTTGGTGCCGGTCACGAAACCACCGTGAACCTTATTGGCAACGGCACCCTCGCGCTGCTGCAGCATCCCGACCAGTTGGCCAAACTGCGTGAAAACCCGGAGTTGATCCACAGCGCGATCGAGGAGTGTTTACGTTATGATAGTCCAGTACAACTGACCGGGCGACAAATCAAAGAGGACGTAGAAATCAGTGGGAAGGTGCTTCAGGCCGGCGAGATGGTCTTCGCCCTGATTGGAGCAGCCAATCGCGACCCGGCACAATTTCCTGATCCCGATCGATTTGATGTCACACGCAACGATAACCGTCATCTTGCTTTTGGGCAGGGCATTCATTTTTGTCTCGGCGCAGCACTCGCTCGTTTGGAAGGACAAATCGCTATTGGCACTCTCGTGCGCCGCTTGCCCGGACTGAGGCTGCAGACCGACACCCCTCAGCGGCGTGAGGCATTCACCTTGCGTGGCTTACAAGCTTTGCCGGTGAGTTTCTCAATGGGTGCTCAGGGTGAACGGGCGCAAAGAAGAGCAACAAACAGGATCCGTTCGTGCTGAGCCCTTCGTCAAGCTCAGGACAGGCTTTCGCGGGAATTGTCATGCGCCGGCAGCGCACCATTGACGATAAAAATACCTGCAGCGCGACGGCTCTGTCATTGCGAGCGGAGCGAAGCAATCTTTGCCCGAACACAGAGATTGCTTCGTCGCTGAGCCTGTCCTGAGCGTAGCGCAGCGGAGTCGAAGGGCTCCTCGCAATGACAGTCTCCCCCCTGCTGTCTTTTTCAGGGGAATGACGCAGCCATTATCTATTCATCAACTTCACACTGACGAAGTATTAGCTCTCTTTTACGTTTCGCGCTTTCCTTCCGGTTCAGCGAATTGCATAGGGGGGATTTTGTCCGGCTGAAAACGGCTGACCCCTTCTGGACCGAGCCGAGCCAACTCCGCGCGGCACGCCTCAAGGGCGGCAAGGAACTCGCGCAGTTCTACCCCCAGAAAAGCTGGCTGGTACAGAGTAATTTTCTCTGCTCCGTCGTGCAAAAGTGACAACGCGCCACGCAGATTGTTATTCCCTGCATGGTAAAATGCGACAGCAATTTGGATGAGGCCCTGGAGAAACCGTCTTTCCTCTCCCGTTTCTTTCATCCACTGCGCCTCGAGCACCTCGTGCACCTCGAAGAAGAGGTGATGATTAAACAGGAGTAGGCCTTTTCGGAGCGCAGCCGTCCGAGCTGGGGCATTGTCATCGGGTTCCCACGCGTTCAGCACTGTACCGTACTGGATAAGCTTCGGCACGATCTCCGCGTATTCGGACGCAAACCCCGGCGCAAGGGTGACTCGTCCTGATCTTCCCCGTAAGTCCCAAGAAAGAAGGGGATGTGTCCGGAGGAACGTCAACACCTCCTCGGCTCCCGCGGCGGCTGCAGGCACAAGGAAGCGCTCAACCGGCATTGCGGGTGGCGTTTTCTTGATGGTGAGGCAGTATGCCGCCACACAGCGGAGCGCTGCCGCGGCAATGCGGTTCTCCAATGCCTCCACCAGGAATTTGCTGAGCAGGTTGCGCGTCTCAATTTTCATGAGGTCAACTCGACTATCGTTGCCCCACCACCACCTTCAGACCGGGATGCCTCGCTATACGACACACAGTAGGGGGAGTGAGTCAGGTATTCGCGGACTGCGCGCCTCAGCGCACCGGTCCCCATTCCATGCACAATCCGCACCGAAGCCTGATGGCTCAGCACCGCTCGATCCAGGAACTCTTCTAGACGCGGGAGCGCTTCGCTCACCCGTAATCCAAGCAAGCTAATCTCTGGCCGCGCCTCTTCGCTCCGCTCAATCGCCACGTGTACCACCCGTTCCCGTTTGGTTTCCGTTATCTTGCGAAGGCGTGCAGCTTCCACCTCGAACGTCAATCCACCGCGTCGCACCCGCGCGCGATTGCCATGTATCGCTATGAGCTCGCCGCGGATCTTTCCACCTCGAACCTCAACGGTATCGCCAATGTGTGGAGGATCGGTATGATCGACTGATGATGGCGTCAATAATTCCTGCTCTCTGGCGGTAATGGCCTTTTCCTGTTCGTGTAAAAACTGTGTGAGTTCGCGTTGCGCCTGCGTGGGCACAGCTTGGTCCTCTTGCACACGCTTACGCAAGCGACCAACGAGCTCTCGTCCTTCTCCTCGTAACCGCCGCACCAGCAGTTTCGCTTCAGCCAGTTCCTCCTGCCAGACCCGTTTTTTCTGCCCTGCGATTTCCGCAAGCAACGTCTGCTGTTGCACTCGCAGGGCTGTGGCCTGTTCTCGCTCGGCGGCGGCACGAACTCGCTCACCTTCCAAGACTGTCCGCGTTGCTTCCAACTGCGTGAGCGCTTGAGAAAGTTGTCGTGCTTCCAGCGATAAGGTTGCTTCGGCAGCAGCACAGACTTCTTCCGGCAAACCAAGACGCCGCGCCATGGGCAAGCCAAGGCTCTGCCCTATCGTGTCATAGCGCAACCGGTAACGGGGAGTGAGCGTATCGATATCAAAATCGACCGCCGCAATCTGATACGTCTCATCCGCCAGCGCGACCAGCTTGACCGGAGTGAGATGAGTGGAGGCCGCGATATGGATGCCTCGTTCCTTCAGATAGAGAAGCAACCCACACGCGAGCGCTCCGCCTTCCAAGGGATCAGTGCCGCCACCAGGCTCGTCAAATAAGACCAATGCCGGGGCACGCAAGTCTTGCAAGATCTCCACGACATTTTGCACGTGTGCGGAAAAGGTCGAGAGGCTGTGTTCTAACGACTGGGCATCGCCAATATCAGCGAAAATACCATGAAAGATGGGGAGACAGCTTTCCTCCTCAGCCGGGATCAAGAGGCCGCTCTGGGCCATAAGACACAGCAATCCCAGAGTTTTGAGCGCCGCAGTTTTTCCGCCGGTATTGGGGCCCGTAATGATCAGTGCACTTTTTCCTTCAGGGATAAACACATCGATAGGAACAACCGGCTTGCCCGTCGCCACCAGCAAAGGATGGCGAGCGGTACGGAGTCGCACTGCACCGCCGCGCAACTGCGGCTTGCTGCAGCGATGCTTGCGAGCGAGCAGCACTTTAGCGTGCAAGACATCAACTGCGGTTAGTGCCGCAAACGCACTCTCCAACTGCGGGAGGTTTTCTCGCACCAAGCCGGTCAGCCATAGATACAACCTGTGCTCTTCTGCCTCCTCTTCTTTACGAGCGAGGAGCAGGAGATTATTGAGTTCCACTGCAAATAAGGGTTCGATAAAGAGGGTCTCACCAGAACCAGAACGATCTTGCACGATGCCTTGCATCCGCGTGTGAAAATTGGTGCGCACCGGAATAACGAAGCGATTATTCCGAATGGTAATGTAATGGTCGGTGATGACATCCTTGGCTTGGGACGAGTGCAGCAGTTGTTGCAGTCGCCGTTCGATCTCCTCAGTGAGCGTCCGCACGCGGCGTCGTAACGCGCGCAACTCCGGGCTCGCCTCGTCTTTGAGTCGGCCACCTTCGTCCAGGCAGCGGCGCAGGGTCTCCTCAAGCTGCGGAAAAGACAACAAGCGAGCAGGCAGATCTTTGAGCTGGTCATAGTCTGCAGTCTGGCGACGGAAAAACGTTGCCAGTGCTCGCGACAGGGCAATCACCTCTTGGATTTCCAGGAGTTTTTGTCCTTCTAAGGCTGCGCCTTCGTGTGCCGCCCACTGCAGCGACGGACGAATGTCAGGAAATTCCCGTAGCGGGAGGGTGAGTTGCTCTTCGAGCAGCCGGAACAGTTGCCAGGTCTGCTCGCTTGCCGCCTCGACTTGCTCTGCAACGGTGTAGGGCTGTATGGCAAGGCAGGCTTCCCGACCCGCGCTTGAGAGGGTGCAGCCGGCGAGCAACTGCAATACTTTATCGAACTCGAGGGCTTGGAGATCACGGGTACGCATCGTGCAGCAGGTTTCAGCTTTTCGCAGTCAGTTTTTAGCAAAAAAGGGAGACAGAGAACAGGGAGCAGGTTCGCGGTTTCTCCCCCTCTAGCCAGGAACAGAGAACCTGTAACCTGTCCCGTGTTTTGCTGATAGCAGATGGCTGAATAGTTTTTCTAGCAGGTTATAGGCTCATCGCTAGCCTAACCAGAGATGCTTTCGTGAGAAACCGATGACGACACTCCCTATGCGTTGCTTGTGCTTTGACAAGCAACGCACGAACGGGTCCAGGGCCCAGGTCGGGGCAATCCATTCACTCTGAGCGGGACCGCGTCATAATGACTGGCATACCACCCTAGGACACGGCTTTCGCTTCAACAGGTTCCACCACTCGCTCCCACAGCCGATACGGCCCGAGGCGGGACAGCAGCCCTGCTGCGATAAGTGTTGCGATCACAAACGCTCCCAGCACTATGGTGTATGACCCGGTGGAGTCAAACCCGATGCCCATGAGCAGCGGCCCGACCACTCCACCCAGCGTAAACGCGGCAAACGCATAGCCATAAATCTCACCAAAAGCACGGAGACCAAAGTAACGACTCACCAGGTACGCAATCAGATCTCCTTCAGCCCCCAGCCCTAATCCAACCAAAAACGCGGCGACGAACGCGAGGCTGCCGGTGGCCTCACTCCACAGTAACAGAAACCCGAGTGCCGCTCCGCAGAAAAAAGAGACCGCCACGGCTGAGGCAAAAAAACGGTCCAGCAAATACCCAGCACCTACTCGCCCCAGCAGCACTGCCCCGCCAAGCAATGATGCAGCCAATGCGGCGCTTTGCGGAGAAAGCCCACGGTCCGTCAACAGCGGCGAGAGATGCAACAGGCAGCCGTGGACACTCGCCGACACTAAAAAGAACGCGCTCAACATCAGCCAAAAGGTACCAGTGTGCCAGGCCTCACGTGGGCTCATCCCTTCCCGATGCATATCTGCTTGTGTTGCCCTCGCACGACTGGACTCACCGTCAGGCTCCAACCCGAGCATGTGTGGCGTTTCCTTCAGAAACAATCCAACCACAGGAATGGCAACAACCATGGCCATCAGACCAAGTAGGACGTACGCCTGGCGCCAGCCCACCTCAGTAATCAGGGTTTGCGCGAGGGAGGGCATAATAAAGGTGCCGAACCCTAACCCTACCATGGTGATACCGAGCGCTAAGCCACGCCGTTGGTCAAACCAATGAGCGATAACATTCGAGTAAGGGATCGGCGCGGTGCCACCACCCACCAGCCCGAGAACAATGTAGATGGCATACAAATGCCAGAGATGAGCCGACAGGACCGATAACGAGATCAGTCCCAAGCCAAAGAGCAACACCGAAGGCACGATCACTCTCCGTGCACCGTATCGATCGACAAGCCGGCCAATGAGCGGAAATACACCACTCATGACCAAGAGGGATAAAGAAAACGCCAGTGAAATCTGTGCTCGGCTCCAGCCAAACTCTGCGCTCAGCGGTTTGAAGAAAACGCCAAACGTAAAGCTGACGATCGGACCATAGCCCATAAACAAGCCGATCCCGGCCACCAACACGATCCACCAGCCGTAGAAGATTTTGCCCCCTTTTGCCATAGACAGTCCTTCCTCAGCGTCTCGAGCACAATGTGCGTCCGTCCCTCTCAAAATGCGAACGATACCTTCACCGCACCTGAAGTCTTCTTGCTCGCCGCTTCGATCAGTGCGTCGCGATAGCGGTCGAGGGGATATTTCCGTGGGCGAATCGCGGTCAGATCCGCTCGACGACGAGCGAGAAAATCAATGGCACGGGCGAATGTGTCCGCCCTTTTCCCCTTAAACACCTCGGCTCCGTAGGTCAGACTCCCAACAACCGAGATTTCCTTGAGCCAGATAGGGGTCCAGTCCACTCCTTCAGGCAAAGCAGCTAACCCTAGGATCACCACCGTCCCTTTCCCGCACAGCATACGCAAGGATTGATTCAGGGTTGTGGCACTGGTCACCGTGTCATAAACTAGCCGCACTCCACCCGCCAATAGTGCCCCACCACTCGAGAGCTTGTATACTTTGCTTTGAGCCAATTCACCAACACGCTCCATGACATCATCATGTTGTGCGTCAATGAGATGCTCGGCACCAAGGGCGCGCGCCATTTCGGCCTGAAAGGGGTACTTCGCCACACACGCAACCCGGCAGCGTGGCTCCACTGCCTTCAGGGCAGCGATATTCATCAGACCGATCGTGCCGGCGCCAATCACCACCACGCATTCTTTTTTCTGTGGTGGATTGTTCAACACTGCGCGCAGGCACACCGCGAACGGTTCTAACAACGACGCCTCATCGTCGCTAATCGTAGCGGGGACAGGAAACAGCCGATGGCTTGGGGCAACGAAGTATTCTCCCCAGCCGCCGCCGGTATCTCGACAGGTGCCAATCAGAATACCGGGACTCAGGTTGCCCTCAGCCAGATGCTCGCAGATGCCTGGGTTGCCATGACGGCATTGTGGGCAGAGCGGCTTGATACCACGCTCCCGGCAGCCGAGGGTAGGATCGATCGACACCCGCTGGCCGACGTGGAGGCCACGGACCTTTTTCCCCAGCGCGGCAACTTCACCGAACAGTTCATGGCCGGGGATAATCGGGAGCTTGAAGTACGGCTCTGCTGCTGGCATCGGTTTCCCCTGAAGAAAGCCAAGGTCGCTTCCGCAAATCCCGGCGATCTTGCTTTTGATCACCGCCCAGTGCTCGTTCGGCAAGTCAGGCACAGGCACGTCGGCGAGCTGGAGGTGCGACAGTCCAGGTAAATGTTCAGGGGTAGACTGGACGTTCACTTTCTGACTAGAAAAAAGAATGGCTTTCATAGTCCTGCAAGGTCCCTCTTCGTGCGCGCTGGGATTCTCCGTGTTTAGACCAACTGGTGCTGTGGCGCAAGCAAGAGGTTAATTGTCAGCAGGTCTGGTTTTTGCCATCATCTTCTACGGGAAGGGATAGAGAAAGAGAGGGAGGAACAATGGCGCAACTGACAGCAAAAGAATTTGACGATCTGATTATCACGCTCACCAATCACTTGCGGTTTGATCGTTTCCACGAGCGCTTACTGAAGGCGAATGCGGTGGTTTCTCGTAAACGCCCGCAGACCCCGCAAGCGCTCGCTGCCCAACTCTATCAATTGAGCGCAGGGTTGCGCCGTGCGCATCCGGCACGGTACGCAGTGGAAGTCCTCTGGCAGGAGATGCTCTCGGCTCAAGTCACCGAAGAACACAGCAAAACGCTGGAAGTGCTTGCTGATCGGGTGAACACCTGTTTGACCGAACGTATGGAGGTGATCCCAGAAAAGAGCCAAGATTTACTCTCCGCCCTCGGCGCATATCATCAGGCCGTGGCTGCTTTAACGAGCGATGAGGTCGCGTATTTGGAGATGTTATTACGTGCAAGCACCGATGTTGCGCGGTTTTTGCGCGAGCACTGCGACGACCTCCTGGCGATAGGCACACCTGCGGCGTCAGGAACGGAAAATGACCAGCAACCACAAGACAACAACCAGCAGAAAACGGGAGAGGCTGAAGAACGAAGCTCCTAAAACTGAGCTGAGATGCTTCACTTCGTTCAGCTTGACAAAACCCTGGGCTGTCTCCTCAGCGCAGCCGCTAAATGACGAGTCGAAGGGTGTCAACTCCCTATGACCTCTGCTCTATGTTCTGCTGCGTCACAAGCCCTTTTTTGAGCGCGCGGATAGAAGACACAAAAGTCTCACGCAGCGCACTCTTCTGGAACGAAAGTGGAGCCGGCAGGTCGATTTTATCCTTCGACGTCCCAGTGTAGGTGAGCAGCGTCTTCGTTCCGTCTGGTGAGGGGGTAAAGCGATACTCTCCGGTTAAGTCGGCGATTTGATTCTCGACGGTCTTGACCTTCACGAGATGGTCCGCCGGGAAAAATGTGAATTCCAGGATAAAGCGCTGCGGTCGGCCAAGGATCACCAGCTCGAATTCAACGACCTTCCGGTTCCCCTCATGCTGGAGCAGCTGCGAGTACCGCACATTCTCGCCAAACTCCTGGCCGCGCTCAGGTTCGGTAAAGGCAGCAAAAACGGTTTCCAGCGGCGCATCGATACGCGAAGTGAACTCGATCTGCATCGTATCGGCGTTCTTCTCGAGCTTTTCGCTGAGAATCTCTTCAACCGGACCTTCCCAGAGGCGCGATGCCGAGCGCAATTGTGTATAGCGGATCCCAATGAAGAAAACGACGACAACAAACAGAGCCAAAAGGCCCCATAGTATTTTTTTCACGGGAAGTTCGATGCCGAGGAATCACCGTTACGGCGTGATTGGTCCGCTAAAATATATCGTTTGATCACCACGTAAGTGATCTGGACTCAGGACATAGTTCCCACCAAGAGAGGGAGTCCACACCCGCTCAGCGACCTGGTAGTTCGCCCCAGTCAGGACATAGGCGAAACCGCCAGTAATACCTCCCAAAGCCGCATAGGTCAGCTTCGCTGGCATGTACACGACGTTGGCTAAGACCGTGGCTGTTCCCATGCCGGCATCTTCTAAGTAATCTGCCCCTGCACGTGACGGCACGGTCAAAAGTACGGACACTATTCCAGCACAAAGCCAATACTTTACAGTCTGTTTTCCCATGGCAGCCTCCTCAACCCTCAGTTTTCACCACACAGCCTTGGGGTAAACGTCCAAGCAGATAGACAAAAGCCCGTTCGACATAGTTTTTGTCTTTGGATTCGAGCGTGACCTTGACCCGATAGTCAGCATCGCCAATTTTCGGGTAGGAACCCAGGAGCAGATCAGGATACTCCTGGAGCGTCTCATTTAAGTGTTGCGCAATCGCGCTCTCGATTTCGTTCGTATAAACAATCTTCAAATAATAGGGGTCAACAGCAAAGCGATCTTTTAGCGCGAGAAATTTCTGCTGGAGGATCTCAGGGATCCCCGGCAAGATGTAGATATTTTCCACCTTAATCGTCGGAAAGCGCAACTGCTCGTCCACCAGCAACTCGGCCCCTTCGGGAACCTCTGCCATTTTCAGATGCGCGGCATTCACTGGCCGGCCATTGAGATATTCGCGAATCTTGCCCTCGAGCTCGGGATGCACAATAACTTGACGCCCTAACGCCCGCGCAATCCCTTCAATCGTGATATCGTCGTGGGTTGGTCCGACTCCCCCTGAGGTCAACACCAGATCAAATTTACAATGAAAGTCTCTGACGGTTTCAGCAATAATGTCTAATTCGTCGGGAATGACCGCAATCCGTTTGAGTGTGACGCCAAGTCTCCGCAACTCTCGGGCGAGAAACGGCGAGTTGGTGTCTACGGTCTTTCCAGACAAGATTTCATTACCGATGATGACGATGCCAGCGCCCAGCTCTTGCATAGGAGCACTATACCCCCCTTTTGACTAGCAAGGCAAGATTTCTCGCTTTTCTCAGTACTCGTCGATCAGCCCTACGTCGAGGTCTTTTGCCCCTTTCAACTCGCGTAAGAGATACTCTTTCAGTTTCTTCTTGAGGCGGCTTTCGAGCTGACGTACCCGTTCTCGGCTGATTCCGTACTGGTCGCCGATTTCTTGCAGCGTCAGTGGCTCCTCGGCAAGCAGACGCTTGGTAAAGATGACCTGCTCCTTTCCCTTCAACGTGCGGGCAAACCCGGCCATTTTTTTGCTGATGAGCTGGCGATATTCCGTTGTCGCCACTTCTTCTTCAGCGGTAGCTCCTTTATCAGCAATGAAGTCGAGGAAGGTTGCCGCCTCCTCGTCACTCTCGTCCAGCGGCATATCAAGGGAGAGGTCACGCGAGGCCATGCGCTGGGTCATCTCTACCACTTCTTCTTCTTTTACTCCGAGGTGCTGAGCCAGCAGTTTCGGACCAGGAGAGAACCCTTCAGCTTCCAACCGTTCCTTTTCTCGTTGCAGGTTGAAGAAGAGCTTGCGTTGTGCCTGGGTCGTGCCAATCTTTACCATCCGCCAGTTGTTCATCAGGTATCGAATGATGTATGCACGCACCCACCACACCGCATAGGAAGGGAAACGGATTCCCCGGTACGGGTCAAAGTTGCGCACAGCTTCCATGAGCCCGATATTTCCCTCCTGGATCAGATCAAGCAGATTGCGAAACGCCCGCTGATAGTTGCGAGCGATCATCACTACCAACCGTAAGTTCCCGGTCACCAAGCGATAGGCAGCCCCGATATCCTTGTACTCTTTGTACCGGACCGCTAACTCGTGCTCCTCTTCAGGAGAAAGCAATGGATAACGGCGAATCTCAGATAAATAGCGCTGAAGAGAATCATAGGGAGCCAGCGCAGTGTCCATACTCGGCTCTTCTCCCTCTGTGGCAGGGGGCTTCTCGGCAGATGAACCTGTCTCCTGCGGGAAAGTCTCTTCGAGATCAGGCTCGATCAGCACTGTGTCCTCTTTGGCATTCTCAATAACACGTGCCATAATCACAGTAGTATAGGCTAGCGTGCAGCCGTCAGCAATCGGAGCGGGAGGGCTAGCGACGCTATAGCCGCAAGTGTTTCCGAGGATTCTCGCTGTAGCAGTTTTCCAGCACCTCGACTGCGTGACGCACTCGCTCCTCTCCGTTATGAGGGACCTGGATCAGCAGTTTGACGTAGAGATCGCCAACCGCATGGGTCTTCTCGTCAGTCACCCCTTTCCCTTTGAGACGGAGCTTACGTCCGCTTTGGCTGCCTGGCGGAATTTTGAGTTTGACTTCACCGGTGGGGGTCGGCACGGTCACCGTGGCCCCATTGAGCGCCTCTCCTACCGTCACTGGCAAGTCAAGAAACAGATCCAATCCCTTCCGTTCAAGGTGAGGATGAGGACGGATATGAACAACTAAATACAGATCGCCAGCAGGCCCTCTCGGGGTACGAGTCGCCCCCTTTCCAGCAAGACGGATGCGGGCCCCTTCATCAACACCGGCAGGGATCTTGACCGTGAGACGCTCCACGGTACTTCCGTGACTGCCGCTCCTGTTCGGCGCTGGCCGCTGAACCGAGATCGTTTTCCTCGCGCCACGGACCACATCGAGCAAGTCCAGTTCGATGGGATACTCGATATCTTCGCCTCGTTGCGGTGCGGTTTTCTCCCGTTCCCGACCAAAAGGGCCAAACACGTCTCCGAACAAGTCTTCAAACGCAAAAGAGGAGCGACGGCCAGCGCCGCGGTTGAACTGGAACCCGCCCTGGTTACTCCATTGCTTATAGGCGCGCGCTTGCTCTGGGTTGAATCCCGGCTGGAGGCCTTCCTCGCCAAATTCGTCGTACAGTTTCCGTTTCGCAGGATCACTCAGTACATCATGCGCAAGTGAGAGTTCTTTGAACCGCTCTTCTGCGGTTTTGTTGCCGGGATTGATATCAGGGTGATACTTACGAGCAAGCTTGCGGTAGGCCTTTTTAATGTCGTCGGCGGACGCAGTGCGTTCGACACCAAGAATTCCGTATAGGTCTTTCTTAGCCATCTATTTGTTTCACCACCTCAAGAGGCTCTTTCCAGACTTTGCCCGCAGCAATTTCACGAAGTGCGGTGACGACGTCTTTGTTCTCCGACGAGACGAGGGGGCGAGCTCCTTTCAGCAAGTCTTTCGCCCGTCGTGCCGCCACGATCACTAACTCGAAGCGATTAGGAATCCTGGCTAAACAGTCTTCGACGGTAATACGGGCCATAACCTTCCTCCCTGAAGAACTCTTTTTCAATCGGCTCTCTCAACCGAAGAGGTAGTAAAAAAGCATAGCGGAAAAAAGAAAAAGAATAAACCTCTTTTTACGACCTTGACAACCCGCGAGCAGCGGGGTACTTCCTCCGGTCCGGGAGCATATTATGGGGTTTTGGGAACGCCTCATCGGATCTGAATCAACAGCAAAAGAATCTCGCCATTTACTGACCGAGTTACTGGCAAGCTATCGCCACGAAGCACGTCTTGCTCGACAAATCCGTACCCATGCCGACAGGTCCCCCCATCAGGCTGGTGTTCAAGAGTTGCGAGCAGCCGCCGACGTACAGGACCGCCTCGTCCAGCTGCTCTATGACGAGATCGTCGCTTTAGACGGAACCCCCTCTGATGAAACCGGTCTCGTCAAAGAGGGGAAGAACCATTGGGCCCGAGTTGTCCATGATTTAGAAGATAACCAAGCCTTGGAACGTCACTACAATGAGCAAGTCATGTATTGGGATCCCGATGTTCCGCAGGCTGCCTCACTCTTCCTCACCCTGCAAAAGGGTAAAGAACGGCTCAACGTGATGCTCCGCGATATCGCTATCCGTGCTGACCCCCACGCTTTAAACTAGCACTGAAGAATCTCGGTTTGCTTGAGACACTGAGAGATTCTTCGTCTCCGCGGCGCCCCGGCTCAGAATGACATATTCATCAAGAATTGCTCAAGTCATTCTTGCGCGATCCCTTACTCTTCGTCTTCCGACCCTGGACGCCCCTCTCTGCCAAGCAGGCGCGGGGCGAAATGTCCTTGTACGGAAGCTGCAGAAGGTGGGGACCAGGGTTGTCCTTGCCCAGGGCGCGGACCATTCTGGGGGCGATGCCGCGGGTGCCGCTGCTGGTCGTGGCGCCAGGGCTTTTGCCGCTCTTGTCCCCCCGGCGAGTTTTTGAGACGATTACTCACAAACCCGATACGCTCTTCGAGGCGTTTTAAGGCGGCAGTAATCGGCGTGAGGTGTTCGATAAGGTTCCGTCGGATGAGGTCGGCAATGATTGGCAAGACAGTCTCCGACGGCGTATCGCCCTCAGGGGAACGACCTACAGGGTTGGCCTGAAGTGCCTGCACCTCTGTGGCAAGGGTGGCAAAACTCGCAGTGATCTTTTCTTCGAAGTCACTCAGCCGCTGGACCAGTGGAGCAAGCACATCAGAGTTCACAGCCTCCGTAGGGGCTGATGGTGGGGCGGTGCGTGTTGCTGCACGCGAGCGGGATTTTGCCGCAGAGGCCGTTTTTTTCTCTGTCACGTCCGGCTTTGCAGTCGAGGAGGCGGCTTTTGGCATGAGGTTCCTTTCTTCTCATTAAAACAGACTGGTCGTGTACTCCAATAACTCACCGAGTTTTCTAATTTTCCTCGCACGCGCCGACCATTCATCAGGCGGTGCATCCTGCATTTCCTCAATCTGATGCTGCAAACTTGTGTTGATGAGTTC
Organism: uncultured Enterobacteriaceae bacterium; assembly: GCA_964502465.1. GTDB lineage: Bacteria > Desulfobacterota > Binatia > Bin18 > Bin18 > CAZCWX01. The sequence goes on along the minus strand of CAZCWX010000067.1, from coordinate 5,569 downwards.
TACGCAGCGGCACAGGTATTCCTGTTCGCGTTGGCGGCGACGTGCCTGAAGGATCGTACGAAAGTGAATAATCTCAGCCATGTTGTTGTTCTGTGTAGCGTAGGGACTCAACTCACCTCATACGTCCGCCGGGTGGCCGGGTTCTTGGAGACGCCACCCGCCGCTGGCATACCAGTCGATCTGTCGTGCCATACCTAAGAGGATACGGACATCGCGGTCTTCGAGACCAGCACGACCTAGGATTCGCCGCAGGGCGAACATGATGTGTTCAGGATTGTCCCGATGTAAAAATCCAACTTTCAAAAGTGCCCGCTTGAGTCTTTCGTACATCAGTTCTTGGCGCTCGGCAACAGCAAGTGGTCGTGGAGAAAAACCTCCCTCTTCGCGTGCCGCTAAGAATACCTCGTAACAACAGAGCAATACCGCTTGAGCAACATTCAGGGAGGAATAGGCATCATCGGTAGGGATCGTCGCCAGCTGATGACACAGGCGCACCTCGTCATTGGTCAAGCCATGATCTTCAGGACCAAACACGAGGGCAACTCGATTCGCTGCCGCAGCCGCAACAATGCGCGGCGCGATCTCGCGTGGAGGGTGCGCGCCCTCGCGATACAATCCAGGACGGCACGTCGTGCCAACGACCAATCCACAATCCGCTGTAGCAGTACGCAATGAAGGATACACCTGCATAGCGTCAAGAATACCCCGCGCATGCACGGCCATAGTCTCTGCCTGCTGGCGACAGAGCGGGGCAGGATTCACCAGCGCGAGGTCACGCAGCCCAAGGTTGCACATAGCTCGCGCGACGGCGCCCACATTCCCCGAGTATTGGGGTTGTACCAGAATAATTCGCAGGTTCAAGGGATTTGTCAGGCTCATCACGCCTTTCGGACACGCATGCCCTGGAAAAGGAGAACATCTTGCAACACAACCACCTATAGCCTTACTTTCCTGTTTGGCGACCGCTTGGGCCGAACCCTTAGCCTTCTTTCAGATCGGCCTGATACCCGGACGAAAAAGAGTACTCCCTGCAACCATTTAACGCTTGCCGGCCGACACTCCGCTGGCAGAACTCTCAGCATTGCGCTGTCTCAGCCAACGAATGATGGCTTCTCGTTGGACAAAGGGTCCGCGGCGGCGCGTGTGATGGCTTTCTCGATAGACAATATCTGCTTCAAGCAGCTCTTCTAAATAGCGATGGATGGGATACGACCCGCCCTCTTCTCCCATCTCTTGCAACAACCTGCGTAGGCGTTCGAGCCATTCGCCATCGAGCTGAAGCTCTACACGCAATGGCCGGCCGATGGCAAGCACTTTCGATCGGATATTTTTCTCCATGCGTTCTCTCTGCCTTGCAGGGTGTTGTAGTATTTCCCTATTCTCTACTCTTTTGCAAGGCCAGGGCGCATAGCTCGCTTTTTTTCTTTTTTTCATTCTCCGTTGACCGTCGCGCCCTCATCAACTACAACAACCAGCACCAACTGGAAGAGGCGCTTCATGAAAATCGTGTCGTTTGGCGATGTGCACATGGCGATTCAGCCGATGGCCCAGATCGCAACCGAATTGGCTACGGCCGATCTCATTGTCCTGTCAGGAGATCTCACCAACTTTGGTGGTGCGGTAGAAGCGCGGCAAGTTGTGGAGGCCGCCCGCACCTATTGCCCTACGGTGCTGGCGTTGCCAGGCAACCTCGATCGCCCTGAGGTCCTCGACTTCTTGCGTACTGAACATATTGGCCTGCATGGTGAGAGCCGTCGCTTTGGAGATCTTGGGTTTTTTGGTTGTGGCGGTTCAAATACCACCCCATTTCAGACACCATTGGAGTATCAAGACGAAGAACTCCGGGCCACGATCGAGCAAGCCTATGCCACTGTCCTCGATGCCCCTGTGCGCGTTATGGTCTGCCACACTCCTCCCTATGGGACAAAGGTCGATCGACTCACAGACGGCAGACCGGTGGGAAGCCCGGCTGTGCGGCAGTTTATTCTGGAGCAACAGCCACACGTGTGCATTACTGGCCACATCCATGAATCTGCCGGAGTTGATCGCATTGGCCGCACGACCATTCTCAATGCCGGCCCCTTTGCCACTGGTGGCTATATCGTCGTGCGGTATGAAAAAGGCAGAGTAGACGCAGAGCTAAAATTTGTCTCTTCAGAACGCTCGCGTCTCTCCACTCGTTCAAGAAAACACAACCAGTGACTTACTCTCCCTCTCTCCCACTGGCCGACGTGGTTGCTTGCGTGAATCCTCTCTTTATGAGACCTTGAAACCCAATAAGTGCCATCCAGCACTAGACTGCGAAGGAGACATGGCTACCGTCTGTGCTACCGCTATCGCTCATCCCTCCCATCGCTATGAGCAGGACGAAATCCGTACCTCGTTACCCTTATGGCTGGAAGACAATGAACGACTGTTACCACTTGCTCGACGCGTGTTTGAGAATGCCGCCGTCCAGACACGTTACGGCTGCCGCCCCCTCCTCGATCTGGTCAATCCGCTCTCGATAACCGAGACAAGCACCCTCTACCGTCAGCAGGTCTGTACCCTGGGCGAACAGGTCGTGCGGCACTGTCTGGAACGTGCCAGGGTGGACCCAGAGGCAATTGCACTCATTATTACTACATCTTGTACCGGATTCATGATTCCTTCCCTGGATGCCTATCTGGCCAACGCGCTCCCGCTTGCATTACATGTCAAACGCTTGCCGGTTACAGAACTCGGTTGCGCGGCAGGAGCGGCAGCGCTCGCGCGAGCTTTTGACTATTTGCGGGCATTCCCTGCTCATCAGGTCCTCGTCGTAGCGGTGGAGCTTCCTTCTCTAACTTTTCAAGTGCACGATCTCTCTGCTGCCAACATCGTGTCAAGTGCCCTGTTTGGCGATGGCGCCGCAGCTGTGCTGTTGCAGGGAGGAGCCTGTGCGGGCAAGTCCCGTATTGTCGCGACCGAAAGTATCCTCTTCCCTCACACGACTGACCTTATGGGGTTCGACCTCAAGGACTCGGGTCTGCACATTGTCCTCTCGGCTGAGATTCCTGAGGTCGTCTGTGCCGCAGTACCAGAGTTAGTCGAACAGTTTCTCGACCGTCAGGGCCTCGCGATATACGACGTGCGTCATTTCCTCCTACATCCAGGGGGCCGACGCGTCATTGACGGTCTGGCGCAGGGCCTCGGGCTTTTGCCCCATCACACGCAGGTGAGCCGGACAATCTTGCGCGACTATGGGAACCTCTCATCCGCCTCTGTCCTGTTTATCCTTGACCGTTTTCTGACCACCGAGACCCCAGAGGCTGGCGACTGGGGACTGCTGTTAGCTTTTGGTCCTGGCTTCAGTGCAGAGCTGGTTTTACTGCGGTGGGAGTGATGGTTGATCGCTCACAAGATTGGTATTTTGCCCTGCTTGCGGGCTTTGCTCTGCTCCGTCTGGTCGAGTTACGGGTTTCTGCTCGCCATCAGGCCCACTTGCTCGCTGTTGGTGGCAAGCAAGTACGAGAACCTCTCTATCCCTTGATGGTGTGTGTTCATGCTGGACTCTTTATCGCCTGCGCCCTGGAGGTCTGGATGTGCGATCGGCCTCTGATCCCCTGGCTCGCGGGGTGTATGCTGACGGTGCTGGGACTCTGCGTAGTTGGACGAGCGTGGATCTGGCGGAGTCTGGGCGAGCAGTGGAATGTGCATATTGTGACGTCAGCGCTCCCTGTGGTCGATAACGGTCCATACCGCTACGTTCGCCATCCAAACTATACGATCGTCATTATCGAGATTTTTGCCCTTCCGCTGGTCCACAGTGCTTATCTCGCCGCTCTCTTTTTTTCTCTGTTGAACGCTGGCGTGCTCTGGCAGCGCATCCACCTCGAAGAAGCCGCGTTGTGGGCGCGACCTGAATATGTGGCGAAGATGGGCTGGAAGCCCCGGTTCCTCCCCGTTTTGACCAGAGGCCACTAATGTTCCTCCTGGTTCGCAAGCACCTCTTTGTCTACAAAGGCCGCTTTCTTCTTGCCATCGTCGGAGTCGCCAGTTCAGTGGTCTTGGTGCTGCTCCTCATGGGGCTTTACACGGGGTGGCGCGATAATATGGCCACCTACTTACGCCATGTGCAGGCAGACGTGTGGGTGGGGCAGAAGGGCGCTTCAGACCTCTTTCACACCTTGTCACTCCTTCCGGTTGCTGGTGAACAACTGTTTTACCAGTCTGAAGAAGTCGAAGAAGTGTCTTCTTTCGTGGGTCGTTTGATGAGTAGCGAAGTCCGAGGACAGCAGCGGCACACCTTCGTGGTCGGTGTAGACAAGGCAGAGAACGGACCGGTAGAACTGGTAGCGGGTCGGGCTGTCACCCAGGCTGGAGAGATCGTCATCGACCTCGTCTTCGCACGGAAAGAAGGGCTGCAACTCGGTGAGATCGTCACCGTTGCTGGCAAGCCGCTCTCTGTCGTCGGCATCGCACGGGGTGGCAATTGTTTTCTCTATCAGTACGCCTTCGTCACGCTAGGACAAGCGAGGCAATTGTTTGGCTTGCACGGGATGGTGAACTATTTTCTGGTACAGTTCTCCCCAGGAGTGAACCTCCACGACGCCATCGCTCGTATCGAACACTCCGCCCCCGTTCCTGTATCGGCCTATACCAAGGAGCAATTTATCGCGAACAACCTCTCGCTGACCGGCGACAATTTCTTGCCCATTCTCGGTGTCCTGCAAGCGCTCGGTTTGCTGGTCGGCACAGTCGTGATCGGGCTCACCATCTATACCATGACAGTCGAACGCGGGCCAGAATACGGCGTCCTTAAGGCCATCGGTGCACCAGACCAGATACTCTACTGGACCGCCTCACTCCAGGCACTCGTCTGTGGACTCTGTGGGTGGCTGCTTGGTGTCCCTCTTAGTTGGGGAGCGGTGACTCTGGCACAATACTTTGTCCCGCAATTCCCAGCGGCCTCATATGCACACCATGCCATCTGGATGCTTGGCTGCACGGTAGGTATGAGCGTCCTTGCTGCGGTTTTCCCGGCACGACGCATTGCTCGCATCGATCCGCTGATTGCGTTCAAAGGATAAGATTAGGAACGAGAGGCTAGAGACGAGTGAAGGAGACCCACAATGAGTCAAATGATCCCAGTATCAGAATAGAATGCCATGCCTGAAGCTTCAAGCCGCAAGTCTCAAGCCGTAAGTCTCATCCAATTAGAAAATGTCAGCAAAATCTATGGAACAGGAGAGGCGGCAGTCCGTGCAATCGATCAAGTCAATCTCGCGATCAACGCCGGCGAGTTGGTCCTGCTCCTCGGCCCTTCTGGTGCAGGCAAGACAACCCTCCTGTCCCTGATTGGTGGGCTCTTGCAGCCAACCAGTGGGATCATTCACGTCGCCGGCACGCAGTTACAGAAACTATCGCGGCAAGCACTCTCGCGCTTCCGTCTTCGGCAGATCGGCTTTGTCTTCCAGTTCTTCCAACTGTTATCTGCCCTGACAGCGCGGGAAAATGTAGAAGTCGTGTTACGCCTCGGCGGCTATACACACCGTGAGGCACGGTCACGCGCAGAGGAATTACTCACTCGTTTCGGGCTGCATCATCG
>CAZCWX010000066.1:0-3371 GCA_964502465.1 uncultured Enterobacteriaceae bacterium | reverse complement strand
ACACTCCAGATTAGGACAGAATACTGGTGTCGGGTCCACGTTCGTCCTCCTGGCTTGTTGCACCCATCGCCAAAGAGGATGAGTGCTGGACCCGCGGTTCTTTTACAATTACCCCGCACCACGATTAGATGTGGAGCTACCTAACTTTTTGCCTTGCGTAAGCCGGGTCGATTGGGTGCGGATTTGCTCATGGGCGTCCATCGCGGTGCTCAGCTCCCTGAGCCCGCGCTCGCGCTGGGACTCACTCAGCGGGGTCGCCTGGTGGAGGCTCTGCTGTGTCTGCTGGGCAAGCGCGGGCAGGGGCTTCCCCAGCTCCAACAACTGCTGTTCGGTTTGGCGGACCAGTTTCACGAACACTTTGCCCTGCCCCCGGCACTGGCGGCCAAAGCGGCGCATGACCTTTTGCAGCTTCGGCTGGAGGTCAAGGGCTGGGGTCTTCAGCGCTGTGGCTCGGGCGGTGCACTGCTGCCTGAGGGCCCCAACGAGCTGGAGGACTTTTTTTGCGCCTTGTACAGCGTGGTGGCATCGGTGACCCGTTGGCTCCCTTGTTCACCCGGAAAGGTATCGATGACGAGATGGGCCGGGCTGACAAGGCCCTCCTCCATCGCTGCCGCTGCCTGGATGGCGATCAATTCATCCATGAGCGCCTCGTCAATCCGGCCGCGAAACTCGGCCAGGGTCTCGGGTAGCACAAAGTGGGCCTGGGATGGGGCCACTTGGTACTGGTGGAGGCCACAGGCGTACATAACCGCAAAATCCGTCCGCAAGCGGTGGCAGATATCCTCGTCCGATGCACCCAGTTCGTGTTTGAGGAGTTCGAGCGCTAATAACACCCGTAGGGGAACCGGCGGTCGGCCGCGCTTGGAGCGTTTGGGGAAGCGCCGTGCAAAACTTTGCTCGAGGGCCGTCACCAGATCGGCCCAGGGAAAGGTATCGGCCCATTGGCCGATGGGATGGGGGTCCGGCACGAAGTCTGCGACTTGGAGGCACGGTCCACCCCCCTTCAACCAATGCTGAAGATAGCGAACAAGACGCATGAGGCACTCTCCTGCTCCAGGGATCACGAGGGCCGTAGGATACGATGCTACGCCCTACGTCTCAAGCCCTATCGAGGAGGCGAATAAACTAGTGGCCACTATCTAGGGGCGGTGCTGCATGCGGCCCTGGGTAGGGCGGTGCGGAGGACGGTGTGCCTCTATCCGGATCGTCCGGAGTGTCTAGGGTGTCCGCTCTTTTCGTCCTGTGCCTTCCCGCGTTTGTTCGGGACTGCACCCCAGGCTGATTCCATCCGCGAAATCCGACTCTACGTGCTGCGTGTCCCGCCGTATTTTTTTGGTGAGCAAACCCTTACCCTCGGTTTTACTCTGATAGGCAAGGAATCCCTCTCACTGCGTGAGCTGGTGACCTCCTTTGAGCAAATGGGCAGGTTCGGCTTGGGGCGGCACCGCGTGCCATTTCATCTGGTACGGGTTTCACAGGAGTTTCCTGAGCCGGTTTGTCTCTGCGATGGTAAGACCAGCTTGCTGCGGCCCACGGCAGTAAGATTCCTGAAGCCCCAAGATTTCGTTTCTGTTCTGTCGGACCCCCCTGTCCACTCGTGTCATCTGGATTTTGTCTCTCCTCTGCGCCTCGTGCGCCACGGGAAAATCATACCGGTTGGGAAGATCGATTTTGCTCAGGTTGTGGACTTTCTCCTCCGCCGCATTGATGCGCTCGACAAAGTCTATGGCAGTGGCCAGGGGCTGAGTCTGGAAACCATGCAATTGCGAGAGCAAGCACGGGAGGTCCGAACAGTCCATCGTGCGCTCCGTTGGCGGGATGGGTGGCGGACCCGTCCTGGGCGGAATCCAATGCCCATGGGGGGGTGGGTCGGACAACTCGTTTGCGAAGGTGAACTTACGCCGTTTCTCCCCTATTTGATTCAGCAACCGCAAAACTAACATACAAGGCAATTGTTAAGACTTAGAGTCGAGAGCCTCGGCCTGACTTGATAAAAATGGCATCAAGCGGCCTCCCGTTCTTGGGCGCGTTTGTGTTCCGTCTTGGCGTGGAGACCGAAGGCTTTTTTCCGTTGCGCTTGTAGGGAGTCACCCAGCGTTTTTTTGCACCACTCAAGCACACATTGGGTGGGGACGGTTTCCAGCGCTTTATGGATGACCTCGCGGGTGGTTGTCGCGACCATAGCACCCATGGTGAGGATCAGAGCGGTAAAGCCACTCTTGGCCTGGGTGTGTGCGAGGCGTTTGAATTTGCCAAAGACCGATTCGATCACCTCGCTGCTGCCCAAGAGCCGTTCCTTGGGGTGAGCTTTCTGGGCTTCCTCCGCGACAAACGCGAGAAGGTGAGCCCGCATCTGGTGCCCGTGCGGGCTCTGCGCCAGCGGGGCGAGGAGAGGACCGCGGTGCCCAGCCGCACCCCGCGCCAGGCCTTGGGTGCGGACAAAGGGCTCCGTGACGGTGACGAGCGGGAGCAGCTCAGCCCAGAGCGGCAACGGGGCGCGAAACCGGCGAACCCAGCCGAGTTTCTCCTCCAACCGGACCCCCACGCAGCCGCGCGGTCGCTCGGGCGCTGGAGTGTCGAGCACGGAGAGCGTCTGGGGACCCCAGCGGACCCAGATGTCCACATTCCTCCAGCGGGCTTTGGGGCGCTGGTTCGGCGGCATTAACCAGGCCCAGGCTGTTTGCTGCACCTGCTGCTTGGTCTGCTGACACAACTGGGTAAACTCCGGCCAAACGGGAGCGCCCTCGAGTTCGGCTTTCAGCACGGCGGCCGTCTTATGTTTGATGTCGTAGCTGGCACTGGGGGCAGGAGGGACCGCGCAAAACTGCTCAACCCCAGCCTGCACCTCTCCCCCGCGATCACTGATAATCTCGCGCGGGACTCCCGTTTTCTTGATGGTCGCTTTCAGTGGTTGATAGACGATCTCCCCGGTGGACTTCACGACCGGCTCCAGTACCAGCGGTTCGACATCCTCATGGCGCAGACACTGCCCGCGCGGCGGCAGGGCCGCGAGCCGCAGCCCCAGAATCACCAAACACTTGTGCGTGCCCAGTTGGGAGGTGTGATCCACGATCCAGCCCCAATCCTCGGCCGGCTCCTTGGGGCGGGTGAGTTTGTCATAGCCCACCCGCAGCACCCACCACCGGCCCGTCTCCCACCTCGGCACCGCCCCAGGCTGGGCCCAAACCGCCCAAAACAATTCCAGCACCCGGCTGGCGCACCGTAGGCTCGTCGCCACCTCCAAAACCAGCGAGAGAAACAGGCTGATGATCCCGAGGGAATAGTGATGAGCGCAGGGCACCAGCGCAAACGCCGCGCCGCCCTGCGGCCCCAGCGCTACAGGGTCAGCCCGAGTTTTTTTTAGTGCTTGC
>CAZCWX010000065.1:0-7110 GCA_964502465.1 uncultured Enterobacteriaceae bacterium | reverse complement strand
GGCGATTTCGGTCCCTCAGACTCCGCGCTGGCGGCCTCCAGCGGCTGGCGACTGCGCCGTCCAGCCGCTGACCGGCACGCGGCGCGCTGCGCTTCTCGGGACCTGTGCTCGGGCGGCGCCCCTCGGCGCTATCCGCCCTCGGGTGGCGGTGGAACAGCAAATTGTCGAGGCCATCGCGCCGGGTACGATCCGCCGCTGGCTGCGGGCCGACAAGCTCAAGCCCTGGCGCTATCACTCCTGGCAGCACTCGACCGATCCGCAGTTTGTCGAGCAAGCCACGCCAGTACTTGACCTCTACGCGCAAGCGCCCGCCCTGCAGGCGCAAGGGGAACTCACGGTCTGTAGCGATGAGAAGACCTCCATTCAAGCGCGCCAGCGCATCACTGCGACTAAAGCGGCGGCACCGGGGGACGTGATGCAGGTGGCCGATCGCTATAAACGCATGGGCGCGCTGCAACTCTTCTGTGCTCTGGTGGTGGCCAGTGGGCTGACCTTCGCCCAGACCCGCACGACGAAGAAGTTTGTCGATTGCAAAGCCTTCCTGCAAGCGTTCTTTCAGAGTGCACTCTGTGTCGGGATAAAAGTCCTCCATCTGATCCTCGACAACGGCCCCACCCACGCCCCCAAGCAGCTCGGGACCTGGCTCGCGTCGCTGGAACTGTCCTTTGAGGTGCGCCTGTACTGGTTGCCCACGTACGCCAGCTGGCTGGATCAGGTCGAGATTATCTTCAGCAAGGTGCAACGTGACCGGCTCACGCCTAATGACTTTCCCAGTACCCTCGCCTTGGAACGCGATCTGCAGGCGTATTTTGCGGAACTGAATACCCATCCCAAACCTATCCAATGGACGTACACCAAAACCAAACTGCTGGCCAAATTCGGCGCGCCCCCACCACTGCAACTCGCTACGTAATTACAGCGCACGGTACTAAGTGACTATCCGAATAACTGCTCATTAAGCGGCGACCCTCCCTGCGTTCACCCTTCGACAAGCTCAGGGCGAACGGGTGCGGTGTGGCAATCGCTGAAGATTTGCCGTTTGTGCTGAGTCCTTGTAACCGCACAGTTGGGGGAGACCTCTACCGAGCAGAGAGCGGTGGAGAAGTGAGCGGCAAGAGCGAAGGCGCAGGGTCTTTGCGGATCGCCCCGCACAGGCCGCCGTCAAGTAGTCCAACACGTCGCGGCGTTGTTGGCGCAAGGTGGTGACCGCCGTCAAGATACGTTCAACGAATTGACTCCCCGCCGCACTCTGCGTGCCAAAACTGCGCCGTCGCCACAATACCGCCCGGCGCAATGGCCGCTCGGCGCAATTATTGGTGGGGGCCACTCCCGTCTCCCACACCAACGTCCACAAGGCGACTTCCAGTTTGAGCAGATTGCAACACGTCCCTTGCGTTTTCGCGTCTGCACCCACCACCCCTTCCTGTAAGAGCGTGCGGACCCGTGCCATGAGCGGCAGCATCGCCACCTGAAAGTCGGCCCAGGCCATCGTGCCATCTCGCACGCGGTACCACAACGTGAAGAGCTGTTTCTCCACCGTCAATAAGGCGTGCCCAATCCGTGCCGTCTCCCCTGCCCGTTCGCTCCAGGCAATAACCTCTCGCTTCAGATGTGCCCAGCAGAGTTGGCGCTGGCGCGGAGCAATCCAGTGATACCCCGCGTAGCGATCCGTCCCGATAATGCCCCATACGACCTCGCCCACCAGTTCCTTTGCGCCGGCGGCCCCCCGTGTCTTCAATAGCCGAAAGATCGTGACCACCGGCGTCACACTACTCCACCACCACACCCGCTTCGTCTTCTCCCGCCAGCTCGTCTCATCGGCATTACGCACCGGCTGGCGCTGCACGTACGTGGCTGCCTCCGCCACCGGCGCGGCTAACGCTGTACTCACCGCCTGTTCCAACGCTCCCACACTGCCGACACTCACCTCCGTTTGACACACCGTCGCCAGAATGTCTTGCCCCTCTCGCTGACTGGCGCCAATCCGTCCCGTCAAATACCCTACCGTCGCTTGCACGTGCGGCCCAAAACTCCCCGCTGGCATCGTCGCGGGCCACGGCGCTTGCGTATGCGCCCCGCACGCCCCACAACAGAGGCGATGGCGCCGGTATGCCGTTACCACCGGTGTGATCCGGGGCAATTCCGTCACTTGATGCCGCTCCGGTTCACAGTCGTCCCCCACCAATAACGTCCCACATGGCTCACACTGCTCGGGCCGCACGTTAATGATCTGGTCCACCTCGCTCTCGGGCTTCAACTTGCGGCCGTGCCCCTCATGGCCCGGCTGCCCACCCGACTTGCGGCCCGAAGGTTCCTTCGCCGGTCGCGGTTTGGCACTCGGGGGATCTGAAGACGGCGGTTTGGACGAATTCCGCGACGTTTGATTAAGTCGCGCTTCGACTTCCACCAGTCGCTTGAGCAATTCCAGCATGAGGCCTCGAACCGCTGGCGGTGTGGCGGCCCAGTCTTCTCCACTACTCCCGGTTGGCGGCTCTTGCTCTGGCATGGCTGGCGTGCTGCCTATCACTACACCGCACGCTCGACAATCTGACGCACCCAACTGTGCGGTTACCCGCCCGCAGGGTTTCCACCACGCGCTCCAGGCGATTGAGATCCCGCACGGCGGCCACCACATGCGTGGAATCGGTCCGTTGCCGCATCCGCGCTTTCACCAATTTTCGCTCCCGCAAGCTGGCTAAGACCTGGTCGAAGAGTCTGTGCTCCGCTCCCCCCTCTAACAATCTCCCCCGACGCACAGGACGGAGTAGTCAAAGCCAGGATCCTCCAGTTCCAGACACAACAGGTATTTCCAGTCGATCCGGGCACGCACCGCCTCCGCCGCCTGGCGATCCGCGAGGTCTTCGAGGAACTGCAAGACCGTAATCAACGCCAGCCGCAAGGGCGCCTCGGCGGGTTGACCCCGGTGCGCAAAGAGATCGGCAAAATCGTGATCTGTAAAGATGGTCCCCAGCTCATCGTATAGGCGCAGACACAAACTCCCTTTCGGAAACGCCGCCCGCGCAACTCGGGCGGTGTGCTCAAGGACAACATAAGCGGAGATCGGATGTAGCGACATAGAGTGCCCTCTGCTCAGATAGAATACCGTCCGCTACAGAGTCTCCCGTGATCCGCTGCTGTCGGGTAGTTGACCGTGGCCGTACTGGCAAGAAGTTCTTGAATTCTCTGTGGTTAGAATTCGCCAACAGTATCAGGTTTGCCGGAAGGACACTATTGATGTTCCTGAAGGGCAAATCCTATGCCAATACCGCTAGAGATATACTTTGTTATTATTGAGGTAATTTTTTTCCCCAAAGGCTTTCCCGTTGCGGGTGGCATGTTCAATCTCGGAATTAATTTCTCCGCCGATCAGGATGAAGAGCCCAGTCAAATACAACCACGTCAGCAGGACGATAACTGTACCAATACTGCCATAGGTTTTATTGTACGAATCAAAACTGTTGACGTAGTACGCAAACCCAAGAGACACGATGAGCCAACCGGCCAGGGCAAAAATGGCTCCTGGTGTCACCCATTTCCATTTCTGTTCCACATCCGGCGTAAAGTAGTACAGCATCGCGACAGCTAAATTCACGAAAAACAAGATTACCGGCCAACGCAGAATATTCCAGGCGATCTCGAAGGCCTTCCCTAAATTCATTGCATTGCCGACGATGGCGCCGAGTTGGGGTCCAAAGATCAGTAAAACAGTTGAGAAAACAAAGAGGAACGTCAGTCCAATCATGAGTAGCAAGGCCTCTCCGTAGATCTTCCAGAGGGGACGCGCTTCGATCACCCCATACGCCTCATTTAATACATCACCCACGGCGACCACGGCGCTAGTCGCTAGCCACAGCGCCATCAGAATGCCAACAGAGAGTAAGCCTCCTCTCTGTTGAGTAACGAGATCTTGAATATTATCCTGTATGAGGCGGAGCACGTCGTGCGAAACAAAGCGGGTCAAAAACCCCATGACTGTCTCCATGGGATCAGCGACCGGCAGGTATCCCAAGAGGGTTGTCAGAAAGAGCAAGAAAGGAAATAGCGCGAACAAAAAATAATACGCCAACTGCGCCGCGCGAGCGAAACACTTATCGTCCCAAATTTCGCTCATGACGCGTCGAGTAAGCTCTTTTGTGCTGAGCCCTCCCAAGCGCACAACTTCGATAAAGAGTCCTTTAACGGCGGACATACTTTATTGGGCCTCCTCCTGCCTCAGGCTTCAAGTGTGTCTGAAAACCAGCAGGTTAACGTCGGTGCGAGGAGGGAGCTACAGGCGAAAACAATCTCTTTTTCAAGTAAAGATTCCTTTAATCAATCAGAAGATAATCATGCGCCAAGAACACGTCTGAATACCGCAGAAATACCGACCGTCCCAATTGTGGAATTCCATGCAGACACTTTTCTCTCTTTTGAAGCAATGACCAATCCTCTTTTATTCTCCCCACTCTCCTTTTCAATAATAAAACAAACACTATAAGAAAGCACGCAATTCCTATGCCAAAAAGAGCAACAGAAACAAGAGAAGGCGCTGAAAGAGAAATGCGTAATCCATGAAATATAAAAGCGGCGAGCTAGTCATAAGAGCTGTATGAAGCTTGCGCCTCCAGAGGACAATATCAAATACGTGAAGAAGAGGATTCTTTATGAAGCAGAAAAATTTTGACTCGTATAGGCGAGAACTTCGCCGCCGACGGGCAGAGTTGCTTAGGAGAGTCGCTCACACAGAAGCCAAGTTGGCGGAACTGGGGGAAGAGCGAGAGCGGGAATGGTCAGAAGAAGCTCTGGAAGAACGGATGTCCCATTTACTAGGATTAATGGATGCTCGGGACACGGATGCTCTAGTGGAGATAGAAGAGGCGCTGCGCCGCATTGATGAGGGAACCTACGATACGTGTGCACGGTGTGGAAGAGAGATTGCTGTAGAGCGGCTGCAGGTGATGCCGACTGCGCGGTTGTGTGCGGATTGTGAGCAGGTGGAGGAGACCTCTCCAGTTGCAGACAAAGAAGAGCCGAACTTTGGGCGCATTCCTCCGGATCTCAGTCTGTTAAGTGATGAAGAAATTCAAGAGGGGATTTACGACCAGGTGCGCGGAGATGGACGTGTGGATATGGATGAGCTTCAGATCAACTGCCGTGATGGGGTGATCTTCCTTGAGGGGGTGCTCCCGAGTGAGCGCGAGCGCAGTATCCTACTGCAATTAGTGACGGACGTCATGGGCCTTGAAGAGGTAGTCGACCATATCCGGGTAGAACGGCTGGCGTGGGAGCGCGACGATCGATATAGCGATAAGCCTTCGGGGTTAGAGGAGAAGGGGCCGGAGAGTGACCTTTATGGTTCTGACGAGATCATAGAAAGTGGTGAGGAAGTGCTAAAGGAGTCTCCTTTGCTGGGAGAGCCGGCGCCTGAAAAGGAGTAAACACGCGCGGCTCTCTTCCGTGTTAATCTTAAGGGCTGGTGCGCCCTTCGCTTCCGTCTCTTTACTTTCCCATCAGAACCGCCGGAGCGTCCTCCCGCACATTCTGCAAGGCCGCCCGATATAACGAAGGGTCTCTCAGGGAGATGCTTCGCTTCGCTCAGCATGACAGTATCAAGGTAGTCATCCAGTGAAGTGTACCAAAGTCATGTGGTCCGATTTAGTGGCGCATGCCAGGAAAAGATCACCGACAGGCACACCAGATCGTACCCGTAGACGAACAGGCCGGGGTCGCCTTCACACCCGTACCCGTCATGCCCTTGGGCGCGGAGCCAGTCTTGCAACTTCCGTGCGCCGAGGTTGTAGTGCGGACTCGAGCAGTTGATAAAGAGAACTCGCGTAGGACATCGATAGCAACCGCGTGAGCCGCGGTGCGTGGCACATTCCCGTGCAATACCGCCTCCCGTTCGGAAAAGGATAATGCTAAAGTGTGGATATGAACGTTTCGATCGTGACGAAACCCGTGCCCCTGCACCTGGATGCCGCCGGTGTTTTGCGTGTCGGGAATACCCGTGTGTCGCTGGATTCCGTGCTGGCGGCCTTTTTGTGACGGCGCCACTCCGGAAGAGATCGTCCAGCAGTACGATACCCTGTCACTGGCCGATGTGTACGCGGTAATCAGTTACTACCTCGAGCACCAACCGGACATTGACGCCTACCTGGCCGCGCGCCGCACCCAGCGGGAGCAACTCCATCAGGAGATCGAAACCTGTCACACGCCGCACGGGATCAGGCAACGCCTCCTCGTCCGGCGCAAACAGGCATAGGGAAGACTGGTGAGAGGCGGGACCAATGCTATACCGAGGAGAAACGGAACGAAGCGCACGTAAGAGGAGCACGCACGGTGGGTGTCCCGCGCAGAATTTTGCGTGCCGAAGAGCGTTCCGCTTGCACCGATCGAGACAAGGCGCAGGAGGTCGTCCTGAGAAACCGTCGCAGGGCAGGATCAGGCCGCCTGCCGCTTGGGTTTCGCCGGGAGAAACCGAATTTCGACTCGCTTATCGAGGGCGGCGGCAATACGTCGGAGCATAGCCAACGAATGCCCCTCGTAGTCGGCATCTTCCAGCCGACAGATCGCCGATGCCGATGTGCCCACGAGTTTCGCCAGTTGTCGCTGGGTCAAGCCAGCTGTCGTGCGCAGTTCATAAATCTTGCGAGCAATCTCCTCATTTGCGCGCGCTTCTTCGAGTTCCACCAGCCGCTCTGGTCGTCCCTCATAGTACCGACGGTGCAGGATTTCTATCGCGTCTGTCGTCGGTTGTCTCTTTGGGGTCTTTGCCATCATTATCCCTCCTCATACGTGTGGCGCTGTGGATCTCGTTCGAACGTCCTTTTGCGCTCGACCGCTCGATCAATGTCCTTCGGTGGCACTCTGTGCTCTTTGGTGATCCCATGCGAGACCACCGCAGCGACAGGCCCGTAAAAAAAATAGAGCATCCGGTAGTTGATGCCCTGCAGGCTGACCCGTAGTTCATAGATCCCGTCCCGCAAATAGTCTGCCTCTGGCCGGCGTAGCTCGTGCCCAAGCTCCCGCAAGCGCTCAAGCCGCAGACGGCATTTATCTTGGGCCTTGGTCGAAAGCTCGTCAAACCACTCAAGGAGCGGGACAGTCCCATCCTGGCACGGTGAACGGAAG
>CAZCWX010000064.1:0-4863 GCA_964502465.1 uncultured Enterobacteriaceae bacterium | reverse complement strand
CCGGGAGCACTTGTTCGTCTTTCGGCATTGTCCGGGCGTCCCGCCCGACAACAACGCCTGCGAGCGGGCCTTGCGTCCCTCGGTGATTCATCGCAAGGTTACCAACGGCTTTCGCTCGGAATGGGGCGCACATGCGTATGCCGCGTTGGCCACCGTCATTGAAACCGCTAAGCTCCATAACCGTAATGTCTTCGACACCTTGGTCAGCCTCATGGGGCCACCTGTCCTACCGTTCGTCGCCCCGCAAAATCCGTGAGTAATTACACGTCCCCCAGGGAGTCCGCCCCCACTGCCCACAGACCAAGCGGGGCAGCTGATACTCCCTGACCTCGACTGCCACAGGGGGCACCGCGACCACTTGGTGGCGCAAGGGCGGGGCATCGCTGCCCGGCACGGCTCCCCCACAGCGCCGACACTGCAGGGGCTTACCTGGGATCCCCTCTTTCACCTGTGCCAGCGGTACCACGGTGCGCTCGTGGTGCGGCTGCCCCGGCTGGACCCCCCGCTTGCGCCCCGACGGGGCCCGCGGCGGTGTGCGCTTGACCTGGGATCCATCCGTCGAGGGCGGGCGCGAGGAGTTCTGCGAATTCTGGCGGACTTGCTCCTTCAGTTCCGCAACCTCGGCCTCCAGTGCCGCAATACGGCGCTCATAGCTCTCGATCCGTACCCATCGCGCGGCTTGCACCGCAGGCGGAATTTGCTCCCACACCTCCTTAGGCAGAGGCGGCTCTCGTCTC
Source organism: uncultured Enterobacteriaceae bacterium (assembly GCA_964502465.1). Lineage (GTDB taxonomy): Bacteria > Desulfobacterota > Binatia > Bin18 > Bin18 > CAZCWX01. Next base: position 4,126 of record CAZCWX010000064.1, on the reverse strand, counting down.
ATGACGCTCCTTCCCATATCTCAGCCGCCGAGTTTTCTCAAGTTCAGGTCATGAACGGATACGTTTGCTCGGCTATCCAGACCAGGCGATACACAGAAGCCAGGAAGCACTCGCTCTAGCGAAAGAGTTAGCCCATCCTTTCAGCCTGGTGTACGCTCTCCACTTTGCTGCCTTGCTTCGCCAGCTCTGCCGCAAAGGGCAAGCGACGCAAGAGTTGAAGGTGTTGCTCAGATCCTTCGAGGCATGGCAGCTTGGCAAGCGACGGGAGCACGGTTGTGGCATCCGCATTCACTCGCTTTATTAGCAGAAGCGCATACGTGGGCAGGGAAGAGCGAAGAGGCGTCGCAAGAACTAGCTGAAGCGCTGGACGTCATTGAAAAAACAGCAGAACGGTTGTACGAAGCCGAGCTGTATCGACTCAAAGGGAAATCAGTCTTACAGTCCGTAGTCCACGGTCTACAGTCAAAACTCCCCAATCCGCATTCCCCAATCCGCATTCCGCAATCGGCGGCCGAGGCGTGCTTTCTCAAAGCCATTGAGATTGCCCGTAAACAGCAAGCTAAGTCCTCGGAGTTACGAGCCACGGCCAGCCTGGCTCGTTTGTGGCAAAAGCAAGGCAAAGTACAGTAAGCTCACACGATGTTGTCCGAGATCTACAACTGGTTCACCGAAGGGTTTGAGACGGCGGATCTGCAAGAGGCGAAGACGCTGCTGGATGAACTCACTACCGGTTAAGAAGGCCGGGGCAAGTCTTTCGGCAACTCCACTCGATCTCCCACTGCAACGTCATGCTGTTGGCAGAATCCGCCGTTTACTTCCAGAACGAATTGCGCCGGGCTGCCTGAGGGGATCGGTCTCTCAGAGAATGGTGTGGTGTTCTCGGCAATGCTCACAATCTCCAGTGCCGAGTTGATGAAGATAATGTCCAAGGGGAGGGGGGTGTTCTTCATCCAGAATGACTGTGGTTGTTCGCGCGGGAAGAGAAATAATATGCCATGAAACTCAGGCAGCTCCTGCCGATACATAAGGCCGAAATTGCGTTTTTCTGGCGTGTCAGCAATTTCCACACTCACGTGGATTGGGTTACCGTGTTCAGGATAGATGATGATCTGTGGATCAGAAGAGGAAGAACCGCAAGCAGAAAGGAGAGCCAGGATAAGGGGAAAGAAACGGAGAAACGGAGACGGAGGAAGAAACAAAAAGTGCGTTGACACTGTGTCCATGAACGTCTGTTTCTCCGCACTATTGGCATGAGGATCAATCTGATGACATATAATTCCAGCCCCCAGCTCTTAACCTCTAGCCCCTTCTTCCGCCGTCTCTAGTGAATCCGAAACGAGTTCGACCAGATCTTTCACTTTGACTTTTTCGTCAAGGTTTTTGCCTTTGACCGCGTCATCCATCATGAGCATGCAGAACGGGCAGCCGACCGCGATGGTGTCAGGATTTGCTTCCATTAACTGATCCACCCGCTTGTAGTTAATACGCGAACCAAGCTTCTCTTCTTTCCACACGGCTCCGCCACCAGCTCCGCAGCAGAACGTGCGCTTCTTGGACTGTGTGACCTCGTTCAGTTGGAGTTGGGGAATCGCACCTAAGGAAGAACGCGGGGCTTCGTAACGCTGGTTGTGGCGACTGAGATAACAGGGATCATGGAAAGTCACTCGTTCTGTGAGCGCTTGCTGTGGGGTAATGAGATCACGCCGCAGCAACTGATTGATGTACTCCGAACTATGATAGACTGTGTAATCTCCGCCGAGGTCGGGGTACTCGTTCTTCAGCGTATGAAAGCAATGGGGACAGTGAGTGATCACTTCTTTGACTTTATAACGATTTAACGTGTCCACGTTCTGCTGGGCCAGCGTGCTGTAGAGATATTCATTACCTAATCGCCTGGCAGGATCGCCGGTGCACCCTTCTTCGGTGCCGAGAATCGCGAACTTGACTCCTGCCTTGTGTAGGATGTTCACCATCGCCCGTGAGACCTTTTGGTTGCGCTCGTCGAACGAGCCCGCACACCCAACCCAGTACAGCACTTCGGTGTCTGGATCTTCGGCCAAAGTCTTTACGCCCAAATCGACAGCCCAGTTGGCGCGTTTGTCATACCCGATCCCCCAGGGGTTCGAGTTCACCTCGAGGTTCTTAAACACGTTGACAACTTCCTGCGGGAACCGGCTTTCCATCATGACGTCGTACCGCCGCATATCAACGATGCGCTGAATGTGCTCGATATTGACCGGACAGCCTTCTTCACACCACCCGCAGGTGGTACATCCCCAAATTACGTCTTCAGTGGCCACTTCGGTGATCATATCTGGTCCATTCCAGACGGGAAGTTCGATCTGCCCGTTGCCCTTGGCGTTTTGCTCTTTGATGGTTGCCAGTTCATGTAAGAAGGACTCTTTATGCAGCAGGTGTTCCCGCTGGACCATAACCAGCTTTTTAGGGTTCAGTGGCTTGTCCGTGTGGACCGTCGGGCAATTGATGGTGCACCGTCCGCACTCTAAACAGGCAGCCATGTCGAGTAGTTGTTTCCACGTGTATTCTTCAACCTGCGACACCCCAAAGGTTTCGGCGTTCTCGAAGTCGGTAATCGGTTCCAAACGACCGCGTGACTTGACATTGCTAAAAAAGATGTTGACCGGCGCGATAAACATGTGGCGCATTTTGGTAAAGGGGATCGAGGCAAAGAAAGCCGTAATGATCACAACGTGGACCCACCAGACCACGAGATGAGTGTTTTCGTCTGCACTGGCAGCAGAGAACAACGCGGCAAAGGCAACGCCCATGTACGCCCAGCCTGGATGGCTTTCTGGGTTCGTGGCAATACGCACTCCTTCAAGCATGAATCCGGTAATACCGATTGCGGCGATCAGGAACAGCGGCAGGCCATATCCCATACGATTTTCGAAATTGTCCTGCATGCGCTCGGCAACTGGTCCTTCGTGCACAGCCGGTTTTTGCACGTAACGGCGGTACAAAAACAGCCCGCAGGCTGCGACCAGCAGGACCCCGCAGGTATCGAGTACAAATTTGTAGATTTTATAAAAGGGGCCGTAGTAGAAATGCAAAGGTGTGTCGTGTTCCACAGTGACCAAGCCAGTGCCGATGAATAGACCAAAGAAAGCAACGAAGAGAGTCAAATGATACAGGCCTGCGGGTTTTTCCTTGACAACATTACCTTGGCCAAAAGCGTCGAGCAGCAGGCGTTTGCCGCGTTCGAGGAGATTGTCAAAACGGTTGGTGGCCTTCCCGAGACGGACACGGTTCCACCACTGGTAGGCGAGATAGAGCGGCGCACCAAAAAAGCTGGTGAGCAGTAATCCATACATGACGATCCTGCCAGCCAAGGAAATATTCCAGAATATTTCTCTGGTTACCTCTTCCATGAACATCCTCCGTGTCACCTTCTTGTGACAGCTTTGAAAAAGGTGCGCAAGGATCCCTTTTCCCCTCAAGCATTTCCCCAACGAGGCGGAAGAGCGGAGGAATCTGTTAGTCTGAAAGCAAAGCGCGAATCAGTACAATGTCTGGAGGAGAAAAGGCGGGATATCGGTTGTCACGACTGCGTGTCGCGGCTCAAAGAAGAAGTTGACGAAGACCATCCCCATAAAATCGTCGTATGTTGCCGTCTTGCGTGCGACAAAACCTCCGCCAACCTGCCAGTGCGCGCCCAGGCGCACAAGGGCAGTCAATTCTGTGGAAAAGACTACCCCGCTATCGTTGATCGCGGCATAGCGGCGTCCGTCAGGATGACGGGGAAAAAACAGACTGCTGCTTTCATGGTGCGTTTGGAAACCGACGCTTGTATCTCCTTTCAGCAAAAATCGTTGTCCCTCTGTGCTGAGAAAGGTTGCTGCCGCCACAATTTGCACGAGAGAATCGGGACTGAAATACCCGCCATGCCCTAGCGTGAACTGGCTCAGATTCTTGCCATAGTGGTCGAACGCAACACGCGGTCCAACTGAGACATACTCAAACCCAAGTGGCTTCAAGGTACGCACAAGACTGGCTCCAGCAGTAACGTGGTAGTTGTCCTCTACTTTTTTCCCACCAAGCCAGGTCGCGCCAGCGTGACTCGACACTCCCCACTGTTCGCTGAGTCCTCGATACAAGAAAAACCGCC
>CAZCWX010000063.1:0-4766 GCA_964502465.1 uncultured Enterobacteriaceae bacterium | reverse complement strand
AAAAAGTGAACGGCATAGAGGTGTTCTTTGCCTCGGTGAGACGAAAGATGGAGCATGATGATTGATCGTCTTATTCGCTTCAGCATTAGGTGGCGCCTGCTCATGGTCATGTTCGCGGTGGTGCTGATCGGTGTTGGATTGCATGCCGCAACGCAGCTGCCGATAGATGCCGTGCCTGATATCACAACCAAACAAGTACAAATAAATACCGTCGCCCCAGGGTTCGCTCCAGAGGAGATGGAGAAACTGGTGACGTTTCCTTTGGAAGTCACGCTGAGCGGGTTGCCCCGCGCGCAGGGAATACGGTCGCTCTCGCAGTTCGGGTTGTCACAGGTGACGGTGGTCTTCGACGACAGTGTCGATATCTACTGGGCGCGCCAGCTCGTCTTAGAACGTATGCTGGCAGCTGCCGAGAGCTTCCCTCCTGGAATCCCACGCCCGCAGATGGCTCCGATCAGTACTGGCTTGGGAGAAATTTATTATGTGCTGGTCGAGGGAGAAACGGCGTCTTTAATGGAGCGGCGTACGATCCTGGATTGGCTCATCGCTCCGCAACTGCGCACCGTCCCTGGGGTCATTGAGGTGAACCGCTTTGGTGGGTGGGAAAAACAATATCAGGTGCTCGTGCGTCCTGACAAACTTGTCAGCCATGCGGTGACGCTCCAGCACGTGATCTCTGCTGTCGCAGAGAACAATGCCAACGCTGGGGGAGCGTATCTCGTGCGTGGCGAGGAGCAGCAACTCGTCCGTGGTGTCGGGTGGATCCGTTCGGTTGAAGACATTGGCAATATCGTTGTGGCCGCGCGGAATGGAACGCCTATCTACATCAAAGACGTGGCGCACGTGCAGGTGGCCCCAGCGATTCGACAAGGGGCGGTTACCCGGGAAGGAAAGGGCGAGGGGGTAGTAGGGATCGCCATGCTCCTGATGGGGGAAAACAGTCGCACAGTGGTGGAGCGCATCAAAGAGCAATTACAGATAGTGCAGCGCAGTCTCCCAGCAGGGATCGAGGTGGTTCCTTTCCTCGACCGCACAGAGCTAGTGAGGAAGACCATCCGTACGGCGATCACCAACCTGCTTGAGGGAGGACTCCTGGTCATTCTCGTTTTGTTCCTGTTCTTGTTGCAGCTACGAGCCGGACTGATTGTGAGTAGCGCGATTCCCCTGTCGATGCTGTGCGCCATCATGGGCATGAACTCCTTTGACATTTCGGCAAACCTCATGAGTCTCGGTGCTATTGATTTTGGCTTGATCGTCGATGCTGCGGTCATCATCGTAGAAAACTGTGTCCGGCAGCTGGCAGAACGGCGCAGAGAGCTCGGGCGACCACTCACCAAGGCGGAGCGAGTACAAACGGTTGAAACTGCGAGTGTCGAAGTCCGCAGGGCCAGTCAGTTCGGCGAAATGATCATCATCGCTGCGTATCTTCCGTTGCTGACCCTGGTGGGCGTGGAAGGAAAAATGTTCCGACCAATGGCGTTTACCGTCGTCTTTGCCTTGAGTGGTGCGCTCGTGCTGAGTCTGACACTCATTCCGGCACTCTGTGCTTTGTTCTTGCGGGAGCCGACCCGGAAAGGCCGAAAAGACAGTGAAGCGCAGGAGAGAGAAAAAACAGAGGATGAGAACCCTGGTCTGGCGTTGCTCAAGCGGCTCTATGCACCATTGTTGCGACGAGCGATCCGTCATCGGGTGGTGACGGTGGGTGGGGCATTCCTCCTCTGTATCGCTTGTGCTGCGCTCTTTCCCCTGTTGGGGACAGAGTTTCTGCCAGAATTGGATGAAGGGGCAATCGCGATCCAGGCGCAATTTCTCCCAAGCATGGCTCTGGAGGAGGCGATCAAAAAAGCGAGCCAGATCGAGCGACTCCTGAAGAGTCGTTTTCCTGAAATCGACCTGATTCTCACCCGTATCGGCAGACCGGAAATTGCGACTGATCCGATGCTCCCCAGTCAGTGGGATATCTTGATCTCACTCAAACCTCGGTCGCAGTGGGAAACAGCCAAGACCAAGGAGGAGTTAGTGCACAGCATGGCGGAGGTCATGGAACAGATACCGGGGGGCGTTTTCGGCTTTACCCAACCGATCAAAATGCGGATGCAAGAACTGATTGAAGGAGCCATGGTCCGGGAAGACGTTGTAGTGAAACTCTTCGGCGACGACCTGAGGATGCTGGCACAGAAAGGAGCGGAAATCGCCGAGGTGATAGCACATGTCACTGGAGCGACGGATGTCAGCGTTGAGCAAATCAGTGGCTTACCGATATTGGAGATCCGTCCGCATCGAGACGCTATCGCTCGTTATGGGATCAACGTAGCCGACGTCAATGCCATTATTGAGACGGCAATCGGTGGCAAAGAAGCAACGCAGGTCATTGAGGGCAATATGCGGTTTCCCCTCTTCGTACGGTTTGCCGAATGGGCACGACACAGCCCAGAAGCCATCGGCAATATCTTGATCAGTACCAACGATGGCAAGAACATCCCACTCAGCCAACTGGCAGACATTGTGAACGTGGAAGGTCCAGTACAAATCAGTCGAGAGCATGGGCAACGGCGGATCGCGGTGCGGTTCAACGTGCGTGCGCGTGACTTGGGAAGCGTCGTTGAAGAAGCCAAGGAAAAAGTGGCGGCCCAAATATCGCTGCCGCCAGGGTACTTCGTCCATTGGGGTGGCATGTATGAGCACCTTGTCAGCGGACGGCAACGACTCACCGTCGTTGTTCCCCTCACTTTTTTTCTTATCTTTCTGTTATTGTTCACGACGTTCCATTCCCTGCAGCAAGCAACGCTGGTCTTCACCGGTATCCCCTTCGCGATCACAGGAGGCATTATGTTTCTGTTGGTGAGAGAGATGCATTTCTCTATGAGCGCGGGCATAGGATTCATTGCGGTGTCTGGAGTTGCCGTGCTCAATGGGGTTGTCTTAGTCACGTTCATCAACCAACTCCGCGAGCGAGGGGCATCGCTCCACGAAGCTGTCGTACAGGGGACACTCACCCGTTTACGACCGGTCCTTATGACCGCACTGGTGGCGAGTTTCGGCTTTGTGCCGATGGCGCTCTCGACTTCTGCTGGCGCTGAGGTCCAACGGCCGTTGGCGACGGTGGTGATCGGTGGTCTGATGACCTCAACACTATTGACGCTGTTTGTGCTGCCGACCCTGTATACCTGGGTCGAAGGACACAAGGCTGTCGCTGAGAAAAGCAAGGAAAATCTAAATCAAACCACATAAGATTGGTACACTGGCCTTGTCACTCTGAGTGTAACGAAGGGTCCCTCTGAGAGATGCTTCGCTTCGCTCAGCATGACAGGACCGAGCTAGCCAGCCAGTGAGGTGTGCCAAAGTCGTGCGGCCCGGTTTAGCATAGCGATGGGGGAAATAGGTCGGACTATTCATGCAGGCTGTGCTATGAAGGGAAAGGAGAAACAGTCTCGAGGGAAGTCTGTACAGGATCATGAGACTGCTCAAGAGCGATAGTCAAGAACAGACTTTTCCACTGACAGAGTGACCTATGAACGGCCAAGGGAAACGTGTGGTTATCTATATCGGTGAGACCGATCAGTGGCATCACCAGTCGTTGTACATGGCGATCCTGGAGTTGCTTCGTCGTGAAGGCTGTGCAGGAGCAACGGTCACGCGCGGTATCGCTGGGTTTGGCGCAAACAGCAGGATTAAAACGACGTCGCTCCTGGAACTGTCCACCGACCTGCCCGTGATCGTCACCTGGATTGATCGACCTGACCGGGTGGAACGCGTGCTTCCCCAATTGGCCCAGATGGTGCCAGCCGGTCTCCTCACCGTCGAGGACATCTACGTCTACCAGTACTCTTCATCTCTGCGTGAAGGGTTCCCCGATGTGCGGGTCGAAGAGGTGATGACCCGCGCAGTCACCACCGTCTACCCTGAAGCCTCTCTGGCTGAGGTCGTTGAGAAATTGCTCGACAAAGAGTATACGGCGTTGCCGGTCGTTGATGCCACCGGTCGTGTGGTCGGCATCATCAGCGATACAGATTTGCTTCAACGTGGCGATATGGAGGTGAGCCTCAGCCTCAAGAAAGTGGTGGACCCGGAGTTGGTTCGTGCTCTCGTTACGCGCCTGCGCCAAAGCACTCGCACGGTAGTGCAGGTCATGACACCAGAGCCAGTGACGATTGCACCCCAGGCTTCTCTGAGCGAGGCGGCACGGGTGATGAGCGCAAAAAGGCTCAAACGGTTACCCGTGGTCGATGCTGACATGCGATTGCTTGGCGTTCTGAGTCGCCTGAACATTCTGACGGTTCTGGCTGCAGGCTACCTCCCTCAAGAAGCTCCACGCCGGCCTGCTGGACCTCATCAGGCCACGCCGCAGACTGTCGCTGAGGTGATGGACCTGGCAGTACCCACGGTGGTACCAGAGACCCCTCTCACTGATGTTCTCGCGCTCCTGATAAGTGCCCGGGCAAAACGAGTGGTCGTTGTCGATGCGGAACAGCGCGTGGTCGGTATCATCTCCGATAGCGATCTCGTCGCACGCATGAGCCCTGAGACGCATCCTGGGATTCTGGCATACCTGGTCAGCAAGCTTCCTCTCGGCACGCTGAGTACGGAAGCGCAGAGCCTGTTGCAGAAAGCCACGGGGAAAACCGCGGCGGACCTGATGACTCAGCCTGTCGTGACAGTCACAGCCGAAAGCCCACTTGGTACAGCATTGGCACTGTCTGCGGAAAAACACATCAAGCGGCTTCCGGTCGTCGATGCGAAGGGAAAACTTGTTGGCATCGTGGGTC
>CAZCWX010000062.1:0-3147 GCA_964502465.1 uncultured Enterobacteriaceae bacterium | reverse complement strand
AGCGGCGTGGTTAGAGCCCCGATCGTCAGAACTGAGTTGGGTGCTGAAACGCACGGTTGCCATGGTGCTGGCTGGGGGACAAGGTGAGCGATTGTATCCCTTGACGCGCGATCGCGCGAAACCTGCCGTGCCATTTGGCGGGATCTATCGCATTATCGACTTTACCCTTTCCAATTGCCTCAACTCTGGTCTCCGCAAGATCCATGTCCTGACACAGTACAAGTCCTACTCCCTCGATCGTCACATCAAGCAGGGGTGGAATGTGGTGCCGTTCGATTTAGATGAATACATCGATGTCATTCCACCGCAGCAGCGCAGTGGTGAGCGTTGGTATCAAGGAACGGCTGATGCCATCTTTCAAAACATCTATACCTTAGAGCGCGAGCGTCCACAGTTTGTGCTGATCCTTGGCGGGGATCATGTCTACAAAATGGACTATAGCGAGATGATCACTGCGCATCTCGATTCAGGAGCTGATCTGACGATTGCGTGTACGGAAGTACCGCTCCCAGACGCGTACCGGTTTGGCATTATGGGTGTGGATGAAAGCTGGCGCGTCCAGCGCTTCCGGGAAAAGCCGATGGAACCTGATCCTCTCCCAGAGAATCCGGGAAGTGCGCTCGCCTCGATGGGGATTTATGTCTTTAACCCCGACGTGCTGATCCGTGAGGTCACGGACGATAGCACGTGCGACAGTCATCATGATTTTGGTAAAGATATCATTCCCCGTCTGATTGAAAGCGGGCGTCCGGTCTATGCGTTTCCATTCCGTGACCGGAATAGTCAGACGGTCAAATATTGGCGCGACATCGGTACGCTAGACAGTTACTTCGAAGCGAATATGGATCTGGTTGCAGTCAGCCCGATATTTAACCTCTATGATGAGAACTGGCCGATCCGCACTTACTATCAGCCAGCACCACCAGCGAAGACGGTTTTTCGTGGGGCGGAACGGCAGGGCGAGGTACTCGATTCACTGGTGAGCAATGGCTGTATCATCAGTGGCGCACGGGTCGAACATTCGATCCTCGGTCCACGAGTCTTTGTGCACAGTTGGGCGCATGTTGAAAATACCATTGTCTTCGACGACGCCGAGATTGGTCGCCACGCCCATATCCGCCGCGCCATTATCGACAAGGGTGTCAAAATCGGACCCGGCGAGTTCATCGGCCACGACCTCGAACGAGACCGCCAGCGCTTTACCGTGACTGAGAATGGAGTAGTGGTGATTCCAAAGGGGACGGTGGTGGGAGAAAGCTAGTAGTCAGGTACTTTGATTTTAATGACTGTCATGCTGAGGAGCGAAGCGACGAAGAATCTCACTGCTGCTGAGACGCTGAGAGATTTTTCGCCTCCGTTGCACTCCGGTTCAGCATGACATCCCTCATCTCCATCGTGACAGCGTACTAGGCATTAGTTTCGCGCCGCTACGCGGCTAAAGGTAAAGCATTTTCAGACTCTTGCTGAATTTCGGTATGAGCGTGGGCGAACCGTGGTATGGGAAAAACTCCCGCAGTCTGTAACGCTTCACGCCAGGTCCAGACAATGTCGAGTTGACTGGGCGCCGATTTCTGTCGATACCAGGGCCGATAGCGCTGCAGGGGCAGTGGGGTGGTCCGGGCGGTCGTTTCCACAAACCACAGCGTGCGGGCCGCGGCCAAGACCAAGCGGAACGTATTGGCCCCCACCACCCGTTCGCGCCTGCGGCACTGGTCCTGGCCGAAGCCAGCCAAGGCATTGCTATCCCGAATGGTGATTTCGACCGCCCACCGCTCCCGATATTGCGCCAGGATCGCGTCGAGACTCAGCGTGAGGTCGGTCGTGAACAAGGCCTCCACCGGGGGCAACGGCTTGCGCTGGCCGGGCGGGCGCGGGCGGCGCTGCTGCGGACGGCGCACCACCACGACCTGAATCAAGCGCCCTGGCAACACGCTCTGCCACAGCCCCGTCCACGCTTGCCCGAGGGTTCCGGCTTCGGTGGGATGGGACCGCCAGCCCGAGCGGTTGCGTGCCAAGGTCTTGGGTGATCCGCGTAGCGGCCCTTTCTTCGGCGGACACCCCCGACGCGGGGTGGTCGGAAGGGGCGGCAGCGCATAGAGCTTGCCCGTGAGGAGCATCCGTGAGACCACCTCCACGGTCGCGGGTAACTGCTGGAGTGTGTCCTTGGTCGCATAGCCACCATCGCCGACCACCCGAATCCGCCGCGTCGGCAGTTCCGCCGCGACAAAGTCGACGATTTCCCGCGCCAGCGCACTCCGCGTCTGATAGGGCACGCCCAACTTGCGCGCCTGCTCTGCTTTGAGATACAGCGACAAGCCGATGGGCATACTCACCTGCTGCCCCGGCCAGCCCGGCACCGGCACCCGCATCTGCCCCCACACGAAGTTCAGCCCCCGTAACGTGCGATATTCTTGGCGCGCGGTGCCCGCACCGTTGCGATAATGGCCGACGCCCTCAATCTGCCGCCCCGCCTTTTTCTTGGTCGAGTCATCCCCGTGTAGCGTGATCGGGGTCCCCTCGGGCACCCACCGCGCGGCTCCACGAATGATCCGCGCCCACCGCTGCCAGCGCGCCTCATACAGCGCCCCGCCCAGAAACAGATAAAAGCGCGAGAAGTGCTTCACGGTTGTGGCACCGCTCAGCCACAGATAGGTCGTAATTGTCTGCCGTTCCCCACTGGCTACGACCCACCCATACGCCAGCACGGTGAACGTCTGCCACGACGGCACCGTGAACAGCCCAGCAAATAAGCCCATGACAAACGCCCCAAAGGATGACACCATAAATGCCGCCATGGCGAGGTCCTCCAGCACAACCGTTTGACTCTACAATCAACGATCGTACTGGAATCGATCTTGCCCTGGCACCCCTACCCAAAAACCGCGAAACTAATGCCTAGAAGAGGTGGCTTATGGAAGAGGTGCAAAGTTTTGTTTGCTCGTTTTGCGGAGAAGAAATCATTCCACCTGAGAAACACATTGAGAGAAAAATATATCAAGACGTACCTAGTGGGATTGGTACGAGTAAAAAATTTGTTGAGCGAGCCGTGCATCATATCGAGCCTCAGTAGATTCAATTTCTTCCCCTCGTGGGAGAGCAGGAGCCGTAATCGCCCAGACACAGCCATACCACATCTCTAAAGCCCGC
>CAZCWX010000061.1:0-4762 GCA_964502465.1 uncultured Enterobacteriaceae bacterium | reverse complement strand
CTCAAACGAGCAGGGCGCATTGGTGATGGCTGGATCTCTGATCCGTTGCACAACTTCGATGTGATGAAAGCCTGGAGCCAGATCTACCGTTCCGCCGCCGCCAAGGCTGGAAACCCACGAGTCGCGATTGCCCTCCTGCGTGATGCGTGGGTAGGCGAGAGCCGTACGGAGGTCGAACGGGTCTGGTGGCCACACATTCAAGCGTATCATCTCTTTTACCTCCGCCTTGGCTTCTTTTCGTCTGGTCGCTTCAACGCCCAGTGGGAGCCCTGGGTGAAGGAGGTGAAATCAGACACAGAGTGGACATTTGAGCGTGTGGCTCCGAACCGACTGATCTGTGGGACTCCTGATGAGGTTGTTGCCGAGATCAAACGATACGAGTGGGAAATCGACTGTCAGTACATGATTCTGATGCTCCGACATCCTACTGGGCCGAGTCACCAGGAGACGATAAGGTGTATTGAATTGTTCGGCAGGGAAGTGTTGCCGAGATGTAGATAAAAAAGCATTCAGCGATCAGCTAACAGCCGTCAGCAAAACCAGAATCCGTTGCCTATAACTTACGAACTGAAAGCTAAGTGCTGAGAGCTTGCAGAGGTCGCATGAAAATTGGCTATCTTCTTGATACCCACGGCGGTCCGTACCATATGCCTGCGCCGAACAGTGCGCAGGTGATGGCATTCATCGATCATGTATGGAAAGAAGCGGAAGCAGCAGAACAAGCTGGGTTCGATTCATTAGTCGTGCCTGAACGTCACGTGCGGACGGAGTGTCTGTTCCCCTCGCCGCTCTTATTGCTCGCTGGTTTGGCTACGCGGACTACCCGTATTCGCTTAGGTACGTATATCCTCATTCTTCCCCTCTACGACCCCGTGCATATGGCCGAGCAGATGACAATGCTCGATCTCATGTCCAAAGGGCGGCTCATCTGTGGCGTGGCCTCAGGCTATCACCCAGACTACAACAACGCCTTTTCCATTCCCATGAAAGGCCGCCGGCAACGGTTCGAGGAGGGGCTGGAGGTGATGAAGCTTGCCTGGACTCAAGAGAGCTTTTCGTTCCATGGCCAGGCGTTTCATTATGAAAACGTGCGCTTGACTCCGAAACCGCTCCAGCAGCCCTATCCTGAGCTGTGGCTGGGCGGCATGTTTCCCTACACCATTCAGCGAGCTGGCCGCAGTGGCGATGCCTGGTGCAGCGATCCGTTTCCGTTACAGCGAGAGACCTGGAAAAGCCAGGTTGCGCTATACCGCGAGGCTGCAGCAAAAGCCGGACGACGCTCGCTCGTCGTTTTGATGCGCGACGGCTGGGTCGCCTCGACCCGGGCCGAGGCTGAACAAATCTTTGGCAGCATCTACGTGCAAGAACTACTCTTCTATTTCCGCCATGGCATCCTTACCCACCATCCAAACTTCCGCTCTGAGTCCGACTTTACCGTGGCCAATTGCTTTCGCCACACGGTGGCCGGCACGGCACAGGAATGCATTGAGCAACTCGCCATGTACAACCGTGACTATGACGTTGACTACGTCATCATGCGCTTCCGGCTCCCCGCCGGACCCGAGCGGGAACGGGTCCTTGACTGCATCCGCCTGTTTGGCGCAGAGGTGTTACCCCGTTTCCACCAATAACCGCTTCACTTGCAGAGGACGTTTTCCCAAGTAGTCTCGGAGAGCAGGCTGTTGCCCGCCAGCACGCTGCTCGTCTCACACCTGCTTCACTAAATACTCGAATGCTGCCAGCGCAACCTTTGCGCCTTCACCGGCGGCGATGATGATCTGTTTGTCGTGACTGTCCGTGGCATCACCGGCGGCAAAAATTCCTCGCACGCCGGTTGCTCCGTGCCGGTCAACTTTAATCTCTCCGCGCTCATTGGTCTCAACCAAGTCTAATACAAAGTCCGTGTTGGGAAACAAGCCAACCTCGATAAACACCCCGTCCACATCGAGGCGTTTCGTCTCCTCGGTTTGGAGATCTTTCACTGTAAACCCTTCGACTTTCTCTCTGCCATGGATTTCAACCGGTTGGTGGTTCATCAATACTTCGACGTGTTTTGCGGCTCTTACCTTATCTTGCAGAATCTCGTCGCCGGTCCACTCACCTCGGGAGACCAGATAGACGTGCTTGGCAATCCCGTCCATCTCGATGGCAGCTTCTAGCCCGGAGTTTCCTCCACCAACAATGGCGATGGCCAAACCTTTGAAAAGCGGCCCGTCACAGGTTGAGCAGTACACGACTCCTCGTCCTGCGAGTTCCTTTTCGCCTGGGATGTGGAGTTTTCGTTTCTGTGCTCCAGTAGTGACAATCACTGTCTTGGCGCAAACCTCTCGTCCAGAGGCCATCGTGAGCGTTTTTGCCCGACCATTGACGGAAATCCCGGTGACCTTCTCACCGATAAGCTGCTCAAGGCCATATTTGTTGACGTGCTCAAAGAATTTTTGCACCAGGTCTGGGCCGGTGATCAGTTGAAAGCCAGGATAATTGGCAACTTCATAGGTCGTTCCTAATTGTCCTCCTAAATCAAAGGCAACCAGAATCGTAGAGAGGTTCTTCCGCACCGCGTAGATAGCTGCCGCTAATCCTGCAGGTCCAGCACCAATAATGGCCACGTCGTAGACCTTCATCAGATCTACTGTTGTATGAATGCCCAGGCGCTGATCGAGTTCGCCAGTCGCATTGAAATTTGCCAGATCATCATACCCACCGATGGATTCGCCATCGAGAAAGACCTGCGGCACGGTCCGTCGGCCAGAGCGCTGCACCATCTCTTGTTGACGGGTTTCATCTGTCGTGACGTCGAGTTCTTTATAGGAGAGCCCTTTCGATTTCAGCAACGCCTTGGCCTTGGCGCAGTATGGACACCATTCTTTGGAGTAGAGCTCGATGTTCGCCACTTTTTTCTCCTTCATCCCTGGCAGAGACGCCCCGGCGGGACGTCTCTCCTGAGGGTTGATCGCAATGAGAAGAGTCTACCGGTCTTTCAGTGCATCTCCCAAGAGCCACACCGCGGCTCCAAGCAGAACGATATCTTTGAGCAAGAATCCTCCTACCAGTGAGACAGCGGGAAATCCACCGAGGCTTGGCTCCCAACCAGGGGTGGAAAACAAAAAGCTCAGGGTCGTGAGGAACGTCAGTGCCGCAAGTCCACTGCCGATTGCTGCTAATCTGGCCGATATTGGCCGTAACGCAATGAGCACTGCCATAACAATCTCTGTGGTCCCAAGGAGGTTGGAAAACCCTTGAATGCTCAGGATGGAATAGGCCCAACTCATCAGCGGACTATTTTCTACCAGAGGCCGAATTCCCTCAGCCTCAAAGGTAGTGAACTTCATTGCCCCGATCCAACCAAGCACCAAGACGAGCCCATAACGGAGCAGGAAGGTGCCGAATGCTTGAACTTGCACTCCTGTTTCAATGCGACTCCCTGACACCGCGCCTATTGCTGCATGTTTACTGCTGACTTCCATCTGCCGTTCTACGAGGGTTGCCATAACCTTTCTCCTCCAGGCGAGCGAATTTGTCCCTTCGATGCCGTGCGGAGGAAAAAGGATACAGCGAAGGAAGGCTTTGATACCAAAGATTTGCAAGAGGCAAAGGCGTTGCTGGAACAGTTATCCTAACCGCGGGTACAATCTGCGCTTTTGCACGCAGCCATACTCAAGCTCGAGGTCTTTTTCCCTCATTGCGGCTCTCAGGTTTCTCACCCTGCGTCTGACTCTGTCCTCGTAAGGCATCAATCGCCCTCCGAAACCCCTGCGCCAGGAATCTCTGATTGCTGGATTCATAGGCCTTGTGGCGCTCTTCAAGAAATCCTAACAGCGACCCATAATGATCCTGTACCACTTGTTGCAACGCCCAATCTATCAAGAGGAGCGACAGCGAATCTTCCTGCCCTAAGATTGATTTCAGGACCTCCTCTTTAGCAGAACGTTCACCTTCTAAGTGGTACGAAAGCTTACCGATAGCGAAATCGACATTCTCACGCACATCGCTGAAACTGTTCGTGTCTCTGGCGGCTTTGAGAAAGCTGAGCGTCTCCGCATTCCCGACCTGTCCCAACACCCCGAGTTGTAGTCGTTTCATATCGTAGTCTTCGTCTGCCAGATTCTCGGTCAACCGCTGAACCATATCATCGGGCAAATCGCCGGTGCGAAAACCACGGGCCAGAGCCCCAAACGCCCGCGCCCGATCGCTCGCATCCTGACCGCGATCGGTTGCGATAGGGACTAAAAACCCCTGCGAGACGTCTGTATATCCGGCAGGCTTGACTTCAACCAGCAGCTCGACAATGGCCAGTTTCCACGACAACTTTGTCGTGGATTCCAGGGCGTCGCTCGATTGCTGGCGCAGGAGGACAAGGACCGTCGTGTCAATATCGGCCTGACGGAGGTTTCTGAGCGGTGCAGCATCGTCAATGGGCAAACCATTGACTGTCTCATAGACCTGCAACAGAAGCGTTCCGAGCTGGTCTGGCTCAGCATATTGGGCCGCGGATTGCTGAAGCCTGATCCGGTTAAGTGCAGCCTGCATGTCCCCCCTTGTCGATGCACTGATAGCTGATCGCAGGGTTATCTCTAGGAGTGAGTTCACCGTAGGTTGCTCGGTGATCGACCACTTATCCTCAGCGAGGACACTGCCCTGGAGTAGAAACGACAGTGTAACGATGCAGACAATCCTGAGCGTCTTCATGGTTTGGATCTCCCCTCCGAGGCCCTTGTCCTCTCGGATCAATCACGAACATACGCGGTGTTCCCTCGATAGG
>CAZCWX010000060.1:0-2877 GCA_964502465.1 uncultured Enterobacteriaceae bacterium | reverse complement strand
GCTTGGCATATTTGGCAACACGCGGTACAGACTGAATCGCTGTCGCTCCCGTGCCGATGATGGCGACACGCTTGTCACTCAGTTTGGTCATGCCGCCGGTCGTATCACCGCCAGTGTAGTTGTAATCCCACCGACTGGTGTGGAAGGTATGCCCCTTGAACTTCTCGATGCCAGCGATCGCCGACAGTTTAGGCCGATTCAGCGGTCCACTCGACATGATGACAAAGCGTGCTGTGAACACATCGCCACGATCAGTCGTGACCGTCCAGCGTCCAGTTTCCTCGTCCCAGCGCGCCTCTTTGATCTGCGTCTGGAAGCAGGCCTTTTCGTAGAGGTTGAAGTGTTTCCCGATCCGTTGGGCGTGTTCAAAAATCTCCGGTGCGAATGAGTACTTTTCCTTGGGGATATAACCGGTCTCTTCGAGCAACGGCAAATAGACGTAGGATTCGATGTCACACTGCGCGCCAGGATAGCGGTTCCAATACCAGGTGCCGCCAAAATCACCGGCCTTCTCGATGATGCGGATGTTGGTGATTCCGACCTTCTGCAATCGAGCTGCGGCCAGCAAGCCGCCAAAGCCACCGCCGACGATCACCACGTCAAGCTCTTCTTGGAGGGCAGGACGCGTGAAGCCTGGCTCTACATAGGGATCGTCGTTATAATGCGCAAACTTGCCAGTGATTTCTTGATACTGGTTGTTGGCGTCAGCGCGTAAACGCTTGTTACGCTCCTCAGCGTATTTGTTGCGCAGTTCCGCTGGGTCGAAACCAAGCTCTGTGGGAGTGGGAATTCTCATCGGTTGCGCTGGTGATACTGCTGCACACATCGTGTTCGTCCTCCTATTTGCTGAAGACACCTCACTAAACATCCTCGACTATGACACTGCCGCGGATACCATTTACCAGGAACTGAAGCGGCAACGCCTCTGCTGAGGTGAGGACCTGGCATTTTTCCTCGGCCTGCACGAGGGCGGTGATTGCTGACAGACCCCTATGACCCTGCAGCCGCAGACCGCTGCGGCGTGTTCTCCCGCGCGAGGTACTCCGCCGCTTGTTTTTCAATGACCGTTCCTTTGAAAAAATCTGGATCCGCGCTTCCCCATAACCGTACCGGGTTGCCGAATACAAAGTCGCGGAAATCATCTTCGCTCAGTAATCCTTCGTCAACGAGTTCATGGGCCTCGGTGAGAACATCCGCCATATCCACACAATCAAAATGACCGATATCCGAGCCCATGAAGGCGCGCAGTTTAGCGTTGAACGGATTCGCCTTGGCGCGAAAGGCCCACACATTGACCGGATCGTCGGGCTCACAGCCGAAATAGAAGTTCGGCACGAACAAATCGCGGATGTCCGCAGCGCGTGTGATCCCGCAACGCGCGAAATCATCTACGGCCTCGATACCGGCCAGCAGGTGGTGAATCGAGTCCAATTGGTCGCTGTGCTTCGTGAGCGGCTCCGTGCCATAGCGTTGGAAATACTCTGCCACCATCTCCATATTGAGGTTCGCTGGATTTGTATTTTCAAGCGCCTGTACATTGCGCTTCTTCCAATGGCCAATGAGATCGCTGAATAACGTGCACGCCCAGCCTACGCCTCCTTCCAGAAAAGCGAAGTTGAGCGTGGGAAAACGACGAGTGACGCCATTCAGGAACAACGATTTGCAGACCGCTTCACCGGCAGCCGCGAAGTGGCCGATGTGATTGTAGACAAAGTTAGAAACGGACGCACGCGTGCCCACACCCTGGGACGCAGTATGAAACGTTGGGGTCACTTTAAGTTCCACACACTTCGCCCAGACCGGGTCGTAGTCATACTGGCTGTCCAACCCCAGTGTATCGAGCCAGGTCGCGTACCGATTGGTGATACCATTCTTGAGCGCAGCTGCAATCGGGCGGCGCACCAGGCTGGAAAACATCAATGCTTTCAAACCCAGCTGGTTGACAACCACCTCAAGCTCTGCCAGCGCTTCCTCCGGCGTATGCATCGGAATACAGGCGGCTGGGATGAGGCGATCCTCAAGGCCATGGAACATGTCAGCCGCCATCAGATTATAGGCTCGATAGGCGGCGCTTCGTACCTCAGGGTCTCTCATCGCCGGAAAGAGCAGCGCGAGGGTTGGATAAACGACCGCAAAATCGAGCCCGATGTCCACCATGCGTTCATAGAGAAGCTTCGGGAGCATTGCCGTCGCGCGGTCGAGCGAGTTCTTGGTGGGAAAGGCCCACCAGGATGGTTGCAGGGCACGGCGCGCGTGCCGTTCTGCCAACGTCATCCGGGCCCAATGCTGTAAGTCTGCAGAGTACTCGTTGCGACGGTAGCGATCGACCATGGTCGGGCCGCCGACTTGCTTGAGGTAATCAAGCAAGGTTGGCTCGAACTCAATCCAGTGACCATCGCCGTCAATAACGGGATGCGTCAGGCGCGCATGGAGGGTGGTCGGTGTCATTTTCTGGTGCGAATTCATGGGCAATCTCCTTTTACAGTGATGGTCATCCGTACCGCCGAACGACTGAAGGAAACTACGTCAGCCGTATATGAAGAGTCGCTTCGCCCCCATGCGGAGTTTAGTATAATCGCGGCCCGATGAAGACGCCGTCCACGAAATGCTTGGTCCTGGTCGCCGCCTTGTGCGGCAACGTCACCAATTCCTCGGCCAGCTCGCGGACTGCGGGCATCAATTCTCCGTCCTTCACCACTCGATTGACCATCCCCAGTTCATACAGTTCGCGCGCCGTGAAATGGCGGCACAGGATCATCGCCTCTTTCGCGCGCCACGGACCGAGCCGCGCCGCCATCACCAGCGCCGGTCCCCCCGTGAACGCGGACCCTAATTCGTACTCCGGGACCCAGAACTCGGCCTGCTCCATCGCCACGA
>CAZCWX010000059.1:0-14530 GCA_964502465.1 uncultured Enterobacteriaceae bacterium | reverse complement strand
GTTGAGCATGAATGAATAGCGAGGAGGCAGCTTGCCAATTCTTGTGTTCGCCGTCGTTGTATTCTCCCTATCGTGTTCGCTCATAGCCGAAGGGCTCAGATGTTGCGAAGTGATCAAGGCGTAGTGCAACGTTGGTGCTGACTCTCTGGCTCAGTCTTGAAACAAGGGGGACACAACAAAAAGGGCGGGTCACAACCCGCCCGTCAGCACTGTCGATAACCAGTTTTACCCGATACGTTTCATCTGTTCCAAGATATCATACCCAGTGATGCTTTTGCTTTTGGCCGCCTGCTCGGCAAGATAGGCTGTGCTCACTGTGCCGGCCTGCACGGCCTTGGCGAGATCCATGAGGGCAATCTTGATGGTCGCTTCGTCAATCATCTCACCAGTCTCAGGGTCAGGCATCGAGCCTCCCCCCTTCGCGTGATACAGATCGAGCACCCGGGTCGCGTACTGCACCTGCTTCTCGCTCGGGGTGTAACACTCATTGGCAATCTTTGCCTGTTGCGGGTGGATGACCCAGGTGCCGTCCATCCCGAGATTTGCAGCACCCTCGTTCTTTTCACGCAACCCAGCCTCGATTTCAGCAATCTTCTCTGGTGAATCATCTTTGCGCCAGAGCGGCAGGTAGACATTGTCAACCGCGTGCAGGCCAGCAGCCTTGGCCGCAACCACAACAGCCTGCTTGGCGTACAGGAAATTGATATTCTGGTTTTTCACGACCTCACGGATACCAAGAGTAGCGGCAAAGTCAGCAATGCCAAAGATCAGGCCAGCCATACGGTCTGAAGCCGTGGCAATCTCATACGCCTTGACGAGAGCCTGGGGAATTTCGATCAACGATTCGATCTGCACGCGAGTCTTCCATTTCCCCTGTTTCTCCAGGTTGTCGAGTAATTGGGACACGTACTTAATATCGTCCGGGCCATGCACCTTGGGCAGGATAATGCCATGAAATTTGTCCGGCGCACCCAGCACAATTGCTTCCATGTCGCCCAGGAAAAACTCCGAGCGGATGTTGTTCGGCCGCACGGTAATGGCTTTGTTGCCGAAATCCAGGGAGTTCAACGCCTCAACTACGCACTGCCGACTCTTCGGCCCTTTGAACTCGTAGGGGCAGGCGTCTTCAAAATCCATCATCACATGGTCCACAGGGGATTTCACTGGATCAGCGGCGTTCTGGTGCAGTTTCATACTATGGCCTGGATAGGTCATTTCTGTACGAGGAATGACGAAACGTTTGCCTCCTTCGAGTACGAACATGGGCTCCTCCTATACGCGGTGAGCTATCAGCCATTAGCTTTCAGCAGGAATAAGAAAAAAGTGCAAGGCTAAAGGACCCTTTCTCGCTGGTAGCTGATAGCTGACTGCTTATCTCTTTAGCAAGTTCATCTCTCTAGCCCAACCGCCCTAGCTCAGGCAAGGAGGGGATGGTATGGATTCCTCGCCATCTTGGTGCACGAGGAGAGTTGTATGACCGACGTACTACAATACACCATTACGATCGTCGATACGTTGCAAAAGGTTAGAGATGAGGCCGTACATCACGGCCGGGCTTTGACCGCCAACGGGAAAGGCATCGACGAGTATCAAGTCCACTCCGAGCGCTTGGCCTATCTCGCCACTGAGGTCGAGGCGGCTCGTGCGTTATTGACCTATGCTCAGGCGGCGCACAGCCATGGTAATACAGAAGCTGGCGAGATGGCACTGAGCTTTACTGCTGAGGTCGGTCAGAAACTCCTGAGCCAGATCGATGCGCATCTTGCCGATTTTGGCTTTACTGAAGCGTTCCTCGCCAATACTCTTGGGCGCGCAAACGTCAAGACTGCTATTCGGGCAGGGACGCATGAGAGCCGTTTTCGTCATATTGGACAATCGGTTATCGCCAGCCGAGGGGTCAATAATGCGTGGCTCGACAACGATATTGCCCTCATGACGCGCGATTCCGTCCGCCAGTTCGCCAAAACTGAAGTTGCACCAGTTGCAGAGCGTGTCCATCGTCATGACGAGCTTATCCCGGAACCCATTATCCAGAAGATGGCCGAGCTCGGTTTCTTTGGTATGTCTGTCCCCGAAGAGTATGGCGGTGGCGGCATGGGCAATCTGGCGATGATCGTCACCACTGAGGAGTTGTCCGCTGCTTCCTTAGGCGTAGCTGGCAGTCTGATTACCCGTCCAGAGATTCTCACCAAAGCGCTCCTGCGCGGAGGCACTGAAGCACAAAAGCAAAAATGGCTGCCCCCGATTGCTGCGGGACAACTGATGGTCGCTATCTCGGTGACTGAACCGGACACTGGGTCAGACGTGGCGTCTGTGAAGTGCCGTGCCGAGCCAGCTTCCGTAGGTGGGAAACAAGGGTTTCTCCTCAACGGCGCCAAGGCGTGGTGCACCTTTGCCGGTCGCGCAGACATTATTGCGCTTCTCGCTCGTACCAATCCTGATCCTCGCTCTGGTGCACGGGGTTTGTCGCTGTTTATCGTCGAGAAAGACGCCTTTCCTGGCCATTCATTCGAGATGCGCCAGCCGACCGGCGGATTGCTCCAAGGTCATGCTATTCCCACGCTGGGTTACCGTGGTATGCACTCCTACATTCTCAACCTGGAAAATTACTTTGTGCCCGGCGAAAATCTCGTCGGTGAAGAAGGCGGGTTGCACAAAGGGTTCTACTTGCAGATGGCAGGATTCGCCGCTGGGCGGTTGCAGACGGGTGGCCGGGCGACGGGCTTAGCGCAAGCTGCACTCGAAGTGACGGCAACCTATGCGAACGAGCGCAAACAGTTTGGCAGTCCGCTCGGCGATTTCCAGCTCACCCAGTACAAACTGGGTCGTATGGCCACGCACTTAGCCGCCGCCCGCCAGCTCGCCTACGCAGCTGCACCAGCGATGGACAAAGATGAGGCCGCGGCCATTACCGCAGCAATGGCTAAGCTGTTAGCGTGCGACGTCGCCGTGTGGGTCACTCAAGAGGGTCAACTCATCCACGGCGGGTGGGGGTACGGAGAAGAATACGCGATTTCGCGTTATGTGGTTGATGCGCTGGTGTTGCCGATTTTTGAAGGCGTGAAGCCGATTCTGGAACTGAAAGTGATTGCGCGGACGTTGCTGGCATGAAAAAAGCGCTCAGCCCAGAAGGAAAGAAACGGGGAGTCGGGGAATCAAAAGCATGTCTCCGTTTCTCCGGTTCATTCTTTCTAAAGCTGATAGCTCATAGCTGAAAGCTGATGGCTAGCCATAGTGACTCTTTCGCTTTACCGTCATTTCCCGCTCGAGATAAAAGATTTCCATTTTTTCCCAGGCTTCGCCCTTGCGTACAAACTTGTGCCCGCGCAGGATCGTTGCGACGGTGCCGAGATCTGGTCGGCCTGGATAGTCTCTCTTGTCCGTGATCTCCGTTGACGCAAAGACCGTATCCCCAACAAATACCGGCCCCGTATGACGGCCAGTGACATAACATACATCACCGAGAGCATTATCGCCGACATCCGGACAGGAAAGACCTAAACAGAGGTTGAATGGAATCCCGCCGTACACGATCAACTGTCCGCCGATGTATTTTTGCGGATTTTGGTCGATTAAATACTGGTTGCTGTGAACCTGAGAGGTGTTGTCGAGCATGGCGGTGAGTTCCATATGTGTGGTTGTCACTGTGCGTCCGCGCGAATGCTCGATCGTGTCGCCAGGAGTGAAGTCTTCAAAATAGGTATCTGCGTTCGTGAGATGTGCAAGCTCGCTGTATCGTTCGCTCGCATCGTACGCAGGCAACGCGAGTTCGCAGAGGACTGTAGGCACATCTGACAGCGCAGCAGCCTCAACTTTTGCCTCAGAATCACCTTTCCAAATCTGCACCTTCCGTTGAAAGGTAAGGGCGACCTCGCCGTTTTGGTTTCGACCTGTCGTTTGCACGTGTACCACGCCACGGTCGGGTTCACGCGAGGAGGGCTGTACCCCAAGGATGGTCGTTTCGACCTCGATCGTGTCGCCAATGTACACCGGCGTACCAAAGCGCATGTCACGATATTCGAGGTTCGCTCGTGCGTTCTCAGAGATATCCTCGACACTCTGGCTGAACACGATGTTCATCACCAACCCTGGCGGTGCGACGAGGCCACGAAATCCATACCGCTGAGCGTAACGGAGATTTTTTGAAAGAGGATTCGTGGTCATGCCAAATTCGGTAAAGGCATTGAACAATCCCTCTGTCACGGTCTTTCCAACTTTATGACGGAAGAGCCGGCCGACACGAAAATCTTCGAGAAAGTTGCCACGTTTTTTCCGGATGAGCATGGAGGGTTCCTCCCAGGGTTTGTGAACAAGCCTGCAGACGGTTTAATGTACATGGTTCTGTCCAGAGCAACAAGGACGAATGGGAAGGAGAGACAGTTCTCATCACCAGGGTCAAGCGCTAGCCTCTCCAGTAACAGCCAAACGTTGTGGCCTTTGGCTTTGCTTCTTCACCCGATCGTGCTAGAGCAGAGATCGAGAGACATCGAGAGGTTGGAGAGCTGTATTGCCCAAAGTGTCAGCACGCGCTCGCCTCCTCTCGCTTCCCCCAGGCTGATACCCTTCCCCTGTTGGTGGCCCTCCTTCACCAGTTCCGCCGAGAGCGGCAGGCCGCTCAAGAGCAGGCGGACGATGCTGCTTGATCCGGCAGAGGAGAGACGATGACATTTGACGAGATTCTTATCCAAGTTCTTACGCTCCGGCGGCGTGGGGGGGGACCAACTGCCAGTGAGGGAGTGCACCAATCTGATGTGGTTTGATTTAGCCTGTTATAGAGCACGGGCTCGAAGTCCGTGCCACCAGCAGCTAGCCCATCACCGACAGGAACTCTTGCAGGTTTCTCAGGCTAAGACGCAGGTACATATTGTGACGTTTCTGCTCGTCCAGCGTAGCGAAAGGTTTGTCGGCATAGTTATGACCAGGATAGAGGACAGTATCGTCCGACAATTTGGCAAGTCTCTGCAAACTATAATACATATCCTCAGGACTGCTTCCCGGCAGATCCACCCGGCCACAGGAATTGATGAAAAGAGTGTCACCGGCAACCAGCCGGTTCTCAACCAAAAAGCACTGCGAACCTGGAGTATGGCCAGGAGTATGAATGAACGTGACCGTCACGTTGCCCACGTTTGTCGTATCGCCACTATCAACTTGAATAATATCAGATGTCGAGAGCCCTGCGAGACGACCAAGAAAGGGGGCTTCCGCTTTATTGATGTAGACTTTGGTCTTCACATGTTCAAGGAGTTCGGCTGCCCCTTGAATATGATGCCCAGCAAAATCGCCCCCAAGGTGATCTTGATGATAATGGGTCACCAATGTTTTACTAATAGTGAACCCATCTTGTTCAGCGAGGCGGACAATCGCGGGAATATCCCATGCCGCATCGACGACCACGGCCTCACGGCTCACTGGATCACCGATCAGATAAGTGAAATTCTGCATCGGGCCGATTTCAATCTGCTTAAAATAAAGTGGCGACTCTGCCATATATCCGCTCCAGTTGCGGTTACGCTTGCCGTTTTCCGCTTGCCGTTTTCCGTTTCTCTCTCTCATGCCCACGCAGCCCACGCTCCCATAAATACTCTGGTTCTCCTAGCTGTTTACTCGCCCAACGGGAGAGTACAAAGAGCAGGTCACTAAGCCGGTTGACATACTTGAGTGGCCATTCACCAATCGTTTCCTCTTGCGACAAACGCAGGATCTCACGTTCGGCCCGGCGACACACGGTGCGAGCCTGATGGAGAAAGCCACCGACCTTTCCACCACCAGGTAGAATAAACGAATTCAGCGGTTCCAGATCTTTTTGACAATCGTCGATGAGCCATTCTAAGGCTTTGACTTCGCTTTCTCCAACCCGAAACATGCCTTCATAGGAGAAGTCCGGAGGAGTAGCGAGTTCACTGCCCAAATCGAATAATTCATTCTGCAAACGGCGGAAGATTTCGTCGAGCCGTTGGGCGGCAGGTCGGCGCTCCTTCAGCTCATCGTTGAAAACTCGCGCCAGACCGAGGACCGCATTCAGTTCGTCGATCGTTCCATAAGCCTCAATGCGGGCTGCATCTTTGGGGACTTTCTTGCCACCGACTAACTTGGTGAATCCCTTATCGCCGGTGCGGGTGTAGACTTTGGTGATGCGAATGGCCATGGGGGTTGGAGGTTAGGGATTAGGGGTTAGGAAAAATTTTCTGGGTCTTTACCAATCCCTAACCCCTATTCTAGGATTGCAGCCGTTTGGCAAGTGCTTCGCTTTCTTGCCAGATTTCTTTCGGCAACCGATCGCCGAACTTCTTAAAGAATTCCTGCTGGCCAGCAACAGCATCCAGCCAGCCAGGGCGATCAATCGCGAACAGTTCCTTGAGCACTGTTGGTGACACGTCCAGGCCCGTCACATCAATTCCTGTTGGATGGGGAGTGTAGCCAATCGGCGTCTCGGCGGCGCCAATTTCTCCATGCACACGTCCTAACACCCACCGAAGCACACGCAGGTTCTCACCAAAGCCAGGCCACAGATATTTTCCTTCCGGACTCATACGGAACCAGTTCACCCGGAAGATCTGCGGCGGCTGGGTCAGGCGCTGGCCCATGCGCAGCCAGTGGCCAAAATAGTCACCCATGTTGTAGCCACAGAAGGGCAACATCGCCATGGGATCGCGCCGCACCACTCCTACTGCTCCGGTCGCTGCTGCTGTGGTCTCAGAGGCCATGGTCGCACCGAGAAAGACGCCATGCTGCCAACTGAAAGATTGATACACGAGCGGGACGAGACTCGCGCGGCGACCGCCGAACAGCATCGCTGAGATAGGGACTCCATTGGGGTTTTCCCACTCCGATGACATTGCTGGACACTGATGAGCCGGCGTGGTGAAGCGTGAGTTTGGGTGCGCAGCTTTTGTGACACTGTCTGGTGTCCAGGGCTTGCCCTGCCAATCGAGTGCGTCGTGTGGGGGAGGGCCATCCATTCCCTCCCAGTACGGTGTCATATGTGGCGTCACCGCGACGTTGGTAAAAATGGTATTCTTGCGAATCGTTGCCATCACATTCGGATTGGTATGAGAATTCGTGCCTGGCGCAACGCCAAAGAACCCCGCCTCTGGGTTGATTGCCCACAACCGGCCATCAGGTCCGGGGTGCATCCACGCGATATCCTCTCCCACCGTCCAGACCTTGTATCTTTTTTGGCTCGGAGGAGGCACTAACATCGCCATATTGGTTTTGCCGCAGGCACTGGGAAAAGCCGCAGCAACGTAGGTCGTGCGGCCACTCGGCTCTTCAATACCAAGTATGAGCATGTGCTCAGCCAGCCACCCGTCTTCGCGAGCCATGGCACTTCCTAAGCGAAGCGCATGGCATTTTTTCCCGAGCAAGGCATTGCCACCATAGCCAGAACCCACCGACCAAATGAGGCGTTCTTCAGGGAAATGCAGAATAAAGCGACGATCCGGGCTCAGATCTCCCAAAGAATGGAGCCCTCTCACAAAATTATCTGAGGAACCGAGGCGCTCGAGAGCGACCTGACCCATACGGGTCATAATGCGCATGCTGATTGCCACATACGGACTATCCGTAATCTCTACGCCAACCTGACTGTACGGAGAAGTAGCTGGACCCATAATATAGGGAACCACGTATAGCGTGCGTTCTTTCATCGAACCGGAGAAAAGGACGCCAACTTTCTCTTTGGCTTCGGCCGGAGCCATCCAGTTGTTGTTCGGTCCAGCGGCTTCTTGTTGACGGGGGCAAACAAACGTCAAATGCTCTGTCCGAGCTACGTCACTAGGGTTGCTGCGGTGCAGATAACATCCGGGATACTCTTTTTGATTGAGTTCCATCAGGGTCCCAGTGTCAAGCATTTCCTTGACCAGTCGTTGATACTCGGCTTCAGAACCATCGCACCAATAGATGTTTTTTGGTCGGGTGAGCTGAGCAATCTGGTCTACCCATTGCTCGAGGGGGGTGGGCATAACGAGAACCTCCAGAAGTGAAGAATGAGGAATGAGGGATTGAAGGGTGGAGTTTCTTTACTTTTCACTCATTACTCTTCACTTTTTAGATGCGGGTCGTTCTAACCCTTCATCTACAGATCGTCAAGCGCACTCACGGCGAGGAACGGTCACGAAACAGTTTGCGGAATTGCGTGAAAGAAGCAGGAGCGACTTTCGCAGTCTCAAGATTCTGTTCCACATGGGCGACTGACCTCATGCCGATAAGCGCGGTCGTGATTCCCGGAGTTGACCGGGTGAACTGAATAGCCCGTTGCACATCGGAATGAAGACCTGTCAGGGCCTCCTCAATCGCCACTGGGAGCTGACGCGCAAGTTTTCCCTGCAAGATTGAGGCGCTAGCCATAACGATCATGCCCCAGTCATGGGCAGCCTCAAGCATGCTCACCGCCTCATTGCCACTCTGCTTGCCTTTTTGGTTCCGTTGCGTCAGGGCTTCGGTCATCGCTAGATTGTAGGGTAGTTGTACGACCTTAAAATGATGCTCCCGTCCGCCAACCTGTTCAGCAATGGCCACGAGCTCGGCAAGCGACAGGTAATCACGCACGGTGGGAGCTTGACGGTAACCGTTCCAGGTCGCTGTCCCGTAACGGCGGATCTTGCCTTCTGCTACTTTTGCTTCAAGCACAGTAAACGCTGCGGCGATTCGGCGAAGAAATTCTGCCCGTGACCATTTCTGCAACTGCGCTTCAGGGTTGTGTAGATAATAGATATCGATAGTTGCCACACTGAGATTACGTAAACTCCGTTCGATCTGATCATCAATATAGCGGGGCGCAATACAGTTCCACTCGACAATATCGTCCGGGCTCGCAAGGCCGGTTTTGATAAAGGTATCGTACACATATGCTCGTGGATCAGGCGGGATATCGCCATCAAACGCCAGGTAGCCACCTTTGGTCGCAATGATCACTTCCTCGCGCTTGATTCCATTTTCCCGGTCAAGCGCCGCCAGAACCTGACCGATCACTCGTTCGCTTCTCTGATTTCGGTAGTTAATGGCCGTATCCAGTACGTTCACCCCACCTGCCAGGGCACACTTGATCGACTCCTCATAGAGCACATCAGTTTGGGCGTCAGCCTCACCAAGGTAGGTGCCGAGGCCGATGGACGACAGGTATAACCCGTCGGCTTCACGAAAGTGCTCGGCAGCCAGGATATCAACGAACCGTTGTCTGTAAGCAGAGGTGCCCTCTCTCGTCGCAGAGCCAGGGAGTGTCACAGCTCCTCCTTCGAGTCCGCATCTCCTATCGTCTCCGCCAGTTCCGGCCGGCAACGTTTGAGAATGATCCTTTTAAGTCGATCCGGATCAACCGGCTTCTTGAAAATGACCTCTTGCAAGCCCTCGAATCGGCTGCGTTTAATGACATGGTCTTTATCGTAGAAGTATGCCGTCATGAGCACGACCGGCATCGCCTGACCATAGCGTCCGCGTATCTCCCTGTAGAGATCGTATCCATCAAGGTCAGGCATCACAACGTCACTTAACACCAAGTCAACCTTTTGACGAGCAAGGACTTTGAGAGCCTCAAGACCATTCGTTGCCACCTCGACGATACATCCCTCTTCTCGCAAGAGATCACGCAACGAATAACACACACCGAGATCATCATCGACAACGAGAATAGCCAGGCCAGCTAACGCACGGGCGGCAAGTTTTTCCTCCGTGTTTTGTCGAACCGGAGAAGGTTCTTCATTCCCCAGATCAGCCATACGGGAACCATGAAGATATTCGGTGGTACCGTACTGGCCGCCTTGGGCCATTTCGTCTATACGATTCACAATCATGCGAATTTTGGCTAACTCGCGTTGAATCGACTCGATTCGTTCTTCTTCGACAAGATACTCGGCATCAGAACACACCAGGGCGATATGCTTCTCCAAGAGATCAAGGTTATTAAAAATCACTTCCAACGGGTTATTGATCCGATGCGCAAGCCCCACCGCAAGCTCTCCGAGCGTAGCCAGTCGGTCACGGCGCCGAATTTCCCGCAAGTCTTTCAGAAACCCAATTGAGCCGATTTCCGCTCCGGTCTCGTTGTAGATCAGCAAACCAGAGATCGCGACCGGAATCTGTTCGCCGTTTTTATCCACTAAGACGGTTTCAAAGTTCTTAACCTGACCCTTCTCCCCGAATTCTCCGCTCCGCATTGCCGCCATCACTCGACGCGCCTCACTCAATCCTGGGTACACTGAAGACACATGCTTTCCCCGCATCTCCTCGAGAGTGTACCCGAGGGTCTTGCACGCGCCGTCATTGTAAAAGATGATTTCCCCTTCGCGATCAACAGCGATAACGATATCGAGGGAGCTTTCGAGGAGCCGCTCGAAATACACGGTAGGAAGCTGAACCATGAGGTATTACTCCCCTCTCGACGCAGTTCCCCACCTATAGGACTGCATGAGAGACTGCGTTATGACTCCGTATCATTGCATGTTAGGTCGCCTTTCTCCCTATCGTCAAGCCCCGCAACCAAATCGCGGAGCCTGTTGGCGGCAAATCGTCTTTTCTCTCGTTCTTCTTTTCCCCTTGGTGCTCGGTGGCTGTTACTGGTTGAAATATGGCAAACTCATGCGCACGCATGTCGATCTCCTCATCTCCATGGCGAAAAAAATGGGAGATATGTTGGAAGACCATCGGCCCATAACCCCAGCCATGATGGAAGAATTTTCTTATCCACTCGAGCGGGCGCGCGATTTTGTACGGATCGTCAGTCCACGCTATGAAGAGCGTCAGTCTCTGCATGCCTTCAATAATTTTCTCGCCATCTATGCGAAACTGGTAGAGGAAACCGACCGATTGCGGGTTGCCAGCGAAGGCACCTTAGACTTTCGCCACCAGATACAAGCACTACAGGAACAAGGAGAGCAGGTAAAAATGATTTTGGCAGAGGAAGAAGGGTAGACACGCCAGTCCCAACTTAAGCCAATTTTCCCGCACCTCGCAAGGGTTCCCTCTCCCCTTGCGGAAGAGGGACAGGGTGAGGGAGTGAAAGGCGCTGCTGATACCATACCCCTCTTCCTGATCTTCCCCCACAAGGGCTTTCTAGGTATGAGGGGGCAGGAGCACGACTCGCTTATTGTCTCTCAAGCTGGACAACAGTTCGACGATAGTCGCACCAAAACGTGGATGGGTGAGGTGTGGTGCCAGTTCAGCAAGCGGAAGGAGCACGAAACGACGGGTGTGCATTTCTGGGTGAGGGATCTTCAGAGAGCGAGAATCGATTGTTTGACTATCGAACAATAGAATATCGAGATCGATCTTGCGAGATGACCATTTTTTCGTTCCTGTAGTCCGCTTCCGTCCCATTTCCAGTTCGATCTTTTGCAAACGGCGCAGGAGTTGTTCGGGGTTCAGGTCAGTTTCGATTTCGATCACGCCGTTCACATACCAGTTCTTCGCATCCCCGATCGGCTCGCTCTCGTATAAAGATGACTGTTTGACGATACGAGAGTGTGGCAACGCCGCGATCAGGTCGAGAGCCCTGCGGTATTGCTTGAGACGGTTTCCCAGGTTCGAACCGATACCAATAAAGACCCGGTGAAACATATTTTTCTCCACTCTGAGCCACAGCCGTGTGAACTCAGGCGGACTCGTTTACCTCCTCTCAGCAGGGGATGTTGAAGAACACCCCCTATTTTTCTCAAAAAGACAAGAGTTTAGGGCCAGGGATGAGCGAGGCCGGTCGGCAACCGAGCAGCCGCTTCTCGTCGGCGCTCGGGACCTATAGTCAGTCTCAAGCGTCCTACGCTTCCATTTCCACGGCTAAAACTATTCCCTGGTGTTCCGTTCACTCGCATCTTCGCAAAAATTTGGCTTGTGCAACTGACAGAGGAATATCCATGCGGGGCCCTGATAAAAACAGACAAAGTAGCTGACGATGGGGTCCCCGCTCTACCGATAGGTTGTCGTCTTTTCTTTTCTTTTTCAGAAGATGGGGAGAGAGGTGATTGTGCAAGGCGAGAGGATTGGCTGATTAGAACCCTCATACAACTCTCCAGATGGACAGCATTCTAGCGATTTTCTTCTTTTTTGACAAGCCTTTACATGCCGGTTGCCAGGAAATTTTTGTGGGAACAGACCAAGAGCAGACGCTGCGCGGTTTTCACCTGGTCAACGCGAACGCCTGGGCGGCTTTCTCAACAATCAGCCGACCAATCGCCAAAGAAGCGGTAGCCCCTGGAGAGGGAGCATTGAGGACATGGAGGATGTTGCCAGTAACAGAAATCACAAAATCATCGACGAGTGCACCATTCGTCGCGATCGCCTGCGCCCGTACCCCACTTCCTCCAGGCTGCAGATCGTCAAGGGTGAGTGCAGGTAAGAGTCGCTGGAGCGCCTGCAAGAACGCCCGTTTACTGAACGAACGGTACATTTCACCAAGGCCAGTTTCCCAGTATTTACGCGCCATACGCCAAAAGCCTGGGAATGTTAAGGTTTCGCGGAAGTCATGCAGAACGATATCTGTTTTCCTATAGCCTTCGCGGGCAAACGCCAGAACGGCATTGGGGCCAGCTTCCACCATTCCCTCAATAGTCCGCGTGAAATGCACCCCAAGAAATGGGAGCGCTGGATCTGGAACGGGATAGATCAAGTTTTTGACGAGTCCGCGCCGCTGCGGGGCGATCGTGTAATATTCCCCGCGAAAGGGAACAATTTGCAGATCAAGAGTTGCTCCCGCCATACGCGCGAGGCGGTCAGAGAACAGTCCCCCGCAGTTGATAAGGAACCGACTTTGCACAGCTCCTTGGGAGGTCTCCAGCACGCCTCCTGTATGTGTATGGACTATCTTCTGCACCTGGTGACGGGTGCGGATCTCCCCACCGCGTTCTTGCACAAGATGGGCGTAAGTGTGGGCCACACGGGGGAAATCGATGATCCCGGTGGTCGGTACGTATAGAGATTTGATGCCAGTCGCGTGCGGTTCGATCTCGCGGAGCCGCTCTGGGCCAATCATCTCCAGGCCTACAACACCATTGGCTGTCCCGCGACGGAAGAGTTCTTCGAGTCGGGGAAGCTCGTCCTCCGCTGTGGCCACCACTACTTTCCCGCAGCGCTCATATGGAATGCCGTACTGTTCGCAGAACGCAATCAGGGCTTGCGCGCCCGAGACACACGTCTGTGCTTTGAGGGATCCTGGCTTATAGTAGATCCCAGAATGGATGACCCCGCTATTGTGGCCGGTTTGATGGGCGGCCAGGCGGTCTTCTTTCTCCAAGACACACAGCTTGACCTTTGGATATTGCTGCACAATCTCCAAAGCCGTCGCCAGTCCGACAATGCCACCGCCGATAATCGTGAGGTCAAACTGATCTGCCATCAGCGTTCTTCTCTGCTCCCCAGTGTCTCAGAAATTCTCTGCAGTGCCAACGTGACGTTTTCGTGGCTATTGAAGGCGCTGAGTCGCACATACCCTTCGCCACACTTGCCGAACCCTGCGCCGGGCGTACAGACGACTCCAGTCTTTTGCAGCAGGAGATCAAAGAATTCCCAGGAATCCATACCGGTTTGAATCCATACATATGGGGCATGCTCGCCCCCAACACATGAGAACCCCAACTCTCCCATTGTCTCGCGAATCAGCTTGGCGTTCACGAGGTAATAGTCACTCAATTCGCGTGCTTGCTTTTTCCCTTCAGGCGAAAACACCGCCTCGGCAGCACACTGCACTGGGTAGGACACGCCATTAAACTTCGTTGACTGCCGTCGGTCCCATAACGGATGGAGTGAATACGTTTTTCCCTGGGCATCGTACACCTGGCAGCGCTTTGGCACGATGGTGTATGCGCAGCGAGTGCCGGTAAAACCGGCAGTCTTGGAGAAGCTACGGAATTCCACCGCGACCTCCTGGGCACCGTCAATTTCGTAGATACTTTGCGGCAAAGCGTCATCACGCATGAATTCGACATAGGCCGCATCATAAAGAATCAAGGCCTTATGCTCATGGGCATACTCGACCCACGGGCGGAGTTGTTCTTTGGTAATCGTGCTCCCTGTGGGGTTGTTCGGAAAACAGAGATAGATCAAATCAACCTTTTCCTTTGGTAGTGCGGGGACATAGTTGTTCGCTTGCGTCGATTCGAGATAGACCAACCCTTCATAGCGACCATTGTTCCAGGTTACAGTCCGTCCGGCCATCACATTGGTATCAACATAGACTGGATAGACTGGGTCGGGCACCGCAATGCGAATATCTAAAGCAAACAATTCTTGAAAATTGCCGGTGTCACACTTCGCCCCATCGCTAATAAAGACTTCGTCGGCGGAGATATCCGCCCCGCGCGCCTGAAAATCGTGCTGCGCAACTTTCTCGCGCAAAAACTCATAGCCTTGCTCAGGTCCATACCCACGGAAGGTCGCATCGTTTGCCATCTCGTCCACTGCCTTGTGGAACGCCTCGATGCAAGCGGCTGGCAATGCACGGGTCACGTCACCGATACCGAGTCTGATGATCTTCTGGTCAGGGTGTTGGGTTTGGTAGGTGTTCACGCGCTTGGCAATTTCTGAAAACAGATACGACGCTTGC
>CAZCWX010000058.1:0-3462 GCA_964502465.1 uncultured Enterobacteriaceae bacterium | reverse complement strand
GACTTTTGATTGATCCAGTTCAGGCATGGTCATTCTCCTTATGGTAGTTCTCACCATTCGAGCTCCGGCTCCGTTTCTTGGTCTATGAATAGCGTTAATGGCAGCGGGCGCAGCGCCTCATAGGGTGCATCGAGTTCGACGCCAAAATGGGTTCTTAGGGCGTCGAGATATACTTGGCCCTCCCCAAGCTCCTGCACCTGCTCCGCGTCCGCCGTGACTCTTCTGAGCGTACGGTTAAGAAGCGAGACGCGTCCGCTGGGGGTCAGGAGCGCAGCTATACGGGCAGAGGTAAAGGGAGAACTGGGATGGGTCGAGGTGAAGTGATTCCCACAGGCGATGTCCGCCGGAAACACCTGCCCCAAATCGAAACTATAGAGATCGAGCCAGGAACCCTTCTTCAGGATTTGCAGCATGATGCCAAAGGGCGCTGCTTCCACCAGACGAAATGTCAGTCCATTGTGGCTCGTGGAGTGATTGAGTTCGAACGGCAGGGGGGCGTGAAAGCCGAAGCTTCCGAATCCGACGTCGGCAATCCATGGCCGCCCCTGCAACGTCACGAGGCTGAGCTGATGCTCCCGTCCCGTCGGCGGGTCAGCCTGGTACAGATGAACCCGCGCAAGCAGGGCGCGCGCCTCGAAACCAATAGCCTGGAGGGTCATCAGAAACAGGCCGTTGAGCTCGAAGCAATAGCCCCCGCGTTTCCGGTGCACCAGCTTGTCGCACAGGGCTGTGGGTTCGAGCGTGATACCGCGCCCCAGCAGAATATCGAAGTTCTCGAATGGGATCGTGTAGACCTGAGCGCGGTGGAGGGCCTCCAGGCAATCCTCGGTTAGTTGTACGCTGCCGGCATAGTTCAGACGTTGAAGGTAGGCGTCAAGATCAAAGGCTTTATTGTCCATGGTGTGATACTCCTTATAGTCGCTTCGCCAGAAACGTCCGGGCTTCGGTGAGTTCGGGGCGAGCGCCATCGGCATGCTCACAGAGCGACACGAGCTGGGCGTAATAACCACGGGCCTTCTCTGTATCACCCGCACGCTGCGCCGCCCGCGCGGCACCGGAGAGCCCGTTAAACCGATTGGGCGACGCGCGGAGCGAAGTCTCAAACTCGCGCAAGGCGTGCGCAGGGTTCTTGAGTTCGAGCAGCAGCTCCCCCAGGAGTTCTCGTGCCGGCAGGATCGGACCCGGCGTGACCGGATGTTTTTCTGTGGCATCCTCACGATCAGCCGCGGACCGCATGAGGGCTAAGGCCTGCTCATTCTGGCCTTCGGCGTAGGCGAGCCACGCAGCCGCCGCTCGCCGCTGAATCTCAACCTGCTCCGCCCAGTAGTTCTGTTTGGCCTCAGCTAATGTGTCGCGCAGGGACTGGAGCTTTTCAACTTCCTTTTGGGCATTGGCGGTGTTGCCGCTGCGGGCAGCGCCAAGGGCGCGGGCGAAATATAGATTGGCCTCGGCCCAATGGTAGCGGCTCCAGGGAAAGGTGCTGGGGTGTAGCGTTAACGATGCGGCCTCAGCCCACGCGCGCCGTTCGAGCACGTAGCGAGCCGGAATCGCGGTAAAGGCGTACGCCGAGGCCCCATCTTCCGGCTCGGCTTTCCGCATCACCTTGAGTTCGTCAAGGACGCCCTTCGCCTCTCGCTCTTGCGCACCCTGCAAGTACGCGTACACCAGGTAATCCAGGGCGTGCAGCTCCTGAAACCAAGCGCGTCCCGGGAAAGCCTTCAGAGCGTATTCCTTCGCGGCGGCAGCAGAGGCGCGGTTCGAGTCAATGGACTCCTGCCACAGCCCGAGCCGGATAAAAATGTGGGAAGGCATGTGCAGTGCGTGCGGCACCGCCGGGGCAATCTTCGCATAGCCCCGAGCGGCGGACAGTGCTCGGTCCGCCAGCGGTGGGTAGTCGTAACTGTGGATAATGTAGTGCGCCACGCCGGGATGGTTTGGTTGCTCCGCGAACACCTTCTCCAGAATCTCACCGGCCTTTTTCTGGTTGGCATAGGTCTTGTCGGTCGGCAGCGCCGTCGCATCGAGCGCCAGCGCGTAAAAGACTGCCGCCTCGCGATCCTCCGGATAGCGGAGGTACACCTGTTCCATTGCCTTCTCGTAGGCCAGCGCCCGAGTGCGATGGTCGCGCGTATCTGCGTCCTCGTAGAATGCCTCCATTGCCGCGATGTAGTCGCGCTCGCGGTCGGTCTTTGCCCCCACGGCTTTTGCCTTGGCCACGGCCTCCCATCCTTGCTGCAAAGCCGTCGCGTCGGGAGGGTCCCAGAGGGGATGGTAGAGGCTCATGGCGATGCCCCAGTAGCCCATGGCGCAACTGGGGTCTGTCGCGGTGACCGTAGCAAACGCTTTTCCTGCCTCCTCGAACCAGAAGGAGTGCTGGATGGCGACTGCGCGCTCGAATTCCTTCTGGGCTGCGGGACTGCAAGAGACGGGGAAGTGTACGGTCCCGAGTTGCTCGGGGTCGCCGGCAGGGTGCTGATGTTCTTCATGCGCTGGTGCACCGGCAGCCAGAGAGAGTACGACACAAGCAAGGAGCACAGTCTTCGACGACGACATGGTATTCTCCTTATCGTGTTGGCTCATAAAACCCTCCTTTCTTCATGCTTCGCGGCACTGCCTCGAAGAAGTTCTTAGCGATAACTTCGCAAGGTTCCGCCAGCCCCTCCGCCTCGATACATCACCGTGCCCCAGGCTCGACATGCGGGAAGTCGAAGAACACGCCCTTCATCCGGGATTCGCCTTTTAGACGGCGGAGCTCTCATTGGGAGGACAATCCTTCAGTTTTGCCCTCCCTCCTATCTTCCTAGAACCCCGCCCTGCACGATCAGCTTCCTTCGAATAACTTCCCGCTCCACGATCGTGTGGCCAAGTCAATCTCCCCCTCGACGGCTATGGTGCGACCATCGGAGATATGGATGAACCCCTGGGTGCGCCACTTATGGCTCCCGCTACTCTCAAAGGTTCCCTGGCCGTTGCCGGTGACGCTGCCGCCATTGTCCAGGTACGCGACCGCACACCAACTCCAGGTCCCACTCTTCTGCCCAGCGCTCACTGCGTTCATCGTACCGAGGACGGCCCCAAAGCCTGTCGCGTTCCCCTCGAGATTCACTTGCACAAGAACGCTCCCAGCTGCTCCAGGGGTGAACATGAAGGTTGTTGCCTTGAGCGAAAATTCTCCAATCGATTTTCCTAACGCCATACCGTGTCCCTCCTTAGGTTGACTGCTTGGTCTCTATACTCTCTTTCCTCCAATGCCGTCCAGGGCCACAGGGAGTAACGCGGTGGCGCCCGCGCTGCCCGCCTACCTCTGCCAGTTTTGCAGCTTCGGAGTGTTCGCCTCATGATGGGGCACTTACAGCATGTTACGGAAAATTAGGCACCCCACTGAGTCTCTTAGCACCAGACATGGTTACTACCCCTACACAGAGTGACGGCACGCTGAGAAATCATACGCTCACGTGAAAG
>CAZCWX010000057.1:0-2892 GCA_964502465.1 uncultured Enterobacteriaceae bacterium | reverse complement strand
ATACAGTCACTGTGATCTCCTTCACGAAGGTGAGTATTGCCCGACCGGGTTTGCCCCGGAACGGACCGATGTCGATCAATTCGTCGCACGTCGAGCGTGAGACTGCGCTTGTTGCGATTCACCATCGCATGCATGAAGCTAGTTTTGGTCCCGGGGAGAAGAGGGGTAAAGTAACGCCCGACCTCGCCGCCGGGAGCTCGACCTTGATCACGTCAGCGCCCAAGTCGGCCAGCACCGCAGCGCACATCGGACCCGCCCAAGTCGTGGTTGCTTCCAGGACATGCACGCCAGCTAGTAGGGGTCCGAAGATATCGTTCCGCGCCTCACGATAGAAGTGGCTCTTCTTCATGTGCTCCTCCCTTGGGGATAGTGCCGTTTCACTGTGCCGGCTAACGTGCCAGCTCACCGCGAGCGGCCACAACGTGGCCTTTCAGATTTAGCAGAACCCCAACGTGGCCGCGATGCGGTGGCGCGATTCGTTAGCCCGCATGGCTCCGAACGGTGGGCAACGTTTTGTTTTTCTCCACATTCCTGAACTACCTTTTGCATGCTCTACGGCGTTCTTACTTCAACCCTGCCTTGCGCAGAGCAGCAAGATGCCGCTCTAATACTGCCGGATCTTTGAAGGGGAGAAACGGCCTAAAAAACTCCACCGAAACATGAGGTGTCCGTCGCAGCATTTCCGCCACTTCAGTTCGAGCCTCCTCCATCCGGCCTAATTCGCTATAAATGACCGCCAAGTTAAAGTGGCCAGGTCCATAGTTGGGGTTGAGAGTGAGGACTCTCGTTCCTAGTGCCAATGCCTCCTCATACCGTCCCGCCACGCGATAGGCAATGCTTAAATTGAATACGTAAAGGATCGGATGCCGGGGATTGAGACGCATTGCCTGCTCGATCGCCTCGATCGCTTCTTCCGGCCGCCCAGAAAAATACAAAATACTCCCCAGATTCACATAGCTGTCAGCATCGTTGGGATCGAGAGCAACAGCTCGCTGTGCCTCAGCGAGAGCCTGATCATGTTGCTTTTTCCACAGGTAAACAATACCTAATATCGAATGGGGAGAGGGCAGGGCATCGTCTAAAGCGATGGCCTGTTGTGCTAGTGCTTCTGCTCGCTCTAGCGTCTCCGGAGTGGGATTCCATCGATAGAACCACTCGAGCCAGTAGGTCCAGCCTAGCCAGGTATACGCCTCGGCATAGGTTGGATCCAGCTCCGTGGCGTGCTCGAACATCAGCCGCGCTTGCTTATTCAGCTCTTTTTTCGTCCCGAAATTTGCGCGCCAGTAAGACTCCACCCCGCGTAAGTAGAAATCATAGGCTTCCAGGTTCTCCGTGCGTTTGCGCACCAAACGCCCTTGCTCCCATAAGGTGAGCTGCAGCTTCAGCGTCGTCACGACCTTCTGCACAACCTCGTCTTGTACAGCAAAAATATCCTGCATCGGTCGGTCAAAGCGCTCTGCCCATAAGTGGCTGCCGGTGAGACCATCGATGAGCTGTGCCGTGACTCGTAACTGTTCGTCCGTTCGACGCACGCTGCCTTCCAGCACGTACTGCACGCCCATCTCGCGACTGACATCTTGCACCTTTGTGGCTTTGCCTTTGTAGGTGAACGCTGAATTACGAGCGATGACGAAGAGACTAGAAATCTTGGCAAGACCCGTGGTGATGTCTTCGGTGATGCCGTCGCTGAAATACTCCTGCTCGGGATCATTGCTCATGTTGGTGAATGGCAGCACGACGATGGAGGGTTTATTTGGCAATGACAGGGATGGGGTTTCTTTTATGGGAACTTGAGCCGGAGGCAGGGAGGACGGAGCGTAGAGATGCCTGAGCACCAGACCTCCGACTCCCACTGCCAGCAGGACGGCAACTGTTAACGCCGCCCCTAGTCCATATCGTGACGTTGGCTTTGCTGCCACCGGAGGCTGGGCAGGTTGTTTCTGAATTGTTGGCAGTGGTGCGGCTGCGTCAGGTTCCATCCGTACCTTATAGGCACGCACGGGCTCCGCGATGTTCTTGACCGGCTGTTCCCCGATGTACTCATAGCCCAGCGCCAGCTTGTTCTTGACCTGGGTATACGCCGCTTCGGACAGACAGATTCCCCCAGCCTCCGCTAAGCCCTCCAAGCGGGCGGCAATATTGATGCCATCCCCATAGAGGCGACCATTTTCAGTGAGGACATCTCCCACATTGATCCCAATCCGAAACGCCATCTGGCGGTGTATTGGCAACTCAGCATTGCGAACCGTGAGTTCTTGCTGAATCTCCGTGGCGCATTGCACGGCATCCACTACGCTGGCAAACTCGGCCAACATATTGTCACCTGGCGAGTCGACGACTCGACCCCGATGGGCCTGGATCAGGGCAGTCATGACCTCCCGGTAAGCGGTCAAGGTGCGTACGGTGGCGATCTCATCCTCGCCCATGAGGCGACTATAACCTTTGACATCGGCACTAAAGATCGCGGCCAGCTTCCGTTCCACCCTGGGTGATCCCTTCAGCAGGTGAAGTCTACGCTGTCAGTGAACATGAGTGCGGCTAGCCGCCGGCGCTCAGTTTGTACCGCGCTGCTCGTATCGTCCTCCATAGGTCTGAATTATCCTGCCGGTGTTGCCTCGCTGTCAACCGTTCACCATGCTAGAGGTGTATTCAAGATAAATTCCAAAGCTTGAAGTAACCATGTCAGTCGTTATGACTGGCGCCGGGTAGCCAGGCGAGGTCACCCTCGCCCAGCCCCCTCAGAACGGAGCGTGCGGTAGAGTAGGCTGCCAGCGAGTTACTTTGCGGCACTTTTCCAACAGCCCCTCTCCGAACCGGACGTGACCCTTTCGGTGTCATCTCGGCTCTCCAGTGACTTACCTAGAACTGTGTCGGCGTTCTGCCTTACGCATA
>CAZCWX010000056.1:0-14702 GCA_964502465.1 uncultured Enterobacteriaceae bacterium | reverse complement strand
GCTTTGGCAATATTGGAAAAATCACCTGGCCCAGAGCATCCGAACTTCGCCACCTGCCTGGAGAACTACGCCACCCTGCTGCGGAAGACAAATCGCGAAGCTGAAGCGGCAGAATTGGAAACTCGCGCCCAAGCGATCCGGGCCAGGCATGCGCAAAGGCATCAAAACCAGACCACATGAGATGCGTATACTGTGGAACAACCTGTTCCCGTTCTTCCGCCCGGCGATCAATGACACTGTCGGTAAATCTCCCCGTCCCCCCTTTTTCAAAGGGGGGGCTGAAAATTCGTAGTGACGACTTTAGTCGTCCCCCCTGCCTTGCCTGCGACTAAAGTCGCGACTACAACCGCCCCCAGTTTCCTGTCGCTCGCTTAGCGCCCTGCGTTATGGGAAACTCAGCATGACATCTCCCCCTTTTTTGCCTCTCTACTTGGTATGAGCTACCTCCCGCTGTAACATACATAGGAGGAACATCTTCTTCTCTCCGAGAGGAAACAGCATATGAAATACGGTACACGCAAAATGCTCATTAACGGCGAATGGACTGAAGGAACGAAACGCGACACATTCCCGACGATCGACCCAGCCAATCGCGAAGTGCTGGCCGAGGTTGCCCGAGGGCATGAGGAAGACATCGACCAGGCGGTGGAAGCCGCTCAGCGGGCATTAACCCGTGCTGACTGGGCAGGGATTCCTCATGCGGCCAGAGGACGGATACTCAACCGCATTGCGGCGCTCATCCGCACTCACGCCGAAGAGCTGGCGCATATGGAAACGTTGGACTGCGGTAAGCCGCTCAGCCAAGCCAAGAACGATATGGAGACTGCGGCGCAATATTTTGAATACTACGCCGGAGTGGCAGACAAACTGTTCGGCACAACCATTCCTATCAGCAATCAATATCTGGATTACACCGTGCGTGAACCCATCGGAGTCACAGCCCATATCGTTCCGTGGAACTTCCCTCTGGCGATTGCCAGTCGCGGTGTGGCTCCTGCCCTCGCTGCTGGCAACACGGTTGTGCTGAAACCCGCAGAACAGACGCCGTTGACCGCTTTACGACTCGGCGAACTGGCCATGGAGGCAGGGCTCCCGCCTGGCGTGCTCAATGTCGTGCCAGGCTTCGGACATGACGCTGGTGCGCACCTGGCTGGACATCCACGCATCAACCACGTGACCTTCACGGGCTCAGTCGAAACCGGCATTGCCGTGATGAAAGCCGCTGCTGACAATGTCGTCCCGGTCACGCTGGAACTCGGTGGCAAGTCGCCCAACATTGTCTTTGCTGACGCAGGCTTCGACGCTGCCATCGCTGGTGCCATGAAAGCCATTTTTTCCAATGCTGGCCAAGTGTGTTCGGCTGGCTCACGGCTGTTAATTCAGCAGGATATCCACGATCAGTTCGTACAAGAGCTCGCACGCCGCACAGCGCAGCTGCGCCTCGGCCCAGGTCTCGACGATCCAGACTTGGGACCAATTGTCTCTGAAGAACAATTCCAGCGCGTGTTGCAGTATCTCGAAGCGGGGAAGAAAGAGGGAGCAAAGGTGGTAACCGGTGGGGAACCTGCGACTGACGACCAGTTACGCCAAGGCTTCTTCGTCAAACCGACCCTGTTTGATGCGGTACAACCCGACATGCGCATCGCTCAGGAGGAAATTTTTGGTCCGGTTCTTTCAATTATCCCGTTCCGGGATGTCGAAGACGCCTTGGAGATTGCCAATGGTGTGAGTTACGGCTTAGTGGCAGCCATCTGGACACGGGATATCGGCAAAGCCCATCGTTTGGCCGCACAGATCAAGGCCGGTCAGATCTTCATTAACAACTATTTTGGTGGAGGCGTTGCCACACCCTTTGGTGGCTACAAGAAGAGCGGCTTCGGGCGAGAGAAAGGCATGGAGGCGCTGCACTCGTACACGCAGGTGAAGAATGTGTGTGTCACGTTAGATTAGCGTGCGCAATCCTCCAAATTGACGGGACGGGGCTTTTTTGTTGTTAATACCAAGCAAAGCAAGGAGGGATTGCCATTGCCGACCTCAGCACATGAGGTGTTTGATGTCATCGTCGTCGGTGCTGGGAATGCTGCCCTTACCGCAGCGCTCGCCGCGCGGGCCGAAGGTGCACGCGTTCTCGTCCTGGAAAAAGCGACCCAGAAATTACGCGGTGGGAATACCCGCTTTACCGGTGGCTTGTTCCGCTGTACCTACAACAGCATTGCCGACCTCATTCCCATTATCCGAGGAAATGACGATCCCCAGACGGTCACCGCCGACCCCTATACCCGCGCCGACTATCTGAAAGACATGGAGCGGACCACAGGAGGACGAGCCGATCCCGTTCTGAGCGCAGTGCTTGTCGAACGGTCGTATGACACGGTGCGCTGGATGGCCGACCTTGGCGTCCCGTGGGAATTCAATCGCGCGGTCGGCGCTGTCACGATCGCCGGTGCGACGACGGTCAAGTTGCCCTTTGGTGGCGCGCTGCGGGTGAAGGGTGAAGGGGTTATTCTTTCCAGCATGCTTTTCCGGCTTGCAGAGGAGGCCGATATTCCGGTTCTGTATGAAACCCAGGCGCAGCGTATTCTCACCGCAGCCAATGGACAAGTCGAAGGGCTCGAAGTCAAGGGGCCGGAGGGCGGCCATATTTTGCACTGTCGCTCTCTCGTACTGGCCAGCGGCGGGTTTCAAGCAAACCCTGAGATGCGCACTGCCTACCTTGGCCCCAACTGGAGTCTGGTGAAGGTGCGCGGCACACGCTTTAACACTGGCGAGATGTTGCGTGCCGCCATTGCCACCGGCGCTCAGAGCTACGGCGAGTGGTCTGGATGTCATGCCACGCCGATCGATGCTGATGCCCCGACGTATGGAGAATTGCGCCTCACCGATCGGACCAACCGGCTGTCGTACCCGTTCTCCATCATGGTGAATCTCGACGGAGAACGATTTGTCGACGAAGGTGAAGATTTCAATTTATATACCTATGCCAGGATGGGACGCGAGGTGCTGAAACAGCGGAGCGCGACAGCGTTCCAGGTCTTTGACCGTCAAACGCTCCCTCTCTTGGAAACTCGCTATAACACCGGAACCCCAGTGGTGGCAGAGACGCTGCCCGCATTAGCGGATCGCCTCGAAGAGCGCTACGGCGCGTTGGGTTTTCGCAAGGCAGCCTTTCTCCAGACGGTGGAGGCCTATAACGCTGCCGTGCAAGCTGGGGTGTTCAACCCCGACATTCTGGATGGGAAACGGACAGTGGGGCTCCGCCCGGATAAAACCAACTGGGCGACGCGCATCGATGAAGCCCCATTTCACGTCTACCCGGTCACAGTGGGAATCACTTTTACCTTTGGCGGTATTCGGATCAATGCGGATGCTGCGGTGGTAGATTATTTGGAACGGCCCATTCCAGGATTGTTCGCGACGGGCGAAATGGCCGGCGGCTTCTTCTACCTGAATTATCCGGGTGGGGCGGGTCTCATGCGTGGTGCAGTTTTTGGGCGGCTTGCTGGGACTCACGCCGCCCAATTCGCACGAGCATAACAGACGGATTTTCTCTCTTTCCTTGTGGGAGAGGAAAAAAGGATGGAACATGCTGCAACCAACCCAAGGACCTGCACATCTGCGAACGCTGCTCGCGAAAGGTGGGCTGGTGACTGCCCCAGGAGTCTATGATGGCCTCTCGGCCAGGATTACCGAGGAAGCCGGGTTCTCTGCACTCTATGTGAGTGGCGGAGCAATC
The DNA here is from genome assembly GCA_964502465.1 of uncultured Enterobacteriaceae bacterium. Lineage (GTDB taxonomy): Bacteria > Desulfobacterota > Binatia > Bin18 > Bin18 > CAZCWX01. The sequence goes on along the minus strand of CAZCWX010000056.1, from coordinate 10,969 downwards.
GCCCGGAGCATGGGCTATCCCGACATGGGACTGGTGACCCAAACAGAGATGGTGAAACGGCTCGCAGAGATCCGCGCAGTGACCTCCCTTCCTCTTATCGTCGATGCCGACACTGGATATGGCAATGTTCTCAACATCCGTTGGACTCCCTGAAGTCGAGAAATTACAAAAACGCTTCTCGGACAGGGAGGGATGAGACAGGGGCGAGAGCCCATCAGGCAAACTCTTGGACATCACGGTCTTCACGCAATCAACCCATCAGCGGTTAACGCTTTGAACGGTGGATGAGAGGACAAGACGTCCACCAGGGCCCCCGGATGCTCGCAGAACAAGCATGCTCCTGCCTCTGTCAGTTCCTGGCGCGAGCCATAGCCCCAGAGAACCCCCAGTGGGGTGACGCCGTTCGTGACAGCTCCCCTTACGTCGTGTTTCCGGTCGCCCACCATAATGGCCGTGTTTGCCGCAATCGATTCCTCGGTGAGCACGTGAGCAATAAGCTCTTCTTTGTTTGACCGGGTACCATCTAACTCGCTGCCATAGGTGTTCTGGAAAAACCTACTCAGACCAAAGTGGTTGAGAATTTCTTTTGCAAATACTGTGGGCTTTGCCGTCACGACATAAAGCAATACGCGGTCTTCTTCTTGTAGTTCGGTTAAGGCGTTTTCTATGCCGGCGTAGACCGCGTTCTCAAACATGCCGACCGCAGCAAACCGTTCTCGATATAATGACACGGCTCGCCTTATCAGGGCGGTATCGTTGGAAGCCAGGAGAGAGGCAAAACTTTCCTGAAGGGGTGGTCCAATATAGTACTCGAGCGGCAGGTCTGAGGGACTCGGGCGCCCAAGGGCTTGCAATGCATACCGGAGGCATCGCACTATTCCCTCACGTGGGTCGGTCAGGGTACCGTCGAGATCAAAGAAGACGTGCACGAGCGACTCCACAGTGGAATGGGCAACGCGTTTTGCTGAGAGCGTATCGTTGCTCCTGAGGTGTTCCGCTCTTGTGCAGATGGCAAAACAGAGAACAAAGATGGAAAGGGGCACGGCAGGCCGTGCCCCTCCTCTTCGTATCCACACAGAACTCAGTTGTACTTAACCCGCCGACTGCTTCGGCACCTCAACCGGTGGTCGTCCCCGGCGTACCGGCGCGTTAATCACGACCTCAGCCGGAATATGCTGATGGACGAAGTCGATTTTCACCCGCTCGGAGTCGATAGGAATATGGCGACTGATGGTCTCCAAAATATCTTTCCGCAGGGCTTCCATCTGTTCGGCTGTGAGGCCAAGACGGTCTAAAACCAGAACCATCTGCAGGCGGTTTCTGGCTTCTTCCTTGCTCCCCTTACCCCCGAAAAACCGCTGAACGAGCGTCCCCCAAGACATGCGCTTATCTCCTAAAGAAGAGTTTACCGAGCCGGTTCATGAAGCTTCCATTCCCGTTCAGTTCGGAAATCGGCACTTCCTCCCCTAGCATCCGCCGCACGATCCGCTCGTATGCTTGTCCCGACTGTGATCGTTCATTCAAGACCACCGGCGAGCCGCGGTTGCCAGCAATCACGACTTCTTCGTCTTCCGGCACGATGCCGAGAAGACGGACGGCTAAAATATCGAGGACGTCCTGTTGGTTGAGCATATCGCCTCGTTTCACCATTTCCGCGGACATCCGGTTGATAATTAACTGAGGATCGCCCAACGCACTCTGGAGGAGACCAATCACGCGATCTGCATCGCGTACTGGTGACACATCTGGCGTCGTAATCACGATGGCTTCATCGGCGCCTGCCACGGCATTGCGGAACCCCTGTTCGATGCCGGCGGGGCAATCGATGAGCACGAAGTCGAACTCCTCCCTGAGTTGGGTCGTCAGATCTCGCATCTGCTCAGGAGTGATCGCTTCTTTCTGATCCACCTGTGAAGCAGGCAAGAGTGACAGTTGGGGAAAACGCTTATCCTTCACGAGCGCCTGACGGACTTGGCAACGGCCGCGCACAACATCAACTAGGTGATACACGATCCGATTCTCCAACCCCATGATGATGTCGAGATTGCGCAAACCGATATCACCATCGACCATCACCACCTTCCGGCCGTTTTTGGCCAAACCGATACCGATGTTGGCTGTGGCTGTCGTCTTCCCGACGCCCCCCTTGCCTGAGGTAATGACAATTGCTCGTCCGCTCATGGCTTAGGGCCTCCTATAGTTTTCCATTATACGGCTCAATTACGATCCGTTCGTCCTTGACTCGGGCAATTTCGGGATGCTGCGTGCGGCGATGGTTCTGGCCTTCATCGGCACGGCCGATGAAGGGTCCAATACGCAGTTGCAAAGGAATCAGGTTGAGTGCGATGACTATTGCCTCCTTGTTATCTGGGTAGCCGGCATGCACTACACCGCGGAGCGTACCGAAGACAATGGCATCTCCTCCTGCTAAGATCTCTGCCCCCTGGTTGACATCTCCGACCAGGACGACATTCCCTTCAAAAACTTCTTTTTGTCCAGAGCGCAGGCTCCGACGCAGATACAGGGCGTTACTACCCTTAACAGTTGGGTGTCCCTTCTTGTTTTCTTGCGAGGGCAGCAGCAGGCTTTCCCGGACCGGCAGTCCCTCTTTATAGAGCAATTCACGGCTTGCTGATTCTGTCGCGACGGCGTACCGTAAAAGCAGACCTTCACGATGTAAAATTTCTTTCAGCGTCCACCACTCTTCTTTGTTGAGAACGCGACCCCCAAAGGAAAGAATTGCGGGCGAGTCACGGAAGAAGCCATTAGCACGAGCCAGCTCGTCTTCGACTGCTTTAAGAACGTCTGAAAATGGCACCTGGTCGTTGAAGAGGAAAGTTGGACCGCCCTTCAACCCCTTGATCGTGAAAAGTTCCTCGCCTCCCCCAGACACAAATACCCTCGCGATAGGATTCGTCCGCTGCTGCAACGAAATACAATACCCTGTAGCAGAAAAATCTCTGGTCTACAATATCTAGTAGGTCCCCTAGGTGTGGGAAACCCTAGTTGCGGTCACGTGCCAGACCGGTATAACAGCCCTGCGATAATATAGTGACAGAAAAGGAGGTGAGACGAGGTGCACCGAGAGCGAGAAAAAGAAATCCGCCGCCGTCGTAAGCGTCGTGAGAAGGCGCGTAAGCGTCGAGTGAAAGAACTCAAAACCCATGCGAAGAAAGGGTAATACCACTCTGCTGTTCATCCAGGTCCATCGTTCGTGCTCAGCGTATTGCGGCACGAACGAACCGTGGAGTGGTTGAGGTGAAGGGTCAGAGGATATCTGACATCTACCCTCTTTGATCCGCAGGAAAGCAACGGCTAGACAAGGTCGCGGTTGCTCATCGGCAGGGGCGCTGTGGCCGTGGAGCATTATTTCGTGCGTAGCGTAAAGTTCGAGTTTCCAGAACGAAGTTCGACCTCATCGCGGCGAATCTCGACGACAGTGAACCCTCCTACTGAGTCTCCTTCTTGCACAAGAGTCAGCGGTCCGCTGTTCACCTTAATGAAGGCGAGTCGCTTGCTTGGTTCAGGGGACCATTGCAAGAAACTCAGTGAGGTATGAGCCGGTGCCGGATCAAGAACAGGGGTGCTCGACCACGTCTGCCCCCCATCACCAGTTGCGGGGAAGTCGGGAGGACCACTGCGAGTCTTCTGCGCAGGAGGTGTCGGTACTGGGGTAGATTTAGGCGCTGCCGCGACCTCGCGTGCTGCCGGTATGGTTGCTATGAAGGGGGAGCGCTGTACTGTAGGCGAAAAGCTGTCTGCAGAGAGTTCGTACGTGGCCTCCGGAATACGTGGTTGTACCAAAGGCTCAGGAGCGATCGAAGAGGGGAGAGCGGGCTGCGCTGTTTTCCCAACGAGAGGAGCAGAGGGAGTGGCCGGAGGGATCTCAGCAGGGGTTGAGGACTGAGAGACTGGTTGTGCCAACTGCGTGGGAATACCTGCGAGCTGCCCTTCTCCTGATTGAGGAGAGGATTTCCAGAACACAACACCAACGCCAGCAACAAACCCGGAGAGTGCCAGTCCAGCGCCGATAACCCAGGGGGTACGCTGCCGCCGAGGGCGACGAAAGCTGGACAATGTGGGAGAAAAAAGTAATCGTGCCCGTGCGTCAGTCGTGCGGGCACGGTGGTCTCCCTCGACCTTGCGCAAGGCGTCAAGAATGGTGCTCATGTTCCCTCCTGACTCGGATGGCCTTTCTTGTCATGCGTTCGCTCTGCGGTCTCCCGTATCGCTCCTGACTCGTCTTGCTTCACCGGACTCTCTTGCGTCACTATCAGACTTGGGCGTGAGTAGTCAGGAAGAGACTTGTAGAGCAAAATCATGGTCAGAGGGCCAACCACACCATCGGGCGCGAGGCGGTTGGCTTTCTGGAAACTAGCCACTGCTTGTTCGGTCTGCTTACTAAACGTTTCTCGATTCAGAAAGGCCAGTCTTTCAGGCACCTGATGCGCAGCGGACAGCTCCGCAGCGGGCAACTCTTGCACTTTGGACAATAATGCATGCAAGCGCTTCACATTCTGCCCCACACTCCCTACGGTCAACAAGAAGCCCAGGTTCTCGAAATCTTTCCAGAATAAATGGGCTTTGCCAAACCAGTTTTCACTGATTGCCTGGATGGGGACTTCACGCTCACGATCTAAGAGGATGCGGCAGCGATCGTTGGCAATCCCGAGGAGAAGCACGAAACGCATTTCCTGACGCGCTGGGGTCATCAGTTCCATAATGACCGGTAAGTCGAGAAGCGACAGGAAATTTAAGGTGCCGCTAAACGGCAAGTATTCGAGGTGACGCGTGCGGGCGATTGTGGTTAAGTCGAGCGCGCCGTTCTGCCATTCCCCTCCACGCAGGCTATCCGCCCCCCAGGCGTGGAGCAGGCCGTTGGTTGCATGTACGGCGCTATCTACCAGTTCAGACCGCTGCAATTCCTGAAGGAAGGCGTCGGTTGTGACGATGTTTTCCTCGTTGCCCAGGGTGGCTGTCGCCTCGGGCAAGGGGGGGGCCTCGCTTGTTGAGACTGGCGCTTCGGTTGTGGGAGCGTCAGAAAAGGTAGGTGTTGCCTCGGGTTGCTGAGGGCCTGTTGAGGGGGGAGCAAGTTCGGTGGATTGAGGAGGAGACGAGGAATCTGCAAGCTGAGGTGGGGTCCCTTCTGTCCCTACGCCTTTTTGTGGACTGAAAAAGGCGAGCAGCGTTGCCGCCGGGTTCCAGGGCACGAACGCCGGCAGCCAGCCGTGCCCTGGCATCACAAAAAAGAGCCCTCCAGCGAAAAGAACGAGTATGCTTGTTGCGAGTGTCAGGGTACGCCAGGAAAATAGTCCACGGCCCTCGTATTCAAGGGGACGCAGTTCTTTCGCTGCCTGGCGTATCACTGCCTGACTAATCTGGCGTTCCTCGTGCGTGTAGCTGATCAGCAGCGCCCGATGGCACAGCACGTTAATGACTCGAGGAACTCCACGGGAAAAGCGATAAACCTGCCGAAGCGCACCCGGGGTGAAACGAACAGGTTCACGTCCGTCTGCGGCCACACGCAAGCGATGCCGCACGTACCCTGCTGTTTCTTCAGCGTTCATCGGGCCTAAGTGCCAGCGCAGCGTGACCCGCTGGTCGAGTTGGGCCAGGTCTGGCCGAGCAAGGATACTGCGTAATTCCGGCTGACCGACTAAGACAATGTGTAAAAGCTTCTCACGTTCCGTTTCCAGATTGGAAAGGAGTCGGAGTTGTTCAAGCACTCCAGGTTCTAGGTCTTGTGCTTCATCCACGATCACCACGACACGCCGACCTGCCGCTTGTTGCTCCAGGAGAAAGCGATTCAGCTCATCAATCAGTTCTTTCTTGCTGGTTGAGGTTGCTGGCAGTCCCAGATCGGTATTAATCGTCTGCAACAGCTCTAAAGCAGAGAGGGCGGGGTTGAAAATGTACGCCACCGTGGTCTGGGTATCGAGATTGCGCACCAGCGTACGCAAAAGCGTCGTCTTGCCAGTGCCAATCTCACCGGTGATCACCACGACGCCATTTCCTTCACTCACGCCGAAAAGCAGATGGCCGAGGGCTTCCTGGTGGTTGGTACTGAGGAAAAGGTAAGTGGGGTCCGGGGTGAGCCGAAATGGGCTATCACGGAAACCGTAAAATTCTTCGTACATACAGACAGAGCGCCATAGAGGGCATCGCGCCCATGATGGGCTGGTGTTGGGAGGGAGTCAAGAGCGGAGAGGAGCGATGCGCTCTGAGCTGTTCGTTCTTTATCCGACTCGCACGCTTAGGATAGGTCATCGAGCAGCGCCTTCGCCTCTTTGAGATCCGCCGTCTCAAACCCCTTGGTAAACCAGCCGTAGATCTTTGCCAGCATCCGTCGAGCTTTGCTCTGTTTCCCTTGTTGCTGCCACAGCCGCGCCAGACTCACCGCGGCTCGCAGTTCAAGCGACTTCGCCTGCTGTTTGCGGGCAATGTCGATGGCCTTCCGAAAACACGCTTCGGCTTGGGGATTAGAGGTTGGGGATTGGGTGTCGGGAACTGACAACCGACGACTGGCAACTGACGACTGTTGGAATGTCAACTCGCCCTTGAGCCCTTCCTGTCCACCCGCCTTCTTGCCCGAGGGCTTCCGCAAACTCTGCACCCGCCGTGCTCGCTTCAGCCCGTCACTCGACGGTGGCCTGCCACTGGTAGTGCTGTTCAATCCCAGTCGCCGCTCCAGCTCTTCCACGCGCTCCAGCAGTGCGTAAATCAACGCGTCTTTCTCCTCGCTGCTAAGCTTGCTAAGGTCAGGCCGCTGCGTCATGCTCATCTGCAAGCATATTTCCCTCCCTTTGCAAATCCCTCAGCTCAGGGGGGTGCTGGGGAGTTATGAAAAGGCTTGACAGAACCTAGTCTAGAATCATAGGAGAATGCTTAGGAGCTCAACGAGAATCCTTAAATTGGGGATAGCCACCGATTCTCATACTAGAACGGTTCAAGAAAAATGCTAAGACCTATGATTATTGCCGGTCAGTGGGAGGTCCTCGAACCTCTCGGCGAGGGAGGCATGGGAATGGTGTACAAGGTACGCCATTCCCAAATGCAGGAGATTATCCTCGCCATCAAAATGCTTTCCCCTGAGTTGATGAACGACCAATATCTTGTGGCGCGCTTTCAACGCGAAGGGTCAGTCATGGCCCGGTTTCGGCATAAACACAGTGTCCGGGTGTTCAGTAAAGGAGTCGAGTACGACGGAAACATTCAGCGCTATTTCATCCTCATGGAGTATATCCAGGGGAAGACGCTCAGAGAGCATTTACGAGATATTAGAAAAGGCGAGAGAAAACCGTTTTCCTTAGCCGAGGTCCTGGAAATTTCTCGCCAGGTTGCGGAAGCGCTGACCCATGCACATAATCAAACCGCGCCGATTGTCCATCGCGATATCAAGCCCGGCAACATCATGCTCGAAAACTCCGGGAAGGATGATCCACCGAGACGAGCGGTGGTGATGGACTGGGGGATCGCCAAAGAGGTGGATGATGCGAGCGATCTCACTGAACTGTTGGTGGGGAGCTCGTCGGGTAGCGGACGCGCGGTGCTCGGGACACCAAAGTACTGCGCTCCCGAACAAATGCGCTCTCCCGGGACGGTCACAGGTAGTGCCGATATCTATTCACTGGGGATGGTCATCTACGAAATGTACACGGGGGAGCAGTTCTTTGCTGACCTCGATACCGAGAGTGTCGTCCGAACGGTGCGTGATGATCCGGAAGAGCATGACCCGCGTTTTCCCCGGAACACCCCTGCAGAATTTGCCACCCTTGTCTGGAAAGCGATCGCCAAATCTCGTAGCCATCGTTACCAACGCATGGAAGACCTGTTGCATGATGTGGAGCGGTGTCGCAGGCTGGGGATAGAGAAGAGGAGCGGCGATACCCTGGAAACCGTCGTTGTACCGCCCGAAGGGTTGCGCCGGCGGCGGCAAGAGGAAGAGCAACGGGCCACGACGCTGAAACTGCAAAAAGAAGCGGCTGAGGCGCGCGAGAAAGCCGTTCGGGAAGGAGCAGGGGAGTGGGCGGCGACGCTTTTTCAACAAGGGGTACAGCACGAAGAAGAGGGGGCCAAGCGAGTCCAAGACCGCAATTACTTTCCCGCACAGGAAGCCTACGACAAGGCAAGTCGCTTCTTCAAACAGGCTCATGACAAAGCCGTAGCGGTTACTTACCAGAAAGCCGAGCAAGCACGTAACGAAATGCTGGCTGTTAAGGCAGAAGTTGAGCGTTACCGAGTGAGAGAGAAAGCCCGAAGACGCTATACTGCTGCCCTCGCTCTCGAAGATGAGGCTGGTGAGCTATGGGAACGCAAATGGTACCGGCAAGCCCGGGAGGTGTTTGCGAAGGCGAAGAGTGCTTTTGAGGACGCCTGTGAACTCGCGGTTGAGGCATTGCGAAGAGAGGCAGAAGGTGCGCGAGAGAGCATGGAGGCACGGAAGCGTGACGCAGAAGAAGCAGAAGCGGCCGAGTTAGCGCGAGGTCTATTTGAGGCGGCCGAGCAGCAGGCCAAAGATGCAACAGCAGCCTTTACTCAGGAGGATTTCACCCAAGCGCAGCGCCTCTATGAGGCAGCTGCGCGCCAGTACATCCAAGCGTTGCAGCAGGCGCAAACCGAGCCGCAGCGGCGAGAGCTGTTAGCGGCGCAACGACGGGCTACCGACGCCGCACGTCAACAGGTGCTGGCGGCGAAAGAGACGGTGCAAGTCTACCAAGTGGCGGTCGAGGGGCAGTGGGTTGAAGCACAACGACAGGAGGAGCGCGGGGACGAAGCGTATCAGAGGGAAGAGTACGAAGCGGCCCAGCAGGCGTATGACCAAGCGACCCAGCAGTATACACAGGTCCAGGTCGAAGGGGAGCAGCTGCAGCACGTAGCGGAGCAGGCGCGGACGCAGGCAGAGCAGGCACGGGCAGGAGCCGAGCAGGCGCAGGCGCAAGAGTATGCCCCTGAACTCTTCCAACAAGCAGAGGCAACTCGGCTCATAGCCAGTCAAGCACAGCAGGCAGGCCGGTATGGACAGGGGGCAACGCAGTACGAGGCCGCACGGCGGGTTTATGAAACAGCACGAGCAGAAGCAGAGACGGCACGCCAAGCACGAGACACGGCGCTCGCAGCAAACCATCTCGCTACACAAGCCCAAAAGAACGCGTCTGGAGAGAGAGCAGATCAGTATGCGCCATCGTTGTATCAACAGGCAGTAGAGGCTCAAGCGGGGGGAGAAGAGGACCTCGCTGGCAAGCGGTGGGTTGTGGCGGCTGAAAGGTTTGGCCACGCGCAATCGCTTTTTGCACAGGCAGGACGGAGGGCGCAGGAAGCACGTGCGGCCGCGCAGCGGGCCGCCGAGGCGGCCCGGGCGCAAGCAGAAGGGGAGCAGCGGGCCGCAGCAGCCGGGGAACAGCTCTTTCCGGAGCGGTGGGCGGAGGCAGCAACTGTCTTCGAACAGACAGCGCAAGCGTTAGTCCAAGAAGATCCACAGAAACGTCAGAGCAATATGGGGGAAATAGCCCAAGCCTTAAGGAGGGTGGAAAACGACTTTGCGCTAGAAGCCACTATTCCACAAACTTTTGTTGGTGAGTGGACGATTGGCAGAGCGACTGACAGCTTCCCTTTAGTGAGGAAAACGACAAAGGCGGAACAAAAAGGGAAACGGAAAATTGGAGGCACAGTTGCTGCTATATCAGCGATATTTGTCTTAGGAATTGGTGGGACGGTGTGGATTGTTGATTCACAGGGCGAGCCACTGACCAATTTAACAGGAAAATTGCGTGCAGTTTTTGGGGACTCGACGGATCCTGTAACACAACGCATAGAGGGGCTGTTGTCAGGTGCCCGTCAACAAGAGGCTGAAGAAAGACTGACAACGCCAGCCGGGGATAATGCACTCGAAACATACCGGAAGATTTTACAGACCACGCCAGAGCATGAGAAAGCACTCGCCGGGGTACGGAGGATCAAAGATCAGTACCTCTTATGGGGGAAAGAAGCTGAAAAGGAAGGAGACTGGGAAAGAGCCCAACGAAACTACAAGATAGCCCTGGAGGTCGCCCCTCATGATAAGTTGGTAGCCACAGCACTGATCAAGGTCGAGGAACAACTAAGTAAAATAAAAAAAGAAGTACGCCAGCATATCACGATCGGCAATTTTTACTTCAACCGTGGGCAGTATAAGGAAGCAATTGCTGAATTTGAAGGAGCCAAAGCTCTGCAACCTCGAAATCAAGAGATTTCTGACCTCATACAGAGAGTCCAGAGTGCCTGGAATGCAGAAAAGAAGTTAGGTGTAACCCAGAGCCAGTGATTGCAGGACAAGACAATGAAAGCAAAAGTGACATTTGCTCTCCTGTCTTGGGTTTTCATTGTGTCGCCTTGCCTCATAGGAGCGCAGACGAGACAGAAACCCTTGTCGGTAGAAGAAATCGAAGACTTGTTAAGGGGTGGGGTACCCTCTCCACGGATGGGAGAGATAATCAAACAGCAAGGTGTGAATTTCAAGATGGCAGATGATATCGAGAGGAGATTGCGTCAGGCGGGGGCAGATGCCGATCTCATATTGATAATGAGAGAACCACCATCACCACCACCGCCACCGGACCCTGTAGCGACGCTGTTGACCAAGGCTCGAAACCAAGAGCAAGCAAATAAGCTGACCACGCCTGTCGAGGATAATGCGCTGGAAACATATCAGGAGGTGTTGCAGCTAGCGCCGGGACAGGCAGCAGCAGTGGCAGGGGTTCGCAAAATTAAAGAACGTTACATCCAGTGGGGAAGGGAAGCTGAGACGAGAACAGAATGGAAGAAGGCTGAGACCTACTACGAGAAAGCCCGGGGAATCGACCCGGGTGATCAGTTGGTAGTCGTAGCATTGGAGAGAGTCAAAAAGAAAACTGAAAAACCGCCCAATCGGCCTCCTGAGATTACCCAACGTTTTCCTAATGAGAGTGCCGTGACGATCCGACTGGGAGAGCAT
>CAZCWX010000055.1:0-25311 GCA_964502465.1 uncultured Enterobacteriaceae bacterium | reverse complement strand
GATGTGCCACGCTCGGGAAAACCGGAAGAGTTGCTGGATGCGCATGGTATCAGCGCGCGGCGGATTGTGGAAAAGGTGAAGAGTCTCTAAGAGCCTATCCGAGTAACTCTTAATCTTAATGCTCCGCTGTGCTGTACAAATCCCCCGCTCGGCTGTGCCTTCGCTGCCCCTTTTGGCAAAGGGGGCCGACAGACGCGGAGCGGCTGGCGGGGGGATTTTTGCCCTCGGACACACCCTTAGGACCTGGGCAAGAATAACTGGGTCAATTCTTGTGGTGCGGGCCTCTGGCCTGCCCTTCACAATGCAGGCGGGACGCCTGCACCACAATATGAGAACGATCAACTTATTTCTGCTCGGCTCCTTAGAGGGTTTTTCGGATAGTCACTAAATACGGGTTCTCTCTTCCCTACCGATCTTTTTAAACCCTGCATAAAAAATTGCTCGTCCTTCTGCCTGATACTTCCGTTCAAAATCGGTGAGGAGCAGTTTCCCTTTCCTGGTGGTATGATCTCGTTCCCAGGGAAACTGGATTAACTCTGGCGCAGCCGTGAACTGTTGCACGATCTCAGCGAAATACTCTGGCACATCTGAAGCGAGAAAAATGGTGCCGCCCGGTGCGAGCGTACGAACCAGAACAAGAGCGAAGTCATCACGAAACAGTCGCCGCCGTTGATGGCGTTGCTTCCACCAGGGATCAGGAAAATACAGGTGATAAACGGAGACAGAAGCCGGCCAGATCATGGTTCGTATCAAACAGGTGATATCGGCACGGATAGCCATCGCATTGGGTGGGCTATCACGTTCAATGAGACGAGCGAGGCGAAACGCCCGGCGCATAGAAAATTCAACCCCAAAGAAATTGCGCTCCGGACAATTTCTTGCCAGTGCCAGCAGAAAGGCTCCTTTGCCTGAGCCGATTTCTACTTCAACTGGATGCGTATTGCCGAAGATCTCTGCCCACGTAGGTGGTGAAGTGGGAAGATGGGAGAGCGAGAGGTACATCAGAATCCTGCTTTATATATCCGACTTACTGTGGGAAAACAGGGGAGGGAAATGATAGGCGCCCGTTATCTCTGGTCGCAAAATCCAACCAATCCTTGAGGCGCCAGGGGTCTTGTTTATAAATATTGAGCGTTCCGCAGAACAGCGGAATTCAACGATATCTGATCTTCCTAAGATTACAAACCCCTGTGAAGAACCCTTCTTCAAATACGACGCCCTTCGTAAGGTTCGTGTTTTACCAAAACGGATCTTATATGCGAACGGGGGAGCCGATTCTTTTACTGCAGAGGTGTAAGGAACAGGACCGGCACCTCCAGCCAGTCCTGTTTGGAGAACCCGTGGTAGGCTAGGTGTCAGCAATCATGCGCTCGACCTGAGAGCGTACAGCATCTCGGTCCAGCCCAAGATGATCGCAAATATAAAAGAAAGAGAAAGGACTAAAACTATCGTCCCGGACCCAGGCCAGGTCAGCTTCCCATTGCCTCTTTTCTTTTGAGGAGCGTCCTGGACGCCCAGGATGGAAACTTGCAAGGACATGGAGTGCATCGGCGAGTAAGGCCCATAAGAGGAGCCACTCACTCCGCTGAAAGGCGTTGTTTCGCGGGCGAACCTGACTGGCCAACAAGGTATCCGGCTGGAGTTGGGCGAATTCGTGAGTCGGAGCTTTGCTGGCAATGTCAGTCTGAGGGGTTACTGCTAAGCGATTTTTCATTGCCCTCCTCTCCTCAGCAGAACGCCCGAAATTTCGGGCCAGTAAGAATAGACACCTGCGACCGAGATTTTATTCATCTCGGGCTAGGGGGGAGGCGCGCAGGCGCGCAGAAAGCCGAAACATCGGCCAGTTTGGCTTCCTGCGTGTATTCAGACACTAGCCCGCCTTGCGGAGGGCGAAGAAGGAGCTAAACGTCCCTCGACGTGCCAAGAGGAGTAAGGTCTCTTTCTCTTTCCCTGCGGTGATCGACTTGTTGAAGTCGTCGATTGACATAATCGATTGGCGATTGACTTCCTCAATCACGTCTCCAACCTGAATGCCTGCAAGTTCAGCCGGGCTGCCGGGATCAACGGCTGTAACGACGACGCCTTTCTGGGTGCTCTCAAGCTGAAAACGACGTGCGGTTTCAGCGGTAATGTTCGATACTGTCATTCCCCAGTTGTCCCCACTCTCCTCAGTCCTTTCGGCTTGCGCTTGTTGGTCTTTCAACTCTCCGAGCTTGACGGTAAACTGCTTTTCTTTCCCGCCCCGCAGTACTGACACTTCTGCGCTTGAACCGACCGGACTCTGAGCGACCAGGGTGGGGAGTTCATGAGAATCTTTAATCCTGGCCCCATTAAACGCGGTAATAATGTCGCCTCGTTCTAACCCCGATTTTTCTGCTGGGCCCTCTTTGGTGACCTCGGCAACTAATGCACCACGGGGTTCGTCGAGGCCGAAGGATTTCGCCAGCTCTGGTGTGACGGACTGGATGGCTACCCCAAGCCAGCCGCGGGTGACCTTCCCGGTTTCTCTGAGTTGAGCCACAATCGACTTGGCCATATCGATAGGAATGGCAAAGCCGATGCCGATATTGCCGCCACTCTGACTGAAAATCGCCGAATTGATACCGACAACTTCGCCTTTCAGATTCAAAAGTGGGCCGCCAGAGTTCCCCGGGTTGATCGAGGCATCAGTCTGAATGAAATCGTCATACGGTCCAGCACCAATGACTCGTCCCTTGGCGCTGACAATGCCGACCGTGAGGGTTTGTTCGAGACCAAACGGATTGCCGATCGCCATGACCCAATCGCCCACTTGCAGAGAGGTCGAGTCTCCTAACGGCACTGTGGGCAACGAGCCTTTCGGCGTAATCTTGATGAGGGCGATATCGGTTTTTTCGTCAGCACCGATGACCTTTGCCTCATACTCTATTTTGTCTGAGAGGCGTACGGTGATCTTATCAGCATCACCGACGACGTGACTGTTAGTGATGATATAGCCATCCTCACTGATAATGAAGCCCGAGCCCAGGCTCCGTTGTTGGCCTGGCGGTGGCCGGTCACCAAAAAATCGGCGAAAGAATTCCTCGAACGGATCCTCTTCGAATTGGCGCGGGCCGGGGCCAGGGCCGGGGCCAGGACCGGGGCCAGGACCGGGACCAGGACCAGGACCGAAGCGAAACGGTCGCCGCCGCTCCACTTTTTGAGTCGTGGAGATGTTGACAATCGCAGGAGACACTTTTTTCGCGGTTTCTGCCAGCGAAGGAAGCGGACCTGAGGGACCAGATGAGGCAGGCGCTGCTCCCTCGCCTTTGTTCGAGCCAAAAATATCGAATGCCAAGAGCGGCGACGTGCCCCAGAGCAAAACGCTGCCGAAAAGCACTGCAATGATCATTTTTCGGCCGAGACAGTGGGATATGGGGGTCATGTATTCCATCCTTATGCGAAAAATATCTTTCATAGATAAAGGCTTTATGTATACCGATCAAGGCGGTCGTGAAGTCTAGCAGTCCTCATTGTAGTTTGCCGAGAAGATGAAACTACTATAGTCCTCCTTACATTCTTCCCGGTCATTGGTCTGGTTGTTCCCCCTTTTCTGCTTTACTGCGAAGCTCAACCTGCTTGATGAAAGTCGGGACTACTGGAGCGAATTCAGGGGAGAGTCGATGGCGGATGGTTTTCGCGGCTTCGGTGGCCAGCCGGCTGAGGGCTAGCGATTCCCCATCATCTGAGAAGTCGTCTGAGAAGTCGTCGAGAAATGCGAGGGTGCTATCATTGCCAACCTCGCGCAACGCGAAGAGCGCGACTCCGGTTGTGGGTTCATCGAGATCACGCTTGAGAAACTCCATAATCGGCTCTGCCCCGCGCGGGTCACCTATTTTTCCGAGCGCTATTAATACTTTCTGTTTGACTCCCAGGTTCACCTCTCGCAAAAACAACTGCTGGACCAGAATTGGTGTGGCGTCCGTGGCGCGTAGATCACCAAGGTACTCAATAGCCTTGATTTTTACACGAATGTCCACATCTGCTGTTGCGCCTAAGAGGTGCTCTATCGCTTTAGGGTCTTTTGAATCGCCGAGCGACTTCACTGCTTCTAGACGAGTCTCTGGTCGATCATTCGAAAGACGCCGTACCCATTCGGTAATGTTTGCTCCCTTACGCTGCTTATTGACGCGGTCTCTGACCCGATCGCCTGAAAGCTGGGTGCCGACTTGCTCCCCTTGCGAGAGAAACTGTGCGTGTCCGCCTGAGGGAGCGAACAGTAACACTCCCATACAGATGATGCCGGAGAACAGCAAACGATAGTGTGGCTTTGGTAAGAGATACGTACGTTCCATGCCTTCTTCCTTGCTTGAGTAAATCCCAAATAGTTTCATGACTCCTGCCAAAACTGCATGTTCGTTCCCCTAGGTTGAGAGTCAGGTCGAGAAGAGCGATTCTTGCTCTTCTCGACGAAAAATCTGAATCTCTTCAGGGTAGAGCCCTCCCTCAGGAATCTCCTTCAGCGGGGTGCCATCACGAAGCCGACCTTCAATGACCTCCCGATAACTACAGACGAGGTAACGGTGTCCGTCCCGTGGTTTACTTGGTATCCGTGCCTGTTCCATACGGGTTTCTCCCTTCGCCTCAGCGCCAATCAGTCGTATCACATAGCGCTTTTTCATAAGACCTTTAAGTGCCCGGATCACTGAAGCCCGTGAGAGCCCAGTCATTTCCGCGACCTCTGCATAACCTGCAGTGATCAGGGGGGTACGGCGAAGGCCGATCGAATGACGCCATAAGGCACGGTAGGCTTTCCACTCTCGCGGGTCCATGAGTTTGTTGAGATCGTCTTCGAGCAGGTAGTCTGGCAGCCGCGGAGATGGTTGCCATGAAGAACGACGATTGAGTCGGACCTGGATATCAGGGACTTCAGGCGGTATAGGAAAAGGCGCAGTTGGGTCAGTATCTTTCTTTGACATATATCCTGGTCCTTGCCTATAGTAATACGATCATGCAACGATACTGAGTATACTCAGTTACCGGAAATTGCAATCCTTTGCTTGCCCCTGCCGGGGGATACTTATGCGGAACAACGTATCGCCTTGCTCTTGGATGTGACGACTTGGGGATGGCGGCTCAACAAGCCGCTCTCTGCGCGGTTGCTTCCAGTGCCGGGCAAGCACACCGGGGAATTCACCGCATGCGACTGCTCTTATTTTGTCAATACCAAGGTGAGGACAATCCGCTAGCGCTCTGCGTGGGCCTGAGAGCGGCTAGCCAGAGAGGTTTGCCGCTTGGTAATCGGTGACAAAAGCATTGACCCCTCGGCCAATCAACGGTTCGATCTCGCTCACGTTCTCTGGTGTGACTGAGGCGACGAGATCAAAACTCCACGTAGTGCCCCACGTCAGTAAACTGGGGTCGCGGTATAAAAGGACAAGTTGCACGAGTTGCAGAGAGAGCGCATAGCTATAGACTCCGGTCTCGCTCTTCACGGAGCCAAGGTGAATATAGAGCGCATTTTCGGCCTGTTGTTCGACCACGATCCCAGCTTCTTCGAGTTGGTGCTCGACCGACGACTTGATACGTTCTCGGTCGAGACCATCTTGGGTGATATCAGGGGCGATATCCTCCACGACAACCTGGAGGCTTTTCAACCCTTTCAAACTCGTTCGCTCAAAGACATCGCCTGCGGCATAGAGAGAATTGTTCCAGGTTCCTGAGCAGAACACGAGGGAGAGGAACAGTATGAGACTTTGCCTCCTTGTCATGCGTATGGTACTCCTTGCCTTTGTGAAGTATGGTCGCACTTGTTCTATAATGAGAAGTCTAGCTGTGGATCAGCTGAAAATAAAGTCAACGATACCTGTTACCGAAGAGTCTGAGACCCGCTCTGTTGGTGCCACAGGCACGAGCCGCCTGTCAACCTGGGGAAGTGTCGTTGGGTACTGTCTCCTCATCTTTTGGCTTTCTTCACGCACTGATCTGTCTCTTCCCAAGCCCGTTCCTTATTTTGATAAACTTGCTCATCTGGTCTTATACGCGGGATTAGGATGGCTTTGGACTCGGGCTGTGAAAGAAATACGGCCGCACTGGACACCGCTGGCAATCCTACTCACGACACTACTCTTTACTGGAGGGTACGGTCTCAGCGATGAGTGGCATCAATCATATGTTCCTGGGCGCTTTGCTGATCTTCGCGATGTCTTTGCCGACGCTGTGGGTGGTGTTGTGGGCGGGCATTGCTACCTTCTATGGCAACGGAAAAAACGCACAGGCAGCGAGGAAGAAAAAAGCCCTAGAAGATAGCCAGGCCATTACTCGCGACACGGAAGTCGCGATGCTTTAGTGAGGCTGCCACGGCAAAGGCATATGTTGATTCTCAGCAGTACAGACCCGCACTGGCGCTTGACTTAACGCTGCGACGAGGAACATTTCCTCAGGGCCGGTGTTGATGATCTGGTGGATCACGTTACGGGGAATTTGCAACGTCGAGTTTGGTCCGAAATCAGTATCGACGCCTTCAATGGTGAGCCGACCGGAACCCCGCAAAATCAGGATTGCTTCTTCGCAGTCGTGGCGATGCACTGGCGTGCCAGCTCCCGGAGCGATGGTTTGCCGCCACATTTCGAGCGCTTTCATGCCATGTTCAGGTCCTGCCAAGGTCTGGTGTGCGAGACCGGGCAACTGAAAGCGGGGGACTGTGTCGTTTTGAACAACAGCCATAGTCTGCTCCTTTCTGTGTCAGTGTTCACAGCGTTGGTAATCTCACTCCTCTGCAACTCCTGTGCAGTTTCCTAAAATCGTACGAAGGCTAGATCGTCAAATAGCAAGGGATGCTGGAGAACGCTAGCACCATAGCGAACTCGACCCAGACACGAACGTCTGACACAATAGGGTGTCATTGCTATCCTGGTAGGCAAGGAGCAAGGAAGGGAGATCCGATGAAAGGCCATGCCCGTCAGTTCATGACTGCGAAAGTTATGGTTGCCTCGCCAGAGACGACGATAGCTGAAGCTGCGCGTGAGCTTGCGCGGTTGGAGATTAGCAGCCTGCCTGTCATTAATGCAGAAGGGCAGGTTGTTGGTATTGTGACAGAGGGTGACCTCCTCACTGCGCTATTGGGATCAACTTCAGTTGACACTCCGATTCGCACGTTGATGACCGCCCCTGTGGTCACTGTTGACGAATTCACTCCTGCCGATAGTATCATCCGTCTCCTGCGAGAGCGCAATTTTCACCACCTCCCGGTTACCCGTCAGGGGATAGTGGTGGGGCTCATCACGCCCCAAAACATGATCCATTATTTTGTTTCTCACGAGCTACCGCTCCCACCAGAAGTTGCTTAACATTGCTCACCTGGAGGGAGCAAAAAGACGTGGGCAGGGGCGGAATCGAACCGTCGACACGAGGATTTTCAGTCCTCTGCTCTACCGACTGAGCTACCTGCCCGTACAGAAAGAAATCAGGGGCTTTCTCAAACTGCGTCTTCCACTTTCGCCATCATGGGTGCACCAGAAGGGAAAGTTGCAGTCTCGCTCTTATAGACGAAAGCTGAAAATGGGGCAAGCACCACCTCATCAGGCGGCGAGGCCAGGTGGTTGCGTAGCATCCCAGACATATTTGCCCCCTGGCCCCTTGCTGAATGAGCGTTCATATTTTATATAGAATGGCAGCAGGGCGATACTGTGTCCGCAGGTAGGCAGGAGAAATCTGCCGAATCGTTTGTCTCCGAACAGATCGCACCACAAGCATGAAATCTCATATTCCTGTTTCTTCACAATATCTATCCAGCTCACTTGCCTTATCTGCATGCGAACTCGCCCTCCGCTGTGGGCGAGAAATGAGATTTTTCGTCCGCTAGGAACTTTGTGAAATGAGAGGTTGGAGAATTGCATGAATTGGAGAATTGCATGAATTGGATGACTTTCTGGTTTGCTCTTCTGCTGTTGACCAGCACACCATCTGCGAGCGTATGCAGACACGTGTATGCAGCGGACCCTCAGAACTATACAGATCGTCCCTGGAAAACTGTCAATGAGTTATCTTCAGAAGAATTGTTAGCAGTAGATCTCGCAATAGAGACGCCACGCCACGCCCAATTCTCTTATTTACCAGCCGAACCATATCCCTTTACTGCTCCCTACACCGCAGAGGAAATAGGGTATCGAGTGATGGAGTTTACCCAGCGCCCGCGGTGGTCGTGTGTGTTTGCCAACGTCTGGGGCTCGATTACCGGCCAGGGGGTGCTCGTAAGCCCAGGAAAATCAGTCACGTTTATGAGCTACCCAGAACCTGCTGGTGTAGGTGCGGAATTCGCACGAAAACCAGGCGAGGAACTGTACCGCTATCTCAATCAGAATACGTTCCCACCAGATGCCGAGGGCTCGCAGCGACTGACAATCCGCTACCGTACAGATCGCGATTTTGCTAAGAAAGAAGAGGGCTTTCTGTATTCTCCCTCTATTCGGCGAGTCCGTCACCAGGCACCCAGCCGACGACAGGATAAATTCCCCAATCAGGCACAGACCCTGGACGATGCCACTGGTCGCGATGCCTGGGAGTTTTCTTGGCGGTTTGTTGGGACTGATGTGCTTTACCAGACGGTCCGTTTTCCAGTCACGCGGCCAACGATCGTTCTGGGCAATGGGGAAGACGAAAGCCTGCGTGAGGTCCAGGTTGCTGAGATCAAATTGATGGGAGATTCGTTTCCTTATTACACTACAGACGATGGGGTGGCGTGCTATGTCATCGAAGCCCGCGCGCGAGCAGACTGGCTGCCCAACTATTACGCGCCGCGCTTGCTCTACTGGGTGGAGAAACGTTCTTTTTATCCCTTACGGATCGAGCAGTATGGGCGGGATGGGAACCTGGCGCTGATTGAAGTGCGACTGACCGATATATTTAATCCAACATTAGGCGAGCGTGGATATGGGCCACTCTTGATTGTCTATTGGGACATTGCGACCGATATGATGTCGTATATGGTCCGTGACAATCATCGTCTGAAGCACTGGAAACCTGCGGAGGAACGGGCTTTTTTTAATCCGGACTTCATGCGCCGGCAATGGTATCTCGATACGTCAGTCAAGAGTCAAGCTGAGGTGTCGCATCCGGATCAGTTTTTCCTGCGGCCTTCCTTAGAACAAGAAAAGTTTCCACACGAGCGGGCACTCCAGCTTCCTACGGAGGTCGCCGCTCGTGTACAGGCGCAAGAAGCGGCAGGGCGGCTCGTATTCGAAGGAGAGACTGTGGCGCTGGCAACAGAGGTCGCGACGCAACAACCTTTTCCCTCAACAAGAATGGCTACGGTGCCGATGAAATAAGGAGGGGACAAGCAGCGCGCTGGCAAGACCGTCGCCAAAGAAACTGCTGCGTTCCGTTCTCCTCCCTCTCGGGAAAAAGATTCTGCTGGTGGAGTGTAAGCTGAGCTTAGGTGAGATGCTTGCCGGTGGTGGTCAGGGTAAGGCGGCCGTGCTTGATTCCTTTGGTGGCAATCAAGCGTTCGGCGAGCGTGCGAACTGCCGGCTCGGTCCCTTTGACGACCAACACTTCTAGGCAGTTGTCTTCATCAAGGTGGACATGAAGGGAAGAGAGAATGGTGTGGAAATGCTCGTGTTGAAAACTCGTCAGCCGTTTAGAGAGTTGACGTAAATGGTGGTCATACACTAAAGAAATCGTGCCAACCACTTCTCCCGCGGCGTGTTCCCACTCTTCGGCGACCAGGTCTGCTCGGATTAAATCGCGAATCGCCTCTGAGCGGTTCTCATATCCCTTACGAGCGCTGCGTTGGTCGAATTGCTCGAGCAGTTCCTGATCCATAGAAATTCCGAAGCGCATCACTCGAGTCATAGCGATTGCTTTCCTTGCTCACGTCTTAGACGTGAGCTACTGTAGCAGATCGTTGGACAGGTCTCTATTCATTTTCATTATGGTGAGAAGCTCATCATGAAAGTGCGTTATGGCATGATCCACGGCCGATTTCAGCCGTTTCACCGTGGGCACTTGCAGTACACCCTTGCTGCCCTGAGCCGGTGTGAGCACCTGATTATCGGTATTACCAACCCAGACCCGTCTCTCATTGTTGAAGAAACAACAGATTCCGAGCGGCACCTGCTGGCGGCAAATGTTTTTACGTTCTTTGAACGACAGTGGATGATCCGCGCTGCGTTGGGCGAGGCGAGGGTCGATCTGGCCCAAGTCTCCATTGTGCCTTTTCCGATCCATCATCCTGAGCGCTGGCAATGCTACTGTCCTGCCGAGGCCATACAGTTTATGCGGCTCTTTTCTGCCTGGGGAAGAGAAAAAAGTCAGCGCTTTCGAGAGAATGGTTGGACTGTCGAGGTGTTGGATGCAGGAGCAGAGAAAGCAGTGAGTGGCAGCGAAGTACGCGCCAAACTTCGTGCAGGATCGGGGTGGGAGGCTCTCGTCCCTGAGGCTGTGGGAGAGGTTTTGCGGCAAATCAAGGCGACGGAAAAATTACGGCAAAGGGACAGTCACGCATAAGTGACGAAAAAAACTCCTCCCCCATTGCTCAGTTTATACTTTGATTGTTTTCTTCTTTTCTATGAATATTCTTTTGCTCATCCTCGATGGCCTGGCTGACCGGCCGCAAGGCGTTCTCGGAGGAAAAACCCCACTCGCAGCAGCGTGCACTCCACATCTGGATCGACTGGCGGAATTGGGGAGTACGGGACTGCTCGTGCCGCTCGCGCCAGGAGTTCCTTTGGAGAGTGAAACCTCACACTTTATTCTTTTCGGGTACCCGCTGGAAAAATTTCCTGGCCGGGCGGCTTTTGAAGCCATTGGCCGCGGCTTTGAGGTCCCAACTGAAACCGTGGTGCTGCTCGCAAGTTTTGCCACCACAACGGTGGTTGAGGGAAAAATTCGCAGAGACGCCATCTTGTGGGAAAAAAAACGACGGCAAGATGAAAAGCATTGTGAGACCCTCAGCACAACCATTGCGACTTACGAAGCGCAGGGTATGCGGTTTTTGCTGCAGCCGTGGGGGCACTGCGAGGCTCTGCTGACTCTCTCTGGAAATCCGAGTCGATATGTGTCTGATGTCGATCCTTTTTACGATGGTGCCTATGTTGCCCGTGCGCTGCCGCTGGAAGAGGCGCAGGACCAGGAGAATGCAGAACGCACAGCCGCAGCCCTCAACGCATATTTGTCCTGGGTCCATGTTCATTTACAGGAACATCCGCTGAACCAAGAAAGACAACGCCGTGGTCTTCCTCCTATTAACTTTTTGTTAACAAAATGGGCTGCGATCCGACCGCAGGTGCCATCGTTTTCCGAACAAAATGGGCTCCGGGCCGCGAGCGTGGAAAATTATCCCTTGTACGTTGGTATTGCTCGTGTGTGCGGCATGACCCCGGTACCCGTGTCTCAGCAACTGGAGAGTGCAGACGATTTGCGCGAGAAAATACAGACGGCGCAGGAACTTTTCCGCCGAGGCTATGAATTCGTTCACCTGCACACTAAAGGTCCTGACCTGGCTGCTCACCGGAAAGACCCCATGGGAAAGCGGGACGCCATTGAGGCCATTGATAGTGTGCTTGGTCCTATCGTGCAGCAAGTGGAAACTGGCACTGACTTGTTAGTGGTGATCACGGGCGACCATGCGACCCCGAGTAGTGGCCCGCTGCTCCACTCAGGAGAAGCGGTGCCACTGTTGATCGCTGGTGGGCCGAATGTATTAGTGGATGACGTCAAGGAATTTCATGAACGAGCTGTGATACAGGGTGGCCTCGGGCGAGTCTATGGAACTGAGCTGATGCCGATCCTTTTGAATCTTACTGATCGGGCACGTTTGTACGGCGTACGACATCAGCGGCAGGCGCGACCCTATTGGCAGTGGCAGCCTCAGCCGTTTCCCGTCATGTTCCCTCGTTGCTCATGATGGTGATGGGACTACTGAAGACTTGTGTTCCTGGCAAACATATGAGATAAGTATACGGGCCAAAAGAAAAGGCAACGAATAAAGCGAAAGGGTATGATACAAAAACGGGATCGCGAGGGAGAAAGGAGTCGGACTCCTCAAGATGTGCAGGGAATCAAAAAATTCATTTTTCTGACATACTAAAGAAATCTTCTCCTGGTAGCCAAGCACTTTAGACTTGGACCCGAAAAACCAGTTAGCCAAACCCTAGGTGACTAGGGGGCGGAAAGCCGACGGGACTTATCCTCCGGGGGCGTCAGCGAGGGAAGGCAGAAGGAGCTTATAAGTCGGCCGGGTTGCCGCGTATGGCCAGCGTTATGGCCATAAGAGCGACTCGGCCTTTTTTTGTTTAAGGCCCAGGAGAACCAAAAACAATGAGGGAACGTAAATTTGAATAGCCCTTAGATATAGAAAAAAGCTCATGATCTTACAGTTGACAAAATACCGAACGAACAGAGATAGTGACCCTTGCTATGGTGAGAACTAAAAGCAAGAAGCAGTAAAGATATTGTGAATAGTGCCGTCCCTCGTGTGTACGCAATAGCCTGGGACGCGGATACGAACGCTGTCAGCGTTTGTACAGTATAGCAAGTGATAGTCAACAGCTTGAGCGTGGCTGAAGGCTATCGATGAACGAGAAAAAAAGGCAAGGGAGGATAATTTCCAAACCTCTATGGCGGAGCTACATGCAAAAAAAACAAGAAAATCCGAACCAGCTTGTCAAAAGCTCAAAGGCCCGGCAAAAACCTCAGCTGAGCTTTTCCCTCTTAGTGACCTTCTCATGACGCGTGTGTTTTCCTTTTCTCACAGGAACGACGCCTATAGGAATACCTTACGAACAAAGGGAAGCGGAGGCGGAAAAGGCTCTTATACATTTCCCAAGGTTTCTCTTGTATACAATTTTTATCGTGGTAGTTTTTCTCTAGTCAATAAATCGCGTTGAGTAAGCAAGAGACGGTAAGCTTCGTGGGTGATACCTTGCTACCGATCAACTCAACAGAAGAACAGGGTCAGGGTGCAGACAGTGCAGAGTAACCGAGACCCTGCTCAATGGACTGTGTTGCTGTTGTAGGCAATCGAAGTCGAGGGATTTATGTGTTGTAGAGTTTTTCCTTCTCTCTGCAGAGTGGTTGGCCTGTTCGTTCTTCTTCTAGGCGGTTGTGCAGGTGTGGATCAAAGAAGAGCGACGGATTTAGCGATGAGTCAGAACCTTGCGACCTCACCTGTGGCAGATTTCAACCGAGATATTGCTTTGCGGGCAGACTTGCGGCCTGAGAAGCCCCAAGACTATCAAATCGGCCCGCAAGACGTTTTAGCCGTTACTTTTTACAACGTAGATGAATCCGAGGATGGATTCCCGGGGAAGGTGCAGGTGCGAGTCAGCGAGGAAGGGGTGATCACCCTCCCGTTGATTGAAGCAGTGGCGGTACACGGACAGACCCCTACTGAATTAGAACAGACCTTACGAGAGAGATATAAGAAATTCATGCGTGAACCAGAGGTAGGAGTAGCGGTGATGGAATACCACAGCCAGGGGGTCTCTGTGTTGGGAGCGGTAAAAAACCCCGGGGTGTACCAGATTGTCGGGCCGAGAAGGCTACGAGACCTTTTAGCCATGGCCGGAGGGGTAGGAGAGGAGGCCGGCTTCATGATCCACGTCTCGCGGCAAGAAGGCGAAGAAGCGCGGACCTACGTCATCAATCTCGCTGAGCTTTCTCAAGATCAGAGTGGGGAAATTAATTTATATGTCCGTCAGGGTGATGTCGTGAATATTCCCTTAGCCGGCACCTTCTTTGTCGATGGCTATGTGGGAAAGCCTGGGGCCTATGCACTCCTGCGCCCATACACGCTCAGTCAGGCGTTGACTGTGGCTGGAGGGATAGATGGAGATGCAAAGCAGAGCGATATTACCATTTTCCGCAATGAGGGAGGGTCAGGGGAAGTGCAGATCCTTAAATGTGATCTCTCGAAGATCCAGGCTCTACAGGCCCCAGACATCCAGATTAGCGAAAACGACGTCATTGTGGTGCCTCCCAGCACGGCGAAGCTCATCGTCTCGCAAATCCTTGGGTCTATCGGTTTCGGTATTCGGTCACAGACGTTCGGCTTCGGTTTTGGCAGGGGAGGAGGAGGAGCTGGCCGTCGCTAGAGTGCTCATGCTCTCTAGCATGCACATGTTGAGAGACCTGCGCAGAACTGATCGAAAAGGGTAAAAAAATGCAAGAAGTATCGCCTTATACAACTCGCCATCCTGCTGTTCCTGCCGAGCAAGTTGACTCTTTCGAAGAAGAAGGGAAGGCAAATGTCCATGATTATGTCATTGCGGTGTTGAAATACCGCTGGACAATCCTGATTTTTTTCCTCGGGGTTGTTCTTATTGCGATCCTCGCTATTCAAAAAAAAGAGCCTGTCTACACCGCCGCAGCGGTGATCCGCATCCAGAACCAACCTCTGAATATTACCGGTATGCCGGACATCATTGATCCTAGTCGGGCCATCAGTAGGGAGGGAGATTACTACCAGACGCAATTTAACCTTTTGAAGAGCCGAACGCTTGCTGCTCGGGTCATCAAAGATCTCAATCTGGTAGGCGACCCGCGTTTTCGCAGCCCTGAGAGTCTCATCTCCTGGGTTCGGACAGAGATACAGGGTTTTGTCAAATACAGCACCCAATGGATTCAACCATTGCTGCCGTCGCAGGATCAAAGCAATAGGGCAGCGACCGGAGACCCTCAGGGATTTGAACTCGGGGTGCATCCCTCCCTGATCACTTATTACCTCTCTGCTCTCTCAATCAGTCCGGTAGAGAAATCCCAGTTGGTGATGATAGGGTTTACCTCGATTGATGCGAGTCTGTCCCAAGAGATAGCGAACGCTCACGCTGCCACATTTATTCGCATGAGCCTGCAGACCCGCTTTGAGTTAACCACAGAAGCGCGACAGTTCCTCGAAGAAAAACTCGAGGAGATCAAAACGAAGGTTGAGCACTCTGAAGAGGCGTTAAATCGTTTTCGCAAAGCTCATCAGATCACGTCCTTAGAAAAAGGAGAAAATCTGCTGGTTGAGCGACTCATGGGCTTGAATCGCGCGCTGACAGAAGCGCAGGCGAAAAGGATTGATCAAGAATCGCTCTACCGCATCGTGCAGCAGCGGAACAACCGGTTACTATCCCAGGTGATCGACAACAATTTTGTCCAACGGCTGAAGGAGCAAGTTGCCACGCTCGAAGCTGAGCATGCGCGCATGACGACTAAATTCACCCCGACATATCCTCGGGTCGCACAGTTGCAAGAACAGATTGATCTGGCCAATGGCCGTTTGGATCAGGAACTCCAGCGCATTGTGCGTTCGATCGAATCGGACTATTTAGCCGCCAAGGAGAAGGAAGAAGCACTGACAGCCGAGATGAGTCGAGAAAAGCAAACCGCCCTGGATCTGCAAGAGAAGATTGTCGAGCATACGCTGCTTGAGCGAGAAGCCGCATCGAATCGCACGCTGTATGAAAATGTATTGAAGAGAACCAAGGAAACAGACCTGGCCGGAGATGTGCCGGTCTCCAACATCCAAATCACCGATCGAGCTGAATGGCCACTCGAGCCGAATTCTACGAGCGCGACAGTGACTATCTTTCTTAGTATGATCGTTGGTCTTCTCGGTGGCTCAGCCCTAGCCATTTTCCGGCACCATCTCGACAATACCTTAAGAACGCCTGAGGATGTCGGGCGTTCTCTGCGCTTGCCCACTCTTGGTATGGTGCCTGATGTGCGACGGCTTGATAAACGCGAAAATAGTGTGGCGAACCAGAACCATCTTACCCTCCCCGGAGGCTCGGTAGCGCAAAAAAACGGCAATAAAAGAGAGCTGATGGTGGCCCACCACCCGTTTTCTATCGTCACTGAATCGTATCGAACTGTGCGGACCTCTATTCTTTTTTCAATAGCCGGCAGGCCTCCGCGAACCCTTCTCATCACCAGCTCGCAGCCTCAGGAAGGCAAGACCGTGACAGCGGTCAACCTTGCCATCAGCTTTGCTCAGCTAGGCGAGCCGGTCCTCCTGGTCGATGCTGACCTCCGGCGGGGGATCTGCCATAGACTCTTAGGATTAGGGAACAACGGTGGCCTGGTAAACGTCTTGACCGGCAATGGCAATGCCACTGACATGATCCAACCGACCGCGATCACTAATCTCTTTCTTCTCCCCAGGGGCAAAATGCCGCCGAATCCAGTTGAACTCTTAAGTTCTGAGAGAATGCGGGAGATGATCGAATCATTAGAATCAAAATTTCGCTTTATCGTCATCGATTCTGCGCCACTGGTGCCAATAACGGACACCATCTTTCTGTCTACCGTTGTTGATGGAGTAATTCTCGTGGTCAGAGCGCAGGAAGTCCCACGCAATGTCGCGAGAAAAGCTCGAGAGCGGCTCAATTATGTCAAAGCGAAGGTTCTTGGGGTCGTCATTAACGGCGTAGATATCCAAGGCCCTGAGTACACCGAATACCGAAGCTCGTATACATCCTACTATACCAGTCCGTTCGTAAATGAAGGAGATGAACAGTGGGAGCGAAGAGAAAAACTTGACCCTCGAGGAGCAGCGCTCTCCAACGGCAAATAAGAGAGCGGGACCATGAACAATAGGCCCATGGCCTCCTACCACTCCGATGCGTGTGGCGGCAAAAGGAAGTATCTCTCTAACCACCGCCAAGCGCGAAGGCGCTTACTCTCACACTAGAGTCTTCTATGTCACACAATTTCCGACGGAGAACATTGATCTCGGTAGCGAAAGTCGCTGACCTGGCAATCGTGTGCCTCACGTTCTTAGTCTCCTTAGCGATGAGTGCCAGTTCTTTTACGACGTGGTCGAATGCCTGGTCAAGTTTCACCTACGTGTTATTGATTCGGGTCAAGGTAGCCAATGTGTTTCTCTTCTGCGGCTACCTGATCTTGTGTGCGATAATCTTTGCCAGTTGTGGATTGTATCGGTCGCATCGGCTGTCTCGCCAGACTCGGCGAAGTGTAGAAGTCTTTATAGCGGCGACGTTGTTAGTCGGTGTGCTTTTTCTCCTACGGTGGCCGTTAACCCTGCACTTTGCCACGAATCAATTCCTCCTCCTCTTTTGGCTGCTGACCTTTTGTTCTCTTATGCTGTCCTGGTTCATCGGCCAGTGGGTTCTCCGCTTTGCCCGCCTGCATGGAAGGAACCTGCGCAACGTTATTGTGGTAGGAGAGGGTGTCAGTGCGACTGAGCTCGCCGAGCGTGTGACGAAGGATCCGAGTCTTGGCTATCAGGTATGTCGAGTCATCGCGATAGGAGAAATCCAAAAAAATGACCAAAACCTTGCTGCGTTGGCTGAACTGCAGGCATTGGTGACCTCTGCACCGGTTGATGAAGTATTTGTTGCCCTTCCTTTGGACAATTACCAGTGCATGGTGGAAACTATTGTTCGCCTCTGTGAGGAACAAGGTGTGATCATCCGGATCTGGACAGAAATGTTCAATCTGCGGATTGCGAGACCTCAAGTAGACGAACTGGATGGGGTGCCGGTTGTCACTGTGCGGTCTGGTCCGCCAGAAGATTGGCCCCTCGTGACCAAAAGAGGCATCGATATCGTCGGGAGCCTCACTTTATTGTTGCTCCTATCGCCGCTTTTCGCGGTCGTTGCCGTCATGATTAAGCTCAAATCACCCGGCCCTATTTTCTTTCGGCAAGAGCGTGTCGGGCATAATAAAAGGCGGTTTTTGCTGCTCAAGTTCCGAACGATGAGCAAGGAAGCAGAAAAGCAACAAAAACAGCTCGAACATCTGAATGAGGCCAATGGTCCTGTCTTCAAAATAAAAAATGACCCGCGTGTTACGCGAATCGGGAGGTTCCTCCGGCGGTTCAGTATTGATGAGTTACCACAGCTCTTCAATGTGCTGAAGGGAGACATGAGCCTCGTTGGTCCCAGGCCTCTCCCTGTACGCGACGTCGAGCAAATCGACCGGCACTGGCACAAACGCCGCTTTAGCGTCAAGCCTGGGCTCACCTGCCTCTGGCAAGTCAATGGCCGCAGCAATACTAGTTTCGACGAATGGGTGCGGCTGGATCTCGAATACATTGACAGTTGGTCTTTGGGTTTAGATATGAAGATTCTCATGAAGACAATTCCGGTAGTGTTGCGTGGCGAGGGAGCATACTAAGAACTTCTCCATGCAGAGGGGTGAATACTGCGGTGGCGTAATGGTCTTGGTGACGCTTCGGTCCCGCGCGTGTTCTATGCACTGACGTATGGGGTAATAGATACTGGCCGGCATCTTGCGCAAACTGATGAGGGTAGTGTGAGAAGGAATGTAGGAGCACTGGCTGAGAAGGAATATGATCTGGTTATCGTGGGCGGTGGAATCTTTGGGATCTGTGCTGCCTGGGATGCAATCTTACGCGGCCTGTCGGTCGCTCTGGTCGAAAAGGGTGATTTTGCTCACGCCACCTCTGCGCACTGCTTTAAGATTGTCCATGGTGGGATTCGCTATCTGCAGCATGCCGATTTCGTGCGCGTGCGTGAATCGAGTCGGGAGCGAAGCGCCTTGCTGCGCATTGCGCCTCACCTGGTGCGCCCTCTTCCCATTGTTATCCCGACCTACGGCCACGGAATGAAGGGCAAAGAACTCCTGTCTCTGGGGCTTTTGTTGTACGACCTGGTGACGTTCGACCGCAATCGTGGCATTCACGATCCAGAGAGACGTATTCCAGGTGGGCAGTTGCTTTCCCGGCGGGAAGTTCTTGAGCTTTTTCCCCACCTCAACCAAGAGGGCCTGACCGGAAGCGTCATCATTCACGATGGTCAGATGTACAGTCCCCAGCGGCTTGCCCTGTCGTTTCTGTGGTCTGCTGTCGAGGCTGGAGCTGAAGCGGCAAATTACCTCGAAGCGACGAAATTGCTTCGGTCTGGAGATCGTGTTTGTGGCATTGCAGTGAAAGACACGCTGACGGGAGAACAATTCAGTATCCAGGCAAAAAGCGTGTTGAATGCTGCTGGACCATGGGCGGAGCAGCTCCTCCGCTTCCACAATGGGCTTGGGCTGTCCCCGAGGGGGACCTATTCAAGAGATGCCTGCTTTATCGTTGGCCGCCGGTTAGTAGGGGAGTATGCTCTTGCCGTCACGGGGAGAACCCAAGATCCTGACGCGCTCCTCAGCCGACAACAGCGCCACCTTTTTCTCGCCCCCTGGCGCAACTATACACTGGTTGGAGTCTGGCATGTGGTGCATCAAGGGGCACCCGATGAGTTCACCGTGTCCGAAGAAGACCTGCACGGGTTCATCGATGAAATCAACCAGGCCTATCCCACGCTCCACCTGACTCTGAGTGATGTCTCCATGTGGAACGCTGGCCTGGTGCTATTTGGAGAAAATAAACCGGGAGCAACTGACCTGAGTTATGGAAAACGTTCCCGTATTGTCGACCATGCCCGCGTCCATGGAGTGCGAGGGTTGGTGACGTTGATTGGCATACGGTACACCACTGCACGGGGCGACGCGGCAAAGGCCGTTGACTTGTTATGCGAGCAGCTTGGGAGAAAAACCCGGCGGCCCGCGACGGCAAAGATGCCAATCTATGGTGGACAAATCGACTACTTTGCGCCGTTTCTCCAACAAGCCATTGAAGAACGCCCTCCTGCCGTAAGTATGGCAGCAATGCACTCGCTGGTGCACGGTCATGGTTCTGAGTACAGCAGGGTGCTCCATCATCTGCAGGAAAATCCCCACTGGGCGGAGACCATAGGGAGCTCAACGGTTCTCAAAGCCGAAGTGGTCCAGGCTGTGCGTGAGGAAATGGCCCAGAAATTAGGCGATGTGGTGTTTCGCAGGACTGATCTGGGTACCGGAGGGCATCCGGGCGAAGGGGCCTTACGCATCTGTGCCGACTTGATGGCAGGAGAGTTAGGCTGGGATGAAGCCCGTCGGCAAAAAGAATTGCAAGAGGTACAAGCCGCTTTTCCACAGTACACCAGACCGGAAGGTGAAAACCGGCTGGGTCAACACAACGGTCTTCTCCACGCAGATCAGGAATTAATGAACGGGAGTGAGGGCTGATAAAACCTGACGGAGAAGCGCAGGGTGTTGAGAAGCTATCGTGGCGTAGCGCACGATGCAGAGCGAACGGGAGAATGAAACATGTTAGCAAACCTGGAGAAAGAGAGTGCTCCGTCGGTGTGGGAACTGACAGCGAAGATTGAGCCGTTTGACTCTTTCTGGGAGGCTCCAGAAAACATAGAAAAAGGATATACCTCATTTTATCAATTCTATAAGCACAATTATCTCAGGTATGTCCCTCAAGAGAAAAGCGCCAATATTCTTGTCGTCAGTTGTGGACCGGGATACTTCGTCGACCTGTTGACCAAACAAGGCTACAGCAACGTGCTTGGCATTGATTCCTTTCCTGAGAAGGTGAGGTACGCGAAAGCGAAACAGCTCAATTGCCGAGTCGCAGCGGCTTTTTCTTTCATCGAGAAGCGCAAAGAACACTACGATGTGATTTTTTGTGAACAAGAACTCAATCACCTGACAAAAGAAGAGATCGTCATCTTCCTCACACTGTGTCGTGAGAGTCTCAAACCGGGTGGAACGTTGATCGTCCATGTGCTGAATGGCGCCAACCCCATAACTGGCGCCGAGGCGCTCGCGCAAAATTTCGATCATTACAATACGTTTACCGAGTATACTTTGCGACAAGTGCTGGAATACTCTCGCTTTGAGGAGATACAGATCATCCCGCTGAATTTATATGTGTTCTACAAAAACCCCCTTAACTATGTCCTTATCCTGTTAGATCGGTTGTACACCCTCTTTTTCCGTTTCAGTTTTCTCTTGTACGGCAAAACCAATAAGATTTTCACCAAAAAGATCGGGGCGGCTTGCAAGAAGAAAAAATAAAGATCGCCGAGGTGACGGCGACGCGCGCTACCGCATACAGGATCAGCAATATGCGTATATTATTCTGCAACTACGAATATCCACCTCTGGGGGGGGGAGGAGGAGTCATCAACGCCTTGCTGGCTCAGGAAATGGCAAAGCGCCATGAGGTGACTGTGTTAACCTCGCAAGGCCTAGGCCTGCCGCAGGAGAGTATGGAGAATGGCGTGCGGGTCGTTCGTGTCCCCGTGCTCTTCCGCCGACAAGCTGAGGTCGCGAACCTCTTATCAATGGCGGCATTTATTCCCAGGGGGATAAAAGTCGGGAAAAAACTCCTCCAGGACAATCACTATGATGTGATCAACACTCATTTTGTGCTTCCTTCTGGGCCGGTAGGCGATATATTGGCTCGGCTCGGGGGGATTCCTCATGTGCTGTCGCCCCTGGGCGGAGACCTCTACGATCCCAGCAAACGCCTCTCTCCTCATCGCCATCTCTTATTGCGAGCATGGATACGATGGTTGTTGCGGCGTTCGAATATGGTGGTATGGGCGTCGACTAACACGCTCGAGAATATGCGGCGGTTTTATACCCCAGAGATTGAAGGAGTCTATATTCCGCTCGGTATCCAAAGACCTGAGCAAGACGCTGCTTCCCGACAGCAGTATGGTTTTGCGCAAGACGAGGTGCTCCTTGTCACAGTTGGACGGCTGATCCCCCGCAAAGCGACCTCACAGCTTCTTACCGCCATGCAGGCGCTGAGACAGGAGAGGGTACGCCTCCTGATCATCGGCAGTGGACCAGAGGA
Source organism: uncultured Enterobacteriaceae bacterium (assembly GCA_964502465.1). Taxonomy (GTDB): domain Bacteria; phylum Desulfobacterota; class Binatia; order Bin18; family Bin18; genus CAZCWX01. The sequence goes on along the minus strand of CAZCWX010000055.1, from coordinate 3,710 downwards.
GACCTTGCTCAAAGAGGAGTCCGCCAAAAAACATTTGGAGAACCATATCTGTTTCGTTGGGCATGTAGAAGAAGCCGAAAAATTTCGTCTTCTGCAGATGTGCGATTTTTATGTCTCAACGAGTCAGCATGAAGGATTTGGTTTGGTGTTTCTGGAAGCGATGGCCTGTGGCCTGCCGATCGTCTGTTACAATTATGGCGGTCAGACCGATTTTCTCGAGCACACCACGACCGGGTATCTTCCTGCGCTGAATGACCTTGAGAGTTTCGTGGACTACTGTCGCTGTCTGATTAAAGATCGTGACCTGCGGCTGAGGGTCGGACAGGAAAACCTTCGGCGGGTGAACGATCTCTTTATTGATCGCTGCGCCGAACGATATGAAGAGATCTTTCGCGAGGCGATGGCGTGTCGCCAAATACAGGGACTGGTGAGTCTCTCAAATACAAGAAAATTACCGCTGAAATCGCTCGAGACCGGACTGACCCCCGGCTGCCATAGCAATCGAACAGATGATGGACGGAGCACAGTCTCTCTGCGTGCGCTCAAAGAGCGCAATGTAGTTTCCTGAGTGGCGATGAAGAAAATACAGTGGTGGTTGCGGTTGCTGTTGAGCAGCGGATTAGTGGTCTTCTTGCTCTATACCGTTGACGTTGGGGAAACCCTCGCCGTTCTGATACACGGCCAGCCCATCTATTTGTTCCTGGCCTTCATCATCGCACTGGGCGACCGTGTGTTGATGGCCTATAAGTGGACTCTCTTGCTGAAACCGAAGGGCATTAGACTGCCAATGACGAGCGCTATCGGCACCTACTGGGTGTCAAGCTTTCTGGGGGTGTTTCTCCCGGCGACGGTTGGCAGTGATGCTCTGCGTGTCTATGCAGTGGTCAGAGGTGGCTATGGCACAGCCGACGAGATTTCAACTATCGTCATCGAGCGAGCTTTGGGCTTTATTTCCCAGTTTACCTTCGTGCTCGTCAGTATAATATTGAGCATAGCCGTGTTTGGCCAGCACTTCTTTAGTGGCATGTGGAACTTATTTGGCATATTCGCAGCCCTGCTCATGCTGTGTACAGCCGCTGTCTATCTTTCTCTCAATACTGCCGTACTGCGTCGCCTCAATACGGCAGTGGCGCGTCGGGGGGTACATGTTGAGCATCATAAGTTCGTGGCGAAGGCGCGGGAACTGTACCAATCCTATGCAGCCTATCGACATTGCAAAGCGACACTGTTCACGTTTCTCGCGCTGTCGCTCATCGAAACCCTCTTCCCTCTCTTTTGGACCTATTTCCTGGCGCTAGCCTTTAATATTCACGTGCCTCTGCTGTATTTCTTTATTTTAGTGCCCATTACGTTAGTGCTCGTGCGATTACCTATTTCCCTGGATGGTTTCGGCATTCAAGAAGGAGCGTTTGTCTACTTTCTCGGGCTGATCGGTGTTGCTCGTTCGGAGGCCTTTTCGTTGGGCCTCGGGAGTCACATCCTGGCCATTGTGTCGTTGTTGCCTGGTGGACTGCTGTATAGTGTTTATGGTCTCAGTATGCTGAGTCAGAAACCAGGAAGAGAAAGTGTGAGTGAAGTGCAGTAAGGCACCAGGAAATGTATCACCTTGATTCTCACTGGGATCGACGAGTACGATTCCTGGAATACGCTGAGCGGCCGTTTCATGACCGCCGAGGATATTTCCCCACCATAATGAACCGTACACACCGATGAAAGAAGTGCTCTTCTCTTCTCCGCGTGTACAGGCAATGAGAGAGTGAAAGGATCCGTACTGATGTGTGGCATTTGTGGCAGAGTGAACTTCGATGGAGTGCAGCAGCGTGATATCCAGTTCATGATGGACGCGCTCTCTCACCGTGGCCCAGATGGCCAGGGGGTATATGTGAATGGTGCCGCAGGTCTGGGCCATCGCCGACTCAGTATTATCGATCTGCACACCGGCGGGCAGCCCCTGGCCAATGAAGATGGCACGATGTGGATTACTTTTAATGGCGAAATCTACAATTATCATGAACTCCACGAGAAATTGCTGCGCCGCGGCCACCAGTTCCACACACACAGTGATACCGAAGTCATTGTGCATCTCTACGAGGAATACGGGCCCGAGTGTGTCAAACAACTGCGAGGCATGTTCGCTTTTGCCATCTGGGATGAGAAGCGGCGCCGTCTCTTTGCCGCCCGTGACCGACTGGGGCAGAAACCGTTCTTTTTCGTCCAACGCGGCCACGAACTGTTGTTTGCTTCGGAAATCAAAGCGCTGCTCGCCCTCGACCCCTCGCTGGCGGAGCTGGATCTGGCAGCGCTCGATCAGTACCTCACGCTCCGTCTTATTGCCCCTCCGAGCAGTATGTTTCGCGCAATTCGCAAGCTGGCCCCAGCGCATTCCCTCACGTTTGACGAGAAGGCAGGACTCCACATTGAGCGCTACTGGGATCTCACCTATGAGCCGAAGCTGTCTGGATCCGACGATGATCTTGTTGATGAACTCGAACAACGGTTAATTGACTGCCTCAGGCTGCATCTGGTGAGCGATGTCCCGGTCGGCGCCTTCCTGAGCGGCGGGCTGGACTCTACGCTGGTCGTGGCGTTGCTCATGAAGCATGTTGCCACAGAACCGATCCAAACCTTTTCGGTTGCCTTGCCATATGGGGACTATGACGAAGCCCCGTACGCGCGTTTGGTAGCAGAGCAGTACGGGACACGACACCGCGAGAAGACAATTATCCCATCCCTTATCCACAGCTTGCCACGCTTGGTCTGGCATTTAGATGAGCCGTCTGATCCTTTGTCGGTGTGTTCTGACTTGATTGCCGCGATGGCCCGTGAGCATGTGAAAGTGGTGCTTGGGGGTGACGGTGGGGATGAGTTGTTCGGCGGCTATGATCGCTACTATGGAAACCTCTACGCCAGCTACTACGCCTTGTTGCCACCCGCGCTGCGGAAGTATGCGATCGGTCCCTTGCTCCATTTGATTCCTGACGGTAACTGGTACAAGAGCCCTGCGCATCAACTCAAATGGTTGCACCGCCTGTCGTTCGTCGAGAGCGGGGAACGCTATGCCCGCAGCCTGGGATATTTCTACTTTGATTGGTCGCTCCGCCAGGAGCTCTATGGACCAGTGATGCAAGAGGTCAGTGGGGCCTGTGATGCTGAAGCGGCAATTCGGGATCATTTTACCCATGCCCGTGCTGCTGACCTGATTGATCGCATGCTCTATGCCGACAGCCAGGTGCGGTTACCAGATCACTCGGTGATGATTCTTGATCGGATGACAATGGCGCACGGACTGGAGGCGCGTAGCCCTTTTATGGATCATGAGATTGCCGAGTTCGCCGCTCGGTTGCCTACGCGGCTCAAAGTGAGAGGCCGTGCGCTCCGCTATATCCAGATGCGGTTAGCCAAGCGGTATCTGCCTGAACCGCTGCTGAAGCGGCCAAAACAGGGTTTCTCATCCGCGCTGCCATATATGCTGAAAGAGGAGTATCGACTACTTTTTGAGCTGTTTCTGCGCAAGGCGCATCTTGCCCAGCACGGGATCTTTTCCCAGCCGACGATCGACAGGCTGCTGGCTGCACACCAGGCAGGCAAAGCTGATCATGGCAATCGTCTCTGGCTGTTACTGAACAGCGAGGTCTGGTACCGGATGTTTATCGAAGGGCAGGCCCTTGAGGAAGTGACTGAGCAACTCGATGATGCGACCAATAGTGGTG
>CAZCWX010000054.1:0-12209 GCA_964502465.1 uncultured Enterobacteriaceae bacterium | reverse complement strand
CGGGTTTTTCTACACCGAGTTTGGCATCATTAACCCACAGCATCCCCATCAGTGGGACTGGGAAGATCAGCCGATCATCAACAATCGGTTCTTTGGTCCTGATGGCATGCGACAGGCAGGGCTCCGACTCTCCAAGCTCCTTCCTACTCCATGGTTCTCGGAACTGCACTTTGGCATGCAGAATGCCAACGGTGCGACAATGACCAGCTTCCTTGGAGGCAGGCACGAACATGGTGGAGGCGAAGAGCATGTGCACGAAGAGGAAGCGGGGCACGAGCATGAAGGTGAAACCGAAGAAAATGCCGCTTTTAGTGATGAAGGGATTGGGAACCGGCCAGTTGTGGAACGCGATGTGAGACATATGAAGGATTTTGCCTACCTCGTGCGGTGGAGAAATTCTTGGGACTTTAACCCTGAACTGACAACCGCAATTGGGGTCTCAGGGCTCTACGGTCCCAACGCCTCAGGGAGTGACGGAGACACGTGGATCTACGGGCTCGATCTGAAAACTCGATGGCGCCCGGCGAACAACTTCCGAGGGTGGCCGTTTTTCCTTTGGCAGATGGAATTTATGCGGCGCGATTTCAAGGCCGATCGTTTCACCTTGGTTGATGAAGAACACCCAGACGAGATCGCGACGATCCCAGGGAGAACGTTGCACGATTGGGGGCTCTATACCCAATTTCTCTATGGGTTCCACTATAGGTGGGCGGCTGGAGTCCGGTATGAATATGCCAGCGGCAGCGCCCAAAGCATCGGGGGCCGCAAGAATGATCCATTTCGTGCTAATCGCCAGCGTGTCTCACCGCTGTTGGTTTATCACCCAACCGAGTTTTCACGGATTCGCCTCCAGTACAACTATGATCATGGGAACTTTCTCGTGAATAGCACGAAGAACGCCCATTCGGTTTGGTTAGGGTTTGAATGGCTCTACGGCGCACATGCCGCTCATGAATATTAATGAGACCTTATACAATTAAGGAGATCCCGCATGGTACAAACACCAGAGCTGAAATATGGCGTGTACGTTCTTGGTTTTTTATTCACGCTGCTCGGAGCAACTCCGCTGCGAGCACAACCTTTACAAGTGTGTGCGACAGTCCCGGAACTTGGCAGTCTGGTCCGCGCAGTGGGGGGAGACCACGTATCAGTGACGGTTTTCGCCAAACCGACAGAAGATCCCCATTTTGTGGAAGCTAAACCCAGCTTCATCAAGGCCCTGAGCGAATGTGATATGTACATTCAGGGAGGATTGGACTTGGAAATTGCTTGGGCTCCGGTGCTCCTACGGAATGCGCGGAACCCACGTGTCTTGCCAGGAGCCCGTGGTTATGTTGACGCAGCGTCGGTCATTACTCCGCTCGAAATCCCCACTGGGGTAGTGGACCGTTCGATGGGAGACGTCCACCCCTTCGGTAACCCCCACTATCTGCTGGATCCACTGAACGGGCTCAGAGTTGCACGGTTGATTCGAGACAAGCTCAGTGAACTGCGACCAGAAAGCAGTCAATCCTTTACAGAACGCTACCATTCGTTCCACCAACGGCTCGGCATCGCACTCGTAGGAGAACTCCTCTACCAGAAGTATGATTTCGAAAAGTTGGCCCTCCTTGTTGAACATGGACGCCTGGACGCTTTCCTCAAGAGTCAGGGAGAAGAACTCCTCCTTGGCGGCTGGCTTGGTCTCATGCGCCCCTATTACGGAACCAAGGTGATCGTAGACCACAATATGTGGCCATACTTTGCCCGTCTTTTTGGGCTCACAGTCATCGGTACCCTGGAACCGAAGCCCGGCATTCCGCCAACGACGGCCCACCTGGGTGCGGTTATCAACCTGATGAAAGCTGACGACGTCAAGGTCGTGCTGGCAGCAACCTATTACGATCCGCGCTACGCGCGGTTTGTGTCTGAAAATACTGGAGCACGGATTGTCAATATGGCCAACCAAAGCGGTGCACAAGCCGGAACTGACGATTATATTGCTATGGTTGATTACAACGTCCGACAGGTTGTTGTCGCGTTAAGAGGGACCACCGCATGAACAAATCGTCTAGCGGTGCCTCCGAGCTTGTCGCAACCTTACAAAATCCACCCTTTCCTTTATTCTGGATTAATAGAATTGGGACAGGCCTGTCGATCGCATGTGCGATTCATTGTATGGCCATGCCGCTGCTTGTCGCTCAGAAGTAAGGAGTACGTATGGAGAGCGCTGATATCGTTTTACGGACAACTGGATTGTCCCTGGGGTATGGCCAGCAGACCGTTCTGCACGATATCAACCTCGAAGTACGCTCAGGAGAGTTTTGGTTTTTCCTTGGCCAGAATGGCGGCGGGAAAACCACCCTTCTCCGGGCTCTCTTAGGGCTGCTTCGTCCCCAAACCGGACAGCTTTGGGTGCACCCAGAGCTTGGACGGCGGGAGCGTATCGGGTTCGTCCCGCAGCGCTGCGACCTGAACCCCACGCTCCCTACTACCGTTCAGGAATTCGTTCAGCTCGGATTTGTTGGGATTACGCTGCGCAAGGAAGAGCAGCGCAAACGTCTGACTTGGGCCTTAGAAAAAATGGGGTTAGCAGACCTGGCCAAGCAAAGCTACTGGTCTCTCTCTGGCGGCCAGCGCCAACGCGCCTTAGTTGCCCGTGCATTAGTGCGCCGTCCTACCTTGCTTTTTCTTGACGAACCGACCAATAATTTGGACCTGGCAACTGAAGAAGCCCTCCTCCATACCCTCATGACGCTCAATCACCAGGAGAAGCATACCCTCCTTTTTGTCACCCACAACTTGACGCTCGTTCTGCGATACGCAACCCATGTCGGTCTTGTCCATGCTGGAACGGTCATTAGCGGACCGCGTCAGGCCGTTCTCACTGAGAAGAACCTCAAATGGCTCTATGGAACTGAAGAGCATAGCTTCATCGAGAAGTTAGTCCCCGCAGTCGCACTCGCCTCCGGAGAAACTGCTTGATCGAGAGTTTTGTCTCGTCCTGGTCTCTCTTTCACAATGCCTATCTCTCTGGTTGGTTGATTGGGATTCTGCTCTCTCTTGTCGGCGTGCTCGTCGTCGCGCGCGATCAGATTTTTATTGGCGCGGCGGTGTCTCAAGCTTCACTCCTGGGAATTGCTGTTGCCCTGTGGCTCGGCAGTCTTATCACAACAGATGAATACAGTTGGTGGCGTTCGGAGGTGTTCCACGCCAGTGTGGGAGGTATTTTTGCAATCCTTGCCGCATTTGTTACGATAGGGGGAAGAAAGACAGGCGGTCAAGAAACACACGAAGCGATCACGGGCTGGGTATTTCTTCTTTCTTCCAGCTTTTCCGTTCTTCTGATGTCCCACAGCCCCCACGGACTGGAGGAGGTCAACCGGCTCTTGTCGAGCACGATCATCGGCGCCACCCGAACCGATGTGTGGATTTTCTCCATCCTTGTGTTCATCACAGGAATAGCCTTGGCGATCTATCATCGCCCGGCACTGCTGTTGGTATTAGACCCTGAGATGGCTCAGGCCGTGGGGCTGCGAGTCGGTTTCTGGGAGGGAGTATTGTCTGCTTGGTTGGGCCTTGTGGTCGGCTTCTCGATCCATGTCTCTGGCGTCGTTTATGCGTTCGCCTGTCTCGTGCTTCCAGCTATCATCGCCAAGAACCTGTGCCGTGAAGTGCGTAGCTTGTTTGTTGTCGCTCCTGTCGCCTCTTTGGGAACGGGCATTGTTTCCTTCATTCTAGCTGATCACTATGATTATCCACCCGGCCAAATGGCCGCAGCTTGTTTGTGTGTCTTATTAGCATTCGCCTGGTCACTGCGGAGCGTCCGATCGATGCGGACGACAAGCTAAGAGGGCGTGGAGAAGGAAGTCTCATAGCGGAACAACAGTACAGGAAAGAAGAGACAAAGCCCAGTAATAACGCAGCCGAGTTGCGCTAGTAAGAGGTCGCCACTAGTAGCGGAACAGCGCGATCGCTGATAGGTTGTGAAAAGCTAGTGATTTTTCGCCTGAAGAGGAGGCACCCATCATGCCATGGCCACAGCTTCTCACTTCACGAGTGGGGATGTTCGTACTGGGAGCAGTAGCAGCCCCCGTGTTGAAGGCAGCAGCACCACTCGTTGGTAACGTGGTACGCCCGCTAGCCCTCGAAACTATCAAGGCCGGCATTCTTCTCGGGCGCGCTGCGCGCACGATTGTTGATGACGTGCGCGAGGGGTTAGAGGATATTACGGCCGAGGCACAGGCAGACCTCGATACCGAGCAGAGTGAAGCCCAAAAAGGGGAAAATGGCAACGGCGCCGCGTAAAAAAACACCATGCATCAGCAGAAAGTCAATGGATTGCGGATACGTTCTGCCGTCCCTGGACGGATACGGTACGAGGTCGAACTCTTACGAGGTCGGCCTCGGCGAGCAGCGGCTGCGGTAATCGCCCTCACACAGCAACCAGGAATTTGTGCGGCAGAAGCAAATCCGCGAACAGGACGAATCCTGGTCCATTACGACAAGACCCTATCACAAAAGACAGTGGAGACGCTGGTTCGCGCGGCTCTCACCGCCTCACCGTTGAGCCTGGAAGCCTATCGAACCTGGCAACAAGAACAAAACACTGGGCAGAAGAACTTCACTGCCAACAATGACCACCAGCACCCTCGTCACGACCTCTCCACACGGGACCACACACACGATCATGACCATGAGCACGGTGACCATGAACTCCAAGAACGGGTGCGCAATCTGATTCTTGGCGGGGTGGTTTTGTCCGGGTTTCTCGTGAAGCGCGTATTGTTTGGCCCCGGTATCTTAGCGGGGAGTCCTCCGTTGTTCGCTCTTAGTGCGCTTGCAACCATTGTGTCTGGCTATCCGTTCTTACGCGGGGCAGTGCGTACCTTTACCAACCGCGGCGGTCTCACAACCGATACCTTAGTCAGTTCAGCGACCCTTGCCAGCATCGTTATGCGCGAGAGCCTCACTGGACTGACGGTCATCTGGCTCCTCAACCTTGGGGAGTACCTGCAAGCGCTGACATTACGGCGTACCCGTCAAGCCATTCGCGCGTTGCTCTCGGTTGAAGACACCAATGTGTGGCTGGTGATAGACAAGGTTGAGGTGGAAAGGCCTCTCGCTGTGGTGCAGCCAGGAGATCTGGTCGCGATCTATGCCGGGCAACGCATCGCGGTGGATGGGGTGGTGGAAATTGGCTGTGGCACGATTAACGAAGCCCCGATTACAGGAGAGAGTATCCCAGTCATCCGTAACGTGGGAGATCCGGTCTATGCCGGGACCGTGCTGTTGGCGGGTGACCTGCGGGTACGGGCCGAAAGGGTCGGGGATGATACGGCAGTCGGACGCTTGATTCAACGCGTCGAGGAAGCGCAGGAACTTCGTGCTCCCATCCAGACGATTGGCGAGCGTTTTTCTACTCGTTTTGTCCCCTTTTCTTTTGCCCTGGCTGCGGGGGTCTTCGCGCTCACCCGAGACGTGAATCGTGCGCTCACCATGCTGCTCATCGCCTGCCCTTGTGCAGCCGGTATGGCGACACCGACAGCGGTGAGTGCTGCGATCGGGAACGGCGCCAAGCGGGGGATTTTGATTAAAGGCGGCACGCACCTCGAGGCCGCAGCTCAGTTGGATACCGTTGTCTTTGACAAAACCGGCACGTTGACTGTCGGGGCTCCTGGTGTGCAGCGCATTGTTTCCTTCTCGAACGAGCACCCCCCCGATCAAGTGCTGTCGCTGGCAGCGAATGGCGAACTCCATTCACAACACCCCCTTGCCCTCGCAGTGGTCAACCACGCACGGAACCGCGAGTTGGTGATTGACCCGCACGAAGAATGCGAAATCCTGGTGGGCCGGGGCATGCATGCCGACTGGCAGGGGAATTGTGTGTTGGTCGGCAGCCGACAGTTGCTCGCTGACTTCGCGGTCCCAGTTTCGGACGAGGCTATGGCGCGCTACGCTGAGCACACCGCTGCCGGAGAAACGATGATGTATGTGGCCCATCAAACCCAGCTCATCGGTCTGATCGGTGTGCGAGATAAGATTCGTGCCGAGACTGCTGCTGTGCTCGCTGCACTGCGAGCAACCGGCGTGCAGCACCTGTTAATGCTTACAGGGGATAGTGCCGAATCGGCTGCATCGGTCGCACAAACAGTCGGCTTAACCGCGTGGCGCGCAGGCTTGCTCCCTGAACAGAAGTACGAACAGATCCGTGCGTTGCGGGCGAGTGGCCACCGGGTAGCAATGGTCGGTGATGGCATTAACGATGCTCCGGCCTTAGCCCTCGCTGATGTGGGCATCGCCATGGGAACAGCCGGCTCAGACATCGCGATCGAAGCCGCCGATATTGCCCTGGCAGGCGATGACCTCCGCCATGTCGCCACGACCATACGTATCAGTCAGCAAACATTGCAAGTCATTCGACAGAATTATGCGATCGCACTGGGCGTCAATGCTGGTGGCATTCTGATCGGCGCGCTTGGGGCGATCAATCCATTTATTGCTGCGGCACTGCATAATCTCAGTACCTTGCTGGTGGTCTTTAATTCAGCCCGCCTCATTACCTATGATCCCGAATGACCCCGAAGGTGAGAACAACTCTGTGAAGATAAACCGAGCACAACCGTTACCTCGCTCTGTTGAGCGCCCGACTCCCTCTCACGCAGCGCACAGTCGTACCCCATCCAGCGACGAGCCTTGAGCATTGCCCCTGCACCGTCAATGGAAGCACTGGTTGTTTCTGGAGCTGCCTGTACGATCACCCTAGGCGGTGGGTTGCTTGCTTTGCGTCTCGAAGCCTACCGCGGGCTTATCTATGCCTTCTGTGCAGGAGCCCTTGTTGCTGCGGCACTCATGGAAGTCGTGCCAGACGCGCTCGAGGTCCTCGAGTCTTCTCGCAGTTGGCTGCATCATCATCATCTCTTATTTGCCTGTACGCTGGGGTTTCTTTCGTTTTATCTGTTGGAGCGCGCCTCACACGGAAACACAGATCGCTCCCACACGTCTCACGACTCACACGCGCATCATGCTGGACTCTTAGGAGCAACGGGTATTGGGGTGCACAGCTTTTTGGATGGTTTTGCCATTGGGCAAGGATTTCAGGCGGGTGAGCAGATTGGTTGGGCTATTGCAGCAGGGGTGATGTTACACAAGCTCGCCGATGGCGTCAGCGTGGCAGGAGTAATGTTAGGCACCCATCACACACTCCAAGCCACAACCGCGATGATCTGTGTCGCGGCGTTCGCTCCGATTGCAGGCGTGATGACGCAAGCGCTCTTTATGGTTCCTCCCCCAGTGGTCGCCCTGCTCCTGGGCTGGTTTGCTGGCGTGTTTCTATACCTGGGCGCACCAAGTTTGCTCCCTTCCGCGCATGCCGATAGTAACTCACGATGGCTCCCCCTTGTGACGCTGACTGGAGTCGCCTTCGTCTATATTGCTCACCTGCTTGCGCATTAGGAGCGTAGAGCTGTGGGGTTGCACTCCAGCGAACGTGCGAGTAGAAAAGCACAGAAAGGAGACCCCCCTTTTCAGTAACTCTATGGTCCCTGTGCGCCTCTGTGCTCTGATTACTTTTCTTTGCTACTTGTTTGCAGGGGCAAGTTTCGTGCTTCCGGCGGCACCGAACTGTGCCCGGTGCAACAAAATCGGCCAAGCTATTGCTGTGAAACCCGGGGCATCATGTCCACTCTCTCAGCGTGGTCACCACTGCCATACGAGCCAGAAACACACCACAGGAACGATTGTCATGTGCCCCGATGGCTGCCTGCACCACAATGGTCAGGACGGAGCAGAAGTAACGTCAGTGGCCAAGTTTCTCTCTGCTCTTTGGTCCACCCCCTTCGTTCCGCTGCCGATGAGCCAGGCTATCGCAGAGGAACCATTCCCTCCACAAGAGCTTTCCCCTTCCCCGCCTGACCGTCCTCCATCTGTCTCATTGTAGTTTGTATCCTTAGTCTGCTGTCGCTCTCGCGTTGACTGCCCGTCAGAAGCAAGCAGGCCATACCTGTGCCTTCTGCACACCCTTCTGTGCGCATGGCAGTCCTTGCGCAAGAGCCGACTTTCGACCTTGCATGTGTTACGACTCGATGGAGGAAAATATGAACTACTTTCAGAAAGCGTCGGTTATGAGCCTCGCAACCTGCCTAAACGTCGCTATTGCTGCGTCCGTCTTTGGGCACGAAGGCGGAGGGTCAAGCAGTAAGAACTTGGTACGAGTGGCTTTTGTCTCAAACCCCAATGTCCCCGATTTTGTGAACGCCAGCGGCACTACGGCAGTGGATCTGACCAAAGGCGTTATCAAGCTCGAGAAGCTTACAGGATTTCCCATCGATCCGAGTAAGAATCTCCCCCTCACGATTAATCTCACGACGTTGACCGCCCCACGGCTGAAAGGACACGGGGGCGAACTCGGGCTAACGAGTTGTGAACCACCCGTCTCTCCGGAAGGAGAAACGAGCGAACACGACCATGCAATGGAAGTGACTGAACGTACCCACGAGGGTCACGACCACGAGGATACCGGTGAAGAAGAACCGGTTGGTCCCTGGACTTGTCACGTTCACTCGTACGTCGTGTGGCTGGCTGGCTTAGAGGACGGGGAGTTGGGGCACGTCATGCATCTCGGCACGATCTACCCACGGGCAGACGGCACTGCTGCAGATCGTGACTTTAGTGCACGAGAGGGCGACCTCACTGGCCTCGGCGTGAATGCTGTCATTATCACCGCTGAGTCAACGTTTGGTCCAGTCCCATCCACAACTCATGGCCATGATGGAGAAACCGCTATGGATCTCGTTCCGCGTGGACCGATCGTCTTACAGGCGATTATTCCCTGATGTGAGCGGAAGGGGGTATGTACATGAAAAATACGCTCCTGGCGATCGGCGCACTCGTTCTGTGCGCCCTGTTCGCGATTCCTCAGCATCTGCTCGCCTCGTGTGGGCAGGCCTTTTGTCCCATTGAAACCTCGTCCCTTGTTGAGAACCCCCTCGGAGGCGGGCAGTTGTATCTCAACTTTGTGTACGAATATATCGATCAAGACCGCCCGTATATCGGCACCAGTAGTGCGCGCGTGGGAGAACTTCCTCGCCCGCATGATGAAGTTTCCACACGCAACAGTACCTACAAGTTCACGCTCGATTATGGCATCACTCCGCGTTTCACTATTGGTGCACTGTTCCCGATTCTCGATCGGCTCCATCGACATATCGATAATGAGGAGCAGGAGGTTATCGGTGGCGGCCTCGGAGACACTGAGCTTGTTCGAGTGCCCAATCGCTGGCGGTATATCGAGTTTGGCGACATGCAGGTCACCGGTCGTTACTTGCTCTTACAACAGGCAACCCCATACGATCCTTCTCTCTCGCTTATCGCCGGAATGAAACTTCCCACTGGTCGCACCGGAGTGCGCAACGGAGAAGGAGAAAAAGCTGAGTTGACCCTCCAACCAGGAAATGGTTCATGGGATGGTATTGTTGGCTTTTCCTTCGTCAAGAATTTCTCCGTTTCGACAGTTCGCCGGGAAGCAGCTCTAGCACCATTCTTCATGACAGCCATCGGTCGCTTCCCAGTCAGCGTCGGCAAGTTTGGCTACAGTCCAGGGGGAGAAATGTTCCTCAATATCGGGACCGCATACCCATTGTTCCGTAAGTTTGATCTGCTGGCTCAAATTAATTTTCACTATAAGGATCGAGACGACATTGGTCACGCTCCTGGTGTGGAACAAGCAGATACGGGAAGAGAAGAATTGTTCCTGAGCCCAGGGGTACGCTATCACCTGACCGAGAATATGGCGGTATACACGCTTATGCAGTTCGCCGTGTACCGGCGGGTCAATGGCATTCAGCTCACCTCAGACTGGAACTTTACGTCTGGAGTGTTTTATCGCTTTAACCTGTTTTCGTAGGCAAAAAAAGGAAGAAGGCCAAGGGCTTTCCTTTGCCTCTTCCTTATCAGCGTTCTCGCCCAGCTTGGCGGACAAAAAGACGGGGAACGCATTGCACAGTTTCTTGATGCACCACACCTTTACACACAATTAGCGGCCTTTGATCCAGGGGCAAGAGATGAGCGCAAAAAGCTTAATGATTATGGGAACGGCCTCTGACGTCGGGAAAAGTGTCATCGTCACCGCACTCGGTCGTGCATTCACACGCGCCGGAGTGCGGGTCGCGCCCTTCAAGTCGCAAAACATGTCGAATAATGCCGCAGTGTGTCCCAGCGGTGGCGAGATTGGTCGTGCTCAAGCCGTGCAAGCGGAAGCCTGTGGTCTAGAACCCACAGTGGACATGAACCCTGTGCTCCTCAAGCCGGAGACAGATACAGGGTGTCAGGTGGTGATTCGTGGTCAGGTCCGTTTTCATATGCGCGCCCATGATCATGAGCGGTACCGTGCTGAGGCATGGCCGGAGATCGTAGAAAGCTACCGCACCCTTGCCCAACAGTTCGATTTGGTCATGATTGAAGGAGCGGGAGGCGCGGCAGAGGTCAATTTACGCGAACGAGATATCGTGAACTGGGCGATTGCTGACCTCGCGGATGCTCCGGTCCTGCTCGTTGCCGACATTGATAAAGGCGGAGTCTTTGCGTCTCTCGTCGGCACCCTGGAGTTACTTTCATCTACGGAGCGGCGCCGGGTGCAAGGATTCTTGATTAATAAATTTCGTGGGGACATAAGATTACTGGAGAGTGGTCTGCATTTTCTCGAGCAGCGTACAGGACTGCCGATTTTAGGAGTAATCCCCTACCTTCGTGCACTACGTATTCCTCAGGAAGATGCAGCAATCTTGGATGGTCCGCTTTCCCCTCTCTCAGCACGGCCCATCACAATGGGGGTCATCCGTCTGCCTCGTATTTCCAACTACACCGACTTTACTCCACTGGAAGATGAACCGGACGTCGCGGTGCGGTACCTGAGCGATCCGGCGCTGGCTTCCTCTCTGGAGGTGCTGATTCTACCCGGCAGTAAAAGCACCGTGGCCGACTTGCGCTGGGTACGGCAGGTTGGCTGGGAAGACGCTCTCATCCGCCACGTGCGTAAGGGCGGCTGGGTGATTGGCATCTGTGGTGGGTACCAAATGCTCGGTCAATGGATTCTCGACCCACAGCGCATTGAGAGCGACACGACGGAGACAGTCGGACTCGGTCTTCTCGAAGTGACAACACATTTCGCACACAAGAAGGTCACTGCCCAGGTCAAAGGACAAGAGCGGATGTCTGGACTCGCCATTGCCGGCTACGAGATCCACGCTGGGCGGATCCAACAGGAGGCATCTGCACGCTCGCTCTTCTGCTTGACCGAGCGGAGTGGGCACCTAATCAATGAACCGGAAGGAACACAATCCTCTGATGGTCGCGTCTGGGCCACAGCGATTCATGGGATATTTGATAATAGCCAATTCCGGCGCTGTGTCATTGATCGCATCCGCACGGCAAAAGGACTCGTTCCCTTAGAGGCAGCCTCACCTATCGATGCCGTGACACAACGCGCGCAGGCATATGACCGCCTCGCAGATGAATTGATCGTCCACACTGATTTTCCACGCATCGCCGCAATTGCTGAGGTCTCGTAACCCCCTGCTCAGGTACTGGGCCTCGTCAATCGTATTATCGTGTAGGTATAAAGAGGCTTTTCCTCTTTTGCTTACGCTATACCCAAAACGAACAGGGAGCGATTTGTTCAAGGTGTTTTGAACGCCTCTGGGTGCTATGGTACTGGCACCCATCGCAGAGGTAAGAACGACCAAAAGAGTTGGGAGACACATTGAGAGCATATCGTTCTTTTCTGCTTTTTTCCCTGTGTGCTCATATTCTCATGTTGGCATTTGCTGCCACGGTTCTCATGTCTCCACTCCCCTCTTCCCGCCATACACTCCAGGTCACTATCTTTCAACAACCAATTCCTCTTCCTATAGGAGAACCTGGTGGTCCTCCAGGAACAGGCGAGCTACCGGCTCCGCCAGCACCACCACCAAAAGTTCGCAGTACTCCTCAGCCTCCACCCCCACCAAAGCCGCGCAAGCAACCTGCTTCGCAGCCAACCCCCCCTGTTGCACGGACACTTCCAGACCTCGAACCATCTCCACCGGCTGAAGCCCCAACCGTACCAGAAATCGGGCTGCAGAGTGGAGACAATAGCAACGTTTCTACCGGAAATGCCGAGACTTTCGCTACTGAAGGAGGTAGAGGGAAAGGAGCAGAAGGACAGGGAGGAAGTCCTGGAGGAACAGGCCCAG
>CAZCWX010000053.1:0-14025 GCA_964502465.1 uncultured Enterobacteriaceae bacterium | reverse complement strand
GTACAGGTCAGGTCTTGGCTGAAATGATAACGCATGATCGAGCGATGAGCGTGCAGTTATTCGCTATCAGCTCTCAGTCACACTCAAAAAGGCTAGAAGCTTGCGGCCAAAGGGATATCCCCTACAGCCTGGGGCCTGTAGCCTTCGCTGACTGCTGATTGCTGAAGGCTTTTATATCTCCCCTCTCGCTACTTTGATGAACACGTCTTCTAACGTCGGTCTGGTGATTTGCACATCGGCAATGTGCACGCCGGCGTGTGTCAGTCGCCGCAGTAAAAAATCTAACTGTCCCTCTGGCTCATCAAGCACGAAGCGGAGCGTCGAGTCATCCCTCAGTTCTGCATGCAAAGAGCCGTTTTGTTGTTGTATAGCCATCAGGTCAGTCCCTGGCTGGAACCGCACTTCGAGGATTTGCTGAGGAATCAACCGTTTAATCCGCTCAGCAGTATCAATTCGGAGGATTTCTCCTTTGCTGAGAAAGGCAATGCGTCCACACAGCTCTTCAACCTCGTTCATATTGTGAGAAGTAAAGATGATGGTTGTCTGTTTCTCCCGCTGAAATTCTTTCAAGGCGCTCCGGGTCTTCTCAGCAATATCTGGATCAAGCCCAAGTGTACATTCGTCAAGGAGGAGTAGTTCGGGGTCGTTAATCAATCCCTTGCACAAGGTCACGCGCGTGTGTTGACCAGAGCTGAGGAGTTGTAATTTGCGATTGGCCAGATCAGCAATTTCGAAGCGCTCCAGCAGTTCGGCGATTTTGCCATTGAGATTGCCGACACCATAAATATGACCGTAGACTTTAAGGTTCTCACGAACGGTTAGCACTCCGCTCAGACTGGTGAATGCCGCCGCAACATTCATGCGTCGGCGGATCGCTATCTGTTCCGCGGCAAAGTCTTGGTCGAATACCCGGATCGTTCCCCCATCGGGCAAGATCAGCCCCAGGAGAATATTGATCGTGGTTGATTTCCCCGCACCGTTCGGACCGAGCAGTCCAAAGAACTCTCCGCGTTCTATACTGAGAGACAGTCCTTTGAGCGCCTCGACGGCACCATAGCGCTTGCGCAAGTCGCGGATTTCCAGTAGCGGCATGCTTCTCCGTCAGCAGTGCGCTTTCAGCTTCGCACTCAGTGAAGTCTCTCGAGTCTCTCGGGTTTATTGGGTTGGTTGGGGCACTGCTCCGGGTGGTTGCACTGGTCCGCTCAACGGCAAGCTTTATAGACCCAACAGACTCTGCCTGGACAGTTGACAGCGAAAAAGCTCCTTGTCTTTCCGGGTCAAATCACGCCTTTTTCTTTCAACGCGGCGACTTTTTCCCGCGAGAGGCCAGCGAGGCGGGTGTAAATCGTTTCGTTGTCGTACCCGACCGGGACTGACCCGCGCCAAATCTTGCCGGGTGTCTGCGAAAAGAACGGTGTTACTCCCGTGCCTTTCACTTTCCCTACCTGGCCGTCTTCCCATTCGATATGAACGCCGCGCGCCTGGTAGTGCGGATCTTCTGCGGTGTTTTTGCTGTTCATGATTGGACAACAGGCCACCTGTGCAGTGTTCAGGGTCTCGACGACTTCCTGAACCGTACGCTCGGCAATCCACCCACGGAGCAGCGCGTCGAACTCGATCCCCTCCAGCGCATTGATATCAGAGTGGGCATTTTTCCATTTTTCATCATCTGGATCCAAACCAAGCACCCGACAGACCCGAGAGAAGACTGGAAGACCGACTGCGCCCACGACTACCCAGCCGTCTTTGGCCTGAAAGGCATCGTACGGTTGGAAGGCGGTCGCCTTGTTGCCTGAGCGGTTCCGAATGAATCCTTGGGAAAAGTACTCAACCATCGTACCGGAAAGCAACCGATGGATGGATTCAAACTGCGATACGTCAATTACCTGCCCTTTGCCAGTCCGCTGAGCGTAAATATACCCAGCCAGCGACGACCATAGACAGAACAGAGCAGTAATGTAATCAGCAGTCCAGGGATTCGCTCGCACCGGCGGATCAGGATCAGGAAAGCCCGTCTGATGCATCAATCCGCCAAAGGCTTGCCCGATCATATCGTATGAAGCGCGCCCCAGATAATCGGGATGGCCAGTTTGCCCGTACCCTGAGACATGGGCGATCACAATTTTCGGGTTCGTGTTTAACACGACCTCATCACTCAACCCCCATTTTGCATAGGATCCGGGTTTCGAACTCTCCATCCAGATGTCACACGTCTGGATCAACTGCAGAAAGAGTTCGCGCCCCTCAGGTTGGCTGAAATCGAGCGTCACATAGAACTCATTGCGCCGTTCCTGTATCCAGGTTGTAGCGACCTTGCCTTTCCCATCTGTCGTGGGCAGTTGCATCCCCAGGTGGCGCCATGCCGCATCTCCTTCTCCTGGGCGTTCAACTTGAATCACTTCGGCACCAACCTCCGCAGCCAGGGCAGCCGCAAAGGGCTGTGCAATGAGGCTGCCAGTGGACAGAATCCGTACCCCCTGTAATGGGCCAAACTGTTCGGGCAACAGCGACAGTGGACGAGATTCCATAGGCTCCCCCTTTTCTCGTTAAGAGCTGTTATCCCTAACGGAAATTCATTCGCAAGGCAACGCTCTCAGGGAGGCATACCTGGGAAATCCTCCGTAGAGCAAGTGCGCCGCTCGCTCAGACGAGGGACAGCGCAGGCTAAAGAACGCAGGAAAGAAACCGATCTTACCAACAAAGCAAATCTCCACTACGGGGGAAGGGCTTTATTTATACATACTTAGGAGCCGAGCAGAAATAAGTTGATCGTTCTCATATTGTGGTGTAGGCGTCCCGCCTGCATTGTGAAGGGCAGGCCAGAGGCCCGCACCACAATAATTGACCCAGTTATTCTTGCCCAGGTCCTTAGTCTGCTCGGCACGTGAACAGGTCAGGTCGATCATAGGGGCTAACGTGAAGCGAATCGGGTTCTTCCAACGGAGCGGCAATTCATGAGTATACCTCTGCGCACCTTAATCGTCGCCTATTCGGCAAGCGATGCCGCGTTGCTTCTACAGACTCTACGAGACGGGGGCTATGAACCACTGTGGGAGCGGGTCGAGACTGCTGCAGCCCTGGCCGCGGCGCTTGATCGACAAGCTTGGGAATTAGTCCTTTTCTCCGATGTCCTTCCACGGCTGAGCGCGATGGCCGCATTGAAACTGCTGCAGGACAGAGGACTCGATCTGCCCTTTCTTATCGTAGCGGACCAAAGCAACGAGGGCAGTGCGGTTTTTGCCATGCAAGCTGGGGCACACGACTATGTCTTCAAAGAGAATCTCGTGCGCCTGGTTCCTGCCATCGAACGGGAACTCCGCGAGGCACGGCAGCGCCGCGTCTATGCTCAAATGAGACAAAAGCTCAGTGACCATGCCGAGCGATTTCCCACAGATATTGAAAACTCCGCCAATCTCATCTTTATCCTCACCGCTGATGGGAGCATCCATTTCGCCAGCTCAACAAGCGAACGCATCCTTGGCTACAAGTCCAGTGAACTGCTGGGGACCAATCTCTTCGCCTACCTCCACGCAACCAATGAGCAGGAAGTGCGCACGGTCTTTTTTCAGACTTTGCAAAATCTCGGAGCTTCTTCTCCATTCAAGCTTCGCTTGCGTCATCAGAATGGCTTATGGTGCAGGCTCGAAGCGACAACCTCAGGGTTTCGCAACGATACTGGGGGGTCCCCCGCCCTGGTGATGAACGCTCGTGAGCGTGCCGACTCTGGAAGGCGAGTAACTCCTCTCAGGAGTCGAACCTTACCCAACGTCTGGGCTGAGGTCTCCTCCCATATTGTGTTCCACGATTACTTACAACAGGCTATTCTTGCGGCACAGCAAAAGAACAAAGCACTAACCGTGCTTGTTATTAGTCTTCGGGGGTTGCGGGAAATTAGCAAAACGTTTGGTCACCAGTGGAGCGAAGCACTTTTTCAGCAGGCAGGTTCCCGGCTCCAGGGTATCTTACGAAAGTCGGACACGCTTGTACGAGTAGACAGAGATGAGTTCGCCGCGCTCCTGCCTGCTGGTAGAGATACCACCGCCGCCGCGCTGGTCGCTCGCCGCGCCCTCAAAGCTCTGGAACAACCTTTTGTCATCGAAGGGCACACCCTTCACGTCAGAGCCAACATCGGTATTGCCTTGTATCCCGAGCACGGTATCGATGCCCCAACGCTGATGCATCGAGCCGATGTTGCAACAGATATTGCGGCGCACGCGAGCAACGGGTATGCGCTCTATACCGCCGAACATGACCCCTACAGCCAAGAACGCCTCATCCTCGCGGGCCAGTTGCATGAGGCATTCAAGCATGACCAATTTCTTTTGTATTACCAACCCAAGGCGGACCTCACGAGTGGCCGCGTCAATATCAATTATGTTGAGGCACTAGTCCGCTGGCAGCATCCCCAACACGGCCTTTTACTTCCCGAACAATTTATCGTCCTCGCAGAACAGACAGGTTTGATGAAATCTCTGAGTTTTTGGGTGCTGAGTACCGCGCTTCACCAATGTGTTCTCTGGCAACAGGAAGGACTCGATCTCTGTGTTGCGGTCAACTTTTCCATGCAGCACGACTTGCAGGATCCCCAACTCCCAGACCTCGTCGCTCGGATGCTGCAAGTCAGTGGGGTTGCCCCGACGTCTTTGGAGATAGAGATTACCGAGAATCCAGTTGCCGACAATCCGGAACGGGTGCTCGTCGCCCTCACTCGCTTCAGGGAGATGGGCATAAGGATTGCCATTGACGACTTTGGGACGGGCTACTCATCTCTTATGTATCTCAAGCAATTACCAGTAGATGAAATCAAGATCGACAAATCCTTAGTCATTGGGATGACCAAGGATGAAGGCAGTGCAGCTATTGTCCGGGCAACGATTGATCTCGGGCATGATTTAGGCCTGCAGGTCGCCGCTGAGGGAGTAGAAGATCAGGCAACGTGGGATATGCTTGCCTCTTTTGGATGTGATTTCGCACAAGGGTATTATCTGAGCCGTCCTATCTCAGCTCCGGCGTTGACATACTGGTTACAGGAATCCCCCTGGAAAAAGAGTCTACGACCCATTCTTGCGCCCGCACCGCCCCGGAAACTCCAGAGGCGTCGTCAGGCAGCCGGAGGAAAAGCCTGAAACTGGCCGTTTTGCATAAACCTCCTGAGGTGGACAAGATCCCGACTTCCCCCTTGACAGTTTTGTCCCGATTGGAAAGGATGTTGTGATCTTCTCTTCCAGCGTCTACAATATGAAACTCAAGGAGCCGGATCCATCTCCCCCCTCTCCATTGCCTAAGACAGAAGCCCCCTTTCTTTCCTCCACTAAAGAACCTCTCGGCGTGTTGATTGTTGACGATGACCGAGAAATCCGCGACATGGTTTCTTTCATGGTCAAAGGAATGGGGCATCGTGTCTGCACTGCTGCCACCGGTAGAGAAGCGCTGCACCGTCTGCGTGAATTCCAACCGGACATCGTCTTGCTGGATATTATGATGCCAGAAATGGACGGGTTCGAGTTCTGCCGCGTCGTCCAAGGGGATGAAGCCTTCCGGGATCTTCATATCATCATTACTTCTGCGAGAGGGACGCTTGAGGATAAAGTCAAAGGCTTAGAACTTGGCGCAGCCGACTTCCTGACAAAACCTTTTAGTCTGACGGAACTCAAAGCTCGGATTGGTGTCGCCGAGCGCATTGTCCGTTACCAAAAAGACTTAAAAGAACAACAAACCCTGCTTGAACAAATGGCACGGGAAGACAAACTCACCGGGTTGTGTAACCGCCGGCATTTTGAAGAACGGGCGTACGAAGAATGTCTGCGAGCACATCGCTATCTCAACCCCCTCTCGTTATTATTGGGGGACATTGATCACTTCAAACAAGTGAACGATCATCATGGCCATCTGTATGGGGATATCGTCTTGAGAGAAGTAGGGCAAACCCTCTTTCGGCACTGCCGGAACACCGACCTGGTTGCTCGCTATGGGGGAGAGGAGTTCGCGATTTTACTCCCAGAAACTGGCTTAGAAGAAGCCACCAAGGTGGCAGAGCGCCTCTGTGAAATGGTCCAGTCGTTGACGTTCTCTCACCCCTCTGGTCCTTTTCGGGTGACTATGAGTTTCGGTGTGACTGCCATCGTGAGCGACCATCCTCAGAGTCTCCCAGAGCTGATTGAAGAGGCAGACAAGGCTCTCTACTCTGCGAAACATAAAGGGCGGAATCGAGTCGAGCGCTATACAGGGTAAGGCCGATTCCTGTTCTGTCGGAGGAATCGTATGTACAAAGTCATCGGGATATTGAAACGACCGGAAGGCATGAGCCTCGAAGCGTTCCATCAATGGTGGTTGCAGGAGCATGCTACGCTGGTGAAGAAGTTTCCTGGTCTGAAAAAGTACGCCATCAACCTCGCGACGAGCGCGGACCAGCGCTACGACGGCGTTGCCGAAGTCTGGTTCGAGAGCAAAGAGGCGCTAGAGAAGGTTTTTTCTACACCAGAAGGTCAGGCCGCACGTCAGAGCGCAACCAGCCACTCGCAAGAAATCGTCATTCTCTTCACGCAAGAACATGTCATCGTAGAGGGATAAGCTGAAAAAATAAAAGTCAAAGGGGCGGCTCGCGCACCGCCCCACTTTTTTCTCTCTACGCGTCGTAGCTCCGCAGGACTTTACCAGGCAGACCGCCTTGATGCTCGCCATCCTGGTAGAGTATCTGACCAGAGACAATCGTCATCGTAATGCCCTTGGCCTTGGCAACGAACCGTTTGCCGCCGCCGGGCAAATCCCACACATACTCTGGATCCTTCGCGTCAACTGTCTCTGGATCAAAGAGGGTGAGGTCCGCCACCAACCCTGGTGCAATACGACCACGTTTAGGAATGCCGAAGAAATCGGCGGGAACCGAGGTCAGCTTGCGCACGCCTTCTTCGAGCGTCAGGACTTGATGTTCGCGTACCCACCGCCCCAGGAGATACGTCGCATAGCCAGCATCACACAGCATATCCACATGGGCGCCGCCATCGGAGAGGCCAACCAGGAAGCGCGAATCGCTCACCAGGTTCTTTACTCCCTCCGGCTCGAAATTAAATGCCTGCAGATCGAACAGCAGTTCGAGTCTGTCAGCAATGGCGAGATCCAGGAACGCATCAACCGGGTCCTTGCCCTGATCGCGAGCAATCTGGGCGACAGTCTTTTTGCTCGCTACATGTGCTTGTACTTCGGGATTCTTGGCATCGATCACTGTCATGCGACCCCATTGACCAGCAAAGATACGTCGTCGATCCATTTCGTCGCGGAACGTCTGACGGAAGCCGGGGTCGCCATAGAGCTGCATCTGCTCTTCTACGCTCTTGTTGAATACGGGATGCCAAGCCGAGAAGATAGCAAAGATAAAGGGATTACGCATGTTGAACTGGATACGCAGCGGTCTACACGACACCTGTGGGACTGCCTTGTCCCAGGCCAGGATAGGTTTGACCTTCTCGACTGCGCCCAGGTACGAGTCCGGCTTTCCAGGCTTATTGAACAGCGCCAGAAAGGTTACCGGCCGCTGGCTCTCACGCACCAAGAATTCAAGCAAATCGTACTCATCGTCAGCGACAAAACCGACGTTTGTCCCAGTCAGCGCAATTTCGATCGCCCCTCGGCCTTCTTCTCGCAGCACCTGGCAAAGCGCAGACAATTCCGCTCGGCTGGCATTGCGGCAGGCGAGCGGACGCCCCTGATAACCGATATGGTTATTGAGAATCGTCGAGGTCAAGCCAAACGCGCCAGCGCGCATCGCGTCGCGCAATAGCTTCTGCATCGTCGCGATTTCATCTGCCGTTGCGGCCCGCTCGAACGACTCTTCACCCATGGCGTAGTGGCGAAGCGGGGTTAACGCCGCTAATGAGGCGATGTTGATACCCATGCCACGTTTCTGTAGTGCATCAAGGTACTCGGCGTGCGTTTCCCACTGCCAGTCGATACCGCGCTGCATGACTTCAAAGGGAATCGCTTCGACATTCACTAAGTCCCACATTACGATATCGCGCAGCTTGGGCCGGACCGGTGCTACACCGA
This sequence comes from uncultured Enterobacteriaceae bacterium, assembly GCA_964502465.1. Lineage (GTDB taxonomy): Bacteria > Desulfobacterota > Binatia > Bin18 > Bin18 > CAZCWX01. The sequence goes on along the minus strand of CAZCWX010000053.1, from coordinate 5,982 downwards.
CGCCACAGTTCCCCATGACAACGGTGGTAATGCCGTGCCAGGAAGAACAGGTCACCAGCGGATCCCACGCGACTTGCGCGTCATAATGGGTGTGCGGGTCGATGAACCCCGGAGCCAATACTAAGCCGTCGGCATTAATCTTCCGGGTTGCAGCCTCACCATTGCTCTTGCCGACCGCTACAATCAGGCCGTCTTTCACCGCTACGCTGCCATGAAAGCTCGGCTTGCCCGTACCGTCACAGATACGAGCGTTTTCAATAACGAGATCATACATTGGTTACCCCTCCTTATCGGTTGTGGGCTCCTGTTGTAGTAGCAACTTCAGTCGTTCCTACAGGCCTGTTGTAAATCTGCCAATAAAAATTAAGCTGCAGGGTGGACACTGCCCACCTGCTTTACTCCTCATTACGTCAAATGGACTTGCACCCCTTGGTCTAGCCCCATGGCGACTCGATATCCCCCCTCTTGGGCAGCACTGAACTTTTCGCACCAGATCTTGATATTTTCACGAATCTTTTGCTGCCGTTCCTCTGTCGTGGCATACTCTTGCACCATGTCGAATACCGGCTCGCCATGCGCCTCGGCTTCACCCATATGGGCATAGAAGAAACCCAGCTCTTCTTTACTCAAGTTATAGTGGTCTCGCAAGGCTTTGACAAACCCGCGCATCGAACTATCGCTCCGGGTCTCGCCGCCAAGCGACATCGCCGCTAATGTCACCAGACTATATTCCTTGCGACCAAGTTCAATCACCCAGGTCACATACTCCACCGCCTCCTTTGCCACCACTGGGTGTAAGATTTCTTCGTCGGTTGCGCCCAAGGCTTTCGCCAGACGCATCGACAGCATCCAGTGTGCGTCATCGCCGCGGCCCATGATCGTCTCTTCGTCAATCAGATTTTCGACAATGTGACGACGGATTTTCTGATCGAGCGGCCCCAAGCCAGTATTGAGAAAAATCCCGCCAAAAGCGCGGATGTGTTGACCTGTCACATAGAAGAGGTTGAGGGCCCATTTCTTGAGTTGTTCACGCGATAACTCGCCATTGAGCACGGCCTTGTAGAAACTTGGTCCCAGCAGTGGCTGCTCATCCTCTCTTTTGATGTAGACCCGTAGGTCCTGGACAAAGGTGTCAGTTGTCTGCATGAGTGTCCCTCCTTTTTTTGTCGTCGTGCATCGGTTGGCATTCATCGCTGTTCCCCTCACAACGCTTGCGCGGCCTGGCGGGTCTGCGCGGTCTCGGCCATCGGTTTCGGCCACCAGCGATCTTCCCACTCGGACCACAGGTCTTTCATATGGGGCATGACTTCCTGAGCGAAGAGCTGGGTATTTTTGAGCGTCAACTCATGAGGGATATTACCGAAGTGTTGCAAGATCATGAGTTGACCGACATGCAGGCTTTTCAACGCTTCGCGCAATTGTTCACGCACGGTGGCTGGAGAGCCAGCGATAATGAAGCCTAAGTCCACCAACTGTTTCCAGGTAAGCCCTTGGCGAAGCATGTCGGCCAGGGAACCGACTTGCGCCTTCAAGCCCGCCTCTACGGTCTTCAACGTGCGATAGCCTGGCGCATCGGCGAAACTATCAGAGACATGCAAGCAGCGGTTGAAAAAGTAGTCAAGGTGCGGAGCGTACTCTTTCTCCGCCAGGGCATCGGTCTCCGCCACCGCTACGACTTGGGCAAAGCCAGCGCGATAGGGATTGTTGTCCCGACCTTTCTTGTCGATCACCTCCCAAAAACCCTTCATCACCTGGGCAGCACGTTTGTAGCCAAAATAGCTCAGGTACGAATAGTTGTAATCAAAATCAGCGCAGAAGTCCCAGGTCTCGATCGACCCACCGCCTGGAATCCAAATCGGTGGATGCGGCTTTTGTAAGGGGCGTGGCCAGACGTTGACGTAACGCAATTGGGTATATTTGCCATTAAAGGCAAAGGGTTCTGGGCGGGTCCAGGCTTGCATGATCAGGTCGTGCGCTTCTCGATATTTGTCACGTAACGTCGCCGGGGTCTGACCATAGCAATAGTTCGAATCCATGGAAGTGCCGACCGGGAAACCCGCCACGAGCCGCCCCCCACTCATGACGTCAAGCATGGCAAACTCTTCGGCCACGCGGACAGGTGGATTGTAGAGCACGATGCTATTCCCCATGACGACAATGGCCGCCCGCGAAGTGCGACGGACCATCGCCGCGGCTATGATGTTTGGCGAGGGCATCAGACCATAGCCATTCTGGTGGTGTTCGTTGACGCAGATGCCGTCGAACCCCATACGATCGGCGAATTCCAACTCATCGAGATAATCGTTATACAGTCAGTGACCCTTTTCCGGATCGTACAGAGCACTGGGGGGATATTGACCCACACGCTGGGGTACGCTTCCTTGAAGTTGTCTGGCAAATAGCGGTACGGCATTAGGTGGAACCAGTTAAATTTCATGGTGCCTCCTCGAAGTTGGCTATCAGGCAGTTTTTCTCACCTTTTTTAGGGGCTTACTCGTTTCTCTGGGGATTTGCAAGATCTGCGTCGAGCACCACCACGGTTGCCCCCCAGCCACCGGCTTCGGGTGGGGCGTTGTGAAACGCGTGCACATACGGCAGTCGGGCTAGCAGCGCACGGATACTGTCACGCTGCACGCCTTTTCCTTTGCCATGGATCAGCCGCACAGCAGTGAAGCCAGCCGCACAGCAGGCTTGGAGATATTCTTCAACCACACTGCGAATTTCGTGCGGCTGAAAAGGATGGAGATCGATGACATCCTCGATCGGCAAGACGATCGGATCAGGAAACGGGAGGTCGGTGTCAGCGTCTTGCTCAGGTTGGGCTGGTGGAGAGGTCAGAGAGGAACGTGGCATGAGCTTCCTGCCTCCTTGTCAGAGGATAGGCAGACTATGCCTATCCCTTTCTCATTGGGTGCTACTGTATGCTGACTACTGACTCTCAGCACGAGTGGCCATTTGCACAGACCACCGTACTTCTTCCTCCTTAAAGAATAGTGCTCCCTTCTTCTTGGGTGATAAGAGACCAGAGACCTGGGCATACTGTTCCTGCCCCATGGCAATAACGTGCGGCACAATCGCACGGGTCTCAGTCGGCAGCTCTTCATAAATAACAGACAGGATATATTGGTGTTCCAGCAACGCGTTGGCCATGACCTCAGCCATTGGTTCTTTCTCGGCAAGATCATGGTCGAGGGTGTGTCGGGCCCGATCAATATAGAATTGATAACGGTCCGCGGCGATCTCGGCGGCATGCGGATTCTCACTCGTCACCATCGCTGCCAACTCAGCGAGCTTCTCACGCGCGAAAGTTAAGCACAGGCGGATTTTTTCTTCGGGAGCACGCGTGATCAGCAGTTGTCCTTCCTCCTGCCAGGTATCTATTTGGTACCATGCACTGTCCGGTGTCCGACCGGGCTCGGGAAGCCATTCGATGTTGCCGAAGGTCGTTATGAACCCGTGTCCGGCCAGCGCGAGCACCGGGGCAATCAGCAGGGACCCGATCCATGGAAGAACAAAAATCCAGGAGTTCATGAGGCAAAACCAGAAGAATGATGAGGAGCGACAATAGAGTGCACTGTAGTGTCAGCTCCTTCACTATACTCAGCGACTTCGACCATAAAATCAGCAACGAGCGGAGTTCCCCCTGGAGCACATTCGAAGAAAAGCACGTAGATGCCAGGTGTAGGGAAAACATGATGAACCGGTAGTTCAGGCCCAATGTACACCTGTTGGGTAGGGCCGCTCATCATCTGCACCATCATTTTTGCCATGTGATCAGGATCACTCGTATGGTCACGCATCATCGCCATCATCGCTGCCATCTCCGGGGTATAGGTATGTTGGTGACCAAAGTGTTCACCATCGAGCCGCCAGGCTGCCATATGTACCTCAGTACCCAGGTAGAGTCCAAGGTCCGTGACTGGCATGCCGTCTCGCATTAAGTGAGTGACCAACTCAGCATCATGTCCAGCGACCGGCGGATCGGGCGAAGTTGTCAGCGACACCTGGTAGGAGCCAAACTTTTTCTTCCGGCGCAAATCTGTTTCAGGACGGCCCTGGGCCACCTCACCGGCGACCATAATGGTAAATTGTTTCGTCCAGCTCCGATCCTTGTAAGTAAATTCGCCAGCAATCAGATACTCTCCCGCAGCAGGGAAAACATGGGGATAGTGAAACGTGGCATCAGCAAGATCCTGCGCGGTCAAAGGAAAAAAGTCTTCGTGGTGCGTATGGGTAAACGTCTGAAAATCGCGACTGACAATGAACGTGTGCAAGGCCCGCTCGTGTAAGACTTGCAGATCACGCAGAGGCTGTCGAGTTTTCACGTCGGTGATGCGATACGTCAACGAAGTTTCTTGGCCGACATGCGGCTGGGGAGGCGACAGAGACAACGCCAACCGATACGGCCCATCTGGTTGACCGACGAGCGCCTGTTCTGTTTTTCTTTGGCACCCGAGGAGAGTCATGAGGAGTACAACAATCAACGCGGTCAGCAGTCGGCCCTCGGCCCTCGGCCCTCGGAATGAAATGAAATTTAAGGCTAAGGCGTTCAGGCGCATACGGTTCAGACCCATAACAGAACGTGTAGAGTAATGATCGATGCTTCTCCGTTTCCCCATCTTCGTTTCCCCCATTTTCCGTTTCTCCCGTTCCCCCTTTCTTTATATGCTACCAGCCGGTCATAGTCTGTTAGGACGCGAGTGTCAAACCTGAGTCGTGCAGCAATTCCCTGGGCAATGAAAAGCTAAGTATTTGCCACAGTTTAGCTTTTTGTTAGGGTCGTTGCTTTTCTGTGTAGGTTCCTTATATTAGGGTAGCGAACTTCAGATGGACGGAAAAAGCCTCTTGAGGGGAAGGGCATCCGTGCATCTACTTTTTGGTGGAGGATAGGTGTGATGTCAGTAGATCCACGGATCATTCATTTGTATAGCTACTACCGCGACGGAGAACTGCGGGGCTCGACCTTGCTGCTTAAACTCATCATGCGCGTCGATGACAGTGAAACCCAGGTGAAACTCTCCAAACATCTTGCAGACGAAACGCGGCACGCTTGGCTCTGGACGAAAAGAATTGCGGACCTCGGCGCGGCACCAGTCCGTGTCGCCGATGGCTACCAGACCCGACTTGGCCAGGAAATCGGTATTCCTAAGACCCTGATTGACCTGTTCGCGCTCACGGTAGTGGTAGAGGAGCGTGCCCAGCGCCGCTACCTCGAACACGCACGACGACCGGACGTCGACCCTGAAACTCTTCACATCCTGCACGAAGTCACAAAAGATGAGAAATGGCACATTGGTTGGATCAAGAATAAGCTCAAAGAGTTGGCCCTTGCCAACGGTGGAGAAGACAAAGCGTTAGCAGCGCTCGAACGCTACCGAGAGATTGATCGGAAGGTTGTTGCCGACTTGATAGCCAAAGAACGTGAGGCTTTCGGCTTCTCTTTCTCTGATGACCCCACTGTAAGTGCGTAGCCCTATCTTGGCTAGTAGGAAAACTCCAAGAGTGGTTGTTGAAGGCACCCCTTCCTCTGCTGAGCCTGTTTCCCAACCTGCTCCTGCGGCTCCTCCAGTTCGGCGGAGAAAAATTATCCGCCCAGCACGCGAGAAAAGCCGCACGGTCGCGCGCGTCGAGTACATGCTTTTTTTCTCTTGTTTTTCTCTTTTTCGTTGCCTACCTTTTTGTATCGCCTTTCGACTCGGAGAGGTGGTGGGATGGTTGCTGTATATACTCGACCGCCCTCACCGCCGTGTTGGGCTGCTGAACCTGGCACTCGCGTTTCCGCACAAAAGCGCTGGGGAACACCGCAAGATCCTACGAGAAAGCCTGCGCAATCTCGGCCGCTTGATCGCAGAATTTTGCCATATGCACACGCTTACGCACGACAACATCAGCGAACGGATCTCTTTTACCGATTTCGCCCAGTGGCAAGTACTCACCACACAAGTGCAGCCCACTGGAGCCCTCATTCTGACCGGCCATTTC
>CAZCWX010000052.1:0-15401 GCA_964502465.1 uncultured Enterobacteriaceae bacterium | reverse complement strand
CTCGTCTCACCCTGATCGGCCAGAATACCAAGTACGACATCATGGTGCTCTCGCAATATGAACTGTGGCCACGCAATCTGGCCGGGGACACGATGCTGGCGTCCTACTTGCTCAATCCGAACAAGCGTCACAACCTGACCGACCTGGCCTGGGAACATCTGCAGTACCGCATGCTGACCTACGAGGCGGTCACCGATAACGGCAAGAAGAACTTTGCCGAGGTTTCGGTTGCTGACGCGACCCGCTACTCTGGCGAAGATGCCGACATCACGTTACGGCTTGCCCACCGCCTCTTCCCGCGGGTGCGCGAAGAAGGGATGGAAACGCTCTTTACAGAAATGGAAGTGCCTCTCGTGTTGGTCCTGGCGCGTATGGAACTGGCTGGGATACGGGTTGACCAGGATTTGTTGTCTACCCTTTCGCAGGAGTTTGGCCAACAGCGACGTACATTGGAAGCGGAGATTTATGCGCTGGCAGGAGAAGAATTTAACCTGGCCTCGCCGCAACAGCTCCAGACTATTCTCTTCGACAAATTAGGCTTACCACGAGGGAAGAAGACGAAAACCGGATCTTCCACGGATTCTTCAGTTTTGGAATCCCTGGCTGCACAGTTTCCTCTCCCAGCCAAGATTCTGGCGTATCGTGCGTTTACCAAGCTCCAGAATACCTACGTCGATGCGTTACCAAAGTTAATTCACCCCAAGACCGGACGTATTCACACCTCGTTTAATCAAACCGTGACTGCGACCGGACGACTGTCTTCGAGTAATCCCAATCTGCAAAATATTCCCATCCGCAGTGAGGAAGGCAGGCGCATTCGTGCGGCGTTTGTGCCGGAGTCGGGATACGTGCTGTTGTCAGCCGACTATTCTCAGATCGAACTGCGCTTGCTCGCTCATCTGAGTCAGGACCCCGTGCTGATCGAAGCATTTCAGAAAGGCCAGGATGTCCATACCCGGACCGCTTCGGAACTGTTTGGGGTGCCAATTGAAGCGGTGTCTGCCGATCAACGCCGTCAGGCCAAAACCATCAATTTCGGTATCATCTACGGTATGGGGGCGCAACGCTTGGCTCGCTCTCTCGGCATCCCAGTGAAAACCGCGCAAGCGTACATCTCACAGTATTTTACACGGTATGCTGGAATCAAAGCGTATATGGACAGTGTCTTGGCTGACGCCAGAGAACGCGGCTATGTGACAACGCTGCTGGGACGACGTCGCTATGTCCCGGACTTACAAAGTCAAAACTCGCAATTGGCGAGCGCGGCGGAGCGCATAGCAGTGAATACCCCCATCCAGGGAACTGCCGCGGACCTGATAAAAATGGCCATGGTTGCGGTTGATCGACGCCTGCTGCAGGAGCCATTGCGCGCGCGCATGCTACTCCAAGTCCACGACGAACTGTTATTGGAAATTCCAGAGGGGGAAGTAGTACAGGTAAAGAAGTTGGTACAAGAAATCATGGAAGGGGTGATGCCGTTACGAGTGCCCTTGCTGGTAGAACTCGGAGTAGGAGCAAACTGGGCAGAGGCGCATTAGTTTGCAGGAAAAGCACAGGTTGCCGAATCCAATCTGACGGAGACTAACCTTGTATTACCGCCTGTGGGGGCTCGCAGGTTTGCGAAAAATCTTCACCATCATTGGCAGGGAGACGAACATCCCATAGGGAATAAAGAGAAGAACATAAAGAACCAACAAGCACAATCCAAGAATCCAGCTCGCAAATGCGAGGCTAACGAGCGCAATACCAAGAAGAGGAAGGACATTCAGTGCAATCCACACTGCGGTAACGGTAGTATGCCGGGGTTGCATCAGAGACATAGTGAGATAGTACCCTACCATGGCCGTAAGGGAGTGCAACGCCCCTAACTCCTCTTGTGTAGAATCATCAGGTAAAAAAGGAGGAACAATTATGGATTACAGTGGTTATCAGCATCTGCTCATCAACAAAAAAGACGGTATTGCCGTACTGACGATCAACCGGCCTGAGTCGTTAAACTCGACGAATTTCCGCCTCCACTATGAGTTAAGTCGCGTGTGGCTCGATCTTGCGGAGGATGACGAAGTGCGAGTCGCTGTCATCACTGGGGCAGGGCGTGCCTTCTCTGCAGGGGGTGATTTTGAGGTGGTGGAAAAGTCTATGGGAAACCTCGGAGTGGTTGCCCAAACTATGAAAGAAGCTCGGGATATTGTCCATAACATGATTAACTGTGATAAGCCGATCATCTCAGCGATCAACGGCGTCGCCGTCGGCGCCGGTCTCGCAGTGGCGCTGTTGGCCGATATCAGTATCGCTTCCGAGACTGCACGGTTTACTGATGGCCATACCCGTTTAGGTGTGGCGGCTGGAGATCATGCGGCAGTGATCTGGCCGCTGTTGGTCGGTATGGCCAAAGCGAAATATTACCTCCTGACTTGCGACATGCTCGACGCAAAAGAAGCGGAGCGGATTGGCCTTGTCAGTATGGTCGTACCACCTGAGCAGTTAATGCCCAAAGCCATGGAAGTAGCGACGAAGTTAGCGACGGGGGCGCAACAAGCGATTCGCTGGACCAAACACTCGTTGAACCAGTGGTTGCGGGCGGCAGCGCACACGTCCTTTGATTACTCGCTCGCGCTGGAAATGTTGGGCTTTTTTGGTCCAGACGTACGGGAAGGGCTTACCGCGCTGCAAGAGCGACGACCGCCGGTTTTTCCTTCGGCCCAGGGGAAAAAATGAGCACAAAAGAAACAATTGAGGACATCCTCAGGCACGCTCTCGAAGCGATCGAGGTCAAGGTTGACGATGAGAGCGCATTGCATGTAGGACATGCCGGCGCGGCATCTGGGGGTGGACATTATCGGGTCACCATCGTCTCTCCCGTGTTCGAAGGGAAGAGCCTCGTCCTGCGACACCGTCTGGTCTATGAAGCGCTTGCCGCAGAAATGAAACACACGATTCACGCTCTGGCTTTGACAACGTTAGCGCCGAGCGAACAGGCACAAAAGGTTCGTGAGCCCTAACATTGATAATATCCTCGGTACCACTCAACAAACCGGGCGATCCCTTCGGTAAGCGGTGTGGACGGCCGGAATCCAACATCGCGGATGAGGTCATCCACATCTGCATACGTTTCTGGTACGTCTCCTGCCTGTAAAGGGAGGAGACGTTTCTCTGCTTTACGTTCTAAACAGGTTTCCAGCACTTCGATGAAAGAGAGCAACTCGACGGGTTGATTGTTGCCGATGTTGTAAATGCGATACGGCGCTTTGCTGGTTCCCGGGTCTGGTGCGAGACCCGACCATGACAGGTTTGGCTGCGGCAAGGTATCAAGCACGCGCACGACTCCTTCGACGATGTCGTCAATGTAAGTAAAGTCTCGTCGCATCTTCCCATAGTTGAACACCTCAATCGGTTCACCTGCCAAAATCGCCCGGGTGAAGAGGAAGAGAGCCATGTCCGGTCTCCCCCAGGGTCCGTATACGGTAAAAAAACGCAGGCCCGTCGTTGGAAGACCGTAGAGGTGACTATACGTATGGGCCATGAGCTCGTTCGCCTTCTTCGAGGCGGCGTAGAGAGAAACCGGATGATCCACATTGTCGTGAACCGAGAACGGCATTTTGGTATTCGCGCCATATACTGAACTGCTCGACGCATACACCAGGTATTCTACCTGTATCTCGCGACAGCCTTCGAGAATGTGGAGAAATCCGACGAGGTTACTTTCGATATACGCATGAGGATGCGTGAGCGAGTACCGGACACCTGCCTGAGCTGCTAAGTGCACAACACGGAGCGGTCGCTCATCTCTAAACAACGTGGCTATGCCTGAACGGTCAGACAGATCAAGCCGAAGAAAGTTGAATCCCTTGTGGCCGATCAAGCGTGCCAGGCGCGCCTCTTTGAGACGTACGTCGTAATACGCGTTCAGATTATCGATGCCGATAACCGTATCGCCTCGCGCGAGTAAACGCTGGGCAACATGAAAACCAATAAAACCCGCGACGCCCGTTACGCATACATGCATGGTGAGTTGCTCCCTGGATTGACGCAGTTGCTCAGGATGAGCCTCGTACTTTTGCGCGTTCAAAAGGTGTGACAACGGGGGTACGGGGAACCGTATGTTTTGCTGTGACTTGACGGGCCACTTTGACGTGGTAATCGATTCCTGACCATATCCCAAACACAAGAGAGATCCACAGAAAGTACATGCCGACGACATGGAAATCGATAAACATATAACGATAGTGGATCAGCAGACCGTGCAGCGCGAATATCTGGCAGAGCATCTTGTACTTCCCTAACTCTTCAGCCGGCAGGATCACACCTTCCCCGGAGGCAATACCTCGTAACCCTGTCACTGCCAGTTCCCTACTAATGGTGACAACTACCATCCAGGCTGGTACGGACGGAGAGCGATCCGCAGCTGCGAGCATGATTAGGACAGAGGCGACAAGTAACTTATCAGCGAGCGGATCGAGAAACTGACCCAAGAGAGTTGTGTTCCCATGCCGCCGCGCAAGATAGCCATCAAAGAAGTCAGTCAGAGAGGCGATGAAGAACAGGAATGCAGCAAGGACGCTGTAGAGCTTTCCTGTATCGGTCAGACAGTAGACAAGGAAAGGGATCAACGCTATGCGCAGCAGACTCAGAATGTTGGGCAGTGCAGACACAAGAGCAAACCCTTACTTCGCGGCGTAAGGAGATGAGGTCCGGGGAGCAGTGTGTGCTGTGTTTCGCTGATAGGATTCTCGATAGCGTAACACTCGTTGTACATACTCTTGGGTTTCTTTATAGGGTGGTATCCCATTATACCGAGTGACTGCTTCGGCTCCAGCATTATACGCGGCGAGCGTAAGGGTCAGATCCCCCCGAAAGCGGTTGAGCAACATACGGAGGTGACGGACCCCGCCTTCAATATTTTCTTGTGGAGCATGAATGTTGGCCACCCCATGTAAGGCTGCTGTATCTGGCATCAGTTGCATCAACCCGCGCGCCCCTGCTGGGGAAAGAGCAGTAGGATCAAAAGCTGATTCTCCCTTGATTACGGCTTTCACTAAGGCGAATTCAACCCCATGGCGCTGGCAGGCTGCTACGATCAGGCGATCAAACGCGGCACTTTCTTTGCCTCGCAAGCCACGGACATAGGGGCGAAGTAACAGAAACGGACGGTAGACAGGTCGGGTTGGGACGTTGGTAAAGTGCACGGTCCCTTTATGGTCGCGATACACGTAAATATCGGCTACTGCAGAGGGAACCCACAACAGTCCACTGACTAAGCCACAGACAAAGCTGAGGAAAATCGCAACTCTCCTACCTTCACACCTTGCCATACCCTTCACAGCATAAACGATTTCTTCTGCCCTGGTCAAATCGTGTTCCGTCCTTGACTCCTTGATGTTCGCATGCGAGCAATGAATTAAAGCAAGGGTCATTCGTGTATAATAGCGACTTTTTAATTATCGGGAGTGGTATCGCCGGCTTAAGTCTGGCACTCAAAGCTGCTACGTGTGGCTCAGTGACTATCGTAACCAAAGACAGTCTCCCTGAGAGTAATAGTGCCTACGCGCAGGGCGGTATTGCCTCGGTGTGGAGTCCAGAAGATTCGTTTGCGGCTCATATCCAAGATACCCTTATTGCCGGAGCTGGAGTGTGCCATGCCGCAGTCGTCGAAGCGGTTGTGAGGGACGGACCAGCGCGGATTCACGAGCTCATTACGCTTGGCACCAATTTTTCCCGTCGTCCGGGGGGAGAGGAAGCCGAATATGACTTGGGACTAGAAGGCGGCCATTCTCATCGTCGCATCTTGCATGCTCTGGACGCGACCGGTCAGGAAATTATCCGTGCCCTTATTACTGCGGTTCACCAGCAGCCGAACATCACTGTTCGGGAAAAACATTTAAGCGTTGACCTGCTGACGAGCCAGGGACGAACCGGAGTGGAATGCTGGGGGGCGTACGTTTTCGATCTCGAAACGAATCAGGTGCAAACATGCACCGCACGGGTCACAGCACTCTGTACTGGTGGTGCTGGGAAGGTCTATCTGTATACCAGCAACCCAGACGTGGCGACTGGGGATGGATTGGCTATGGCATATCGGGCCGGGGTCCCGGTCGCCAATCTCGAATTCTTCCAGTTTCATCCGACCTGTCTTTTTCATCCGCATGCGAAATCCTTTCTGATCTCTGAAGCCTTGCGCGGTGAAGGCGCGATTCTCCGGCGGCCAGATGGCTCCCCTTTTATGGCTCGGTATCACTCGCGGGCAGAGTTAGCTCCCCGTGACATCGTTGCGCGAGCGATTGATCATGAAATGAAAACGCATGGGTTTCCCCATCTCTTCCTCGACATTAGTCACCGCGATGCTGACTTTCTTCGCCAGCGGTTTCCTTCAATTCTCCGCCGCTGCCTGGAATTTGGCATCGATATGACCCGAGAGCCGCTTCCAGTCGTACCGGCGGCGCACTACCTGTGCGGCGGGATTGTTACTGACTTGAACGGCGCGACCTCGCTTCGTCGTCTCTATGCCGCTGGTGAAGTTGCTATGACTGGATTGCATGGGGCAAACCGGCTCGCTTCCAACTCGCTCCTTGAAGCGGTAGTGTTTGCTCATCGAGTGTTTACGCACGCAAAAGCGTTCCTTGCCACCGATACACACCCCCCGCCTTCGTTCCCAGAATGGAATCCGGGTCAAGCGGTCAACAGTGACGAGATGGTGGTGGTGACCCACACGTGGGAAGAGATCCGGCGGTTGATGTGGAACTATGTTGGCATTGTCCGGAGCAACCGCCGCCTCGCTCGTGCCCGCCGCCGTATTGCCTTGATTCTAGAGGAAATCCGTGAATACTACTGGAATTTCCTGGTGACTGGGGACTTACTCGAATTACGCAATCTTGCCACCGTCGCTGAGCTAATCATCCGCTGTGCCAGTATGCGCCGTGAGAGCCGCGGCCTGCACTACACGCTCGACTATCCGGAGACTGATGACCAACACTGGCAGCACGATACGGTTCTCCAACTTGAGCATCCGACGACCAACTAGAGCCTTTGGGTGGAAGGGGCTTTGGGTTGGTCGCTACCGATCGAGTTCACTAAACAGTGAAAGCTGACTGCCTTTTGGACGTTCTCCAAAGAGGATAGGATAGCGACCAGTAAAGCAGGCATCGCAGAACCCGCCGAGTTCCTCCCTGAGCGCAGTATACATTCCTGCCTCGCTCAGATATGCGAGGCTGTCTGCCGTGGTATATCGGCAGATTTCGTCGGTCGAGTGTGAAGACGCGATAAGTTCACGACGGGTTGGCGTATCCACGCCGTAGAAACATGGTCCAGTTGTCGGTGGAGAGCTGATGCGGAGATGCACCGCATACGCGCCAGCCGTGCGGATCATTTTGACGATTTTGCGGCTGGTTGTGCCACGCACGATGGAGTCATCAACCACAATCACACGTTTCCCTCGCAGTACTTCGGGCTGGGCGTTGAGTTTAACTTTGACCCCGAAATGGCGAATCGATTCTCGCGGTTCGATGAACGTCCGCCCGACATAATGGTTGCGAATCAGGCCCATCTCAAATGGAAGACGGGCTTCTTCCGCATATCCCAGCGCAGCTGGAACACCAGAGTCCGGAACGGGGATAACGATATCAGCCTCAACCGCAGCCTCGCGAGCAAGCTGGCGCCCCAACTCTTTACGCGTTTGGTAGACACTCCGGCCATAGAGGAGGCTGTCTGGGCGGGAAAAGTAGATATGTTCAAAGACGCAGCGAGACAACGGCTCTGGGGGAAAAGGGGAATATGAAGTCATTCCCTGAGAAGTGAATAGCAGCACCTCACCAGGCTCGACTTCGCGCTCATAGGTTGCGCCAATTAAATCTAAGGCGCAGGTTTCCGACGCCACAACATAGGTTTCTTTCCCTGCGTCTTTCATACGCCCGAGCACTAACGGACGAAATCCATAGGGGTCACGCACCGCGACCATTTCTTCCTCACTCAGCAGCACTAAGGAGTAGGCGCCGCGCACCCGTCTGAGCGCCTCGATCACCCGTTCGACAAGGTGCGGGGCTCGTGAGGCGGCAATAAGATGCAGGATGACCTCGGTATCAACCGTAGACTGGAAAATCGAGCCATGTTCTTCCAGGTGAAGACGGAGCTCTTCAGCGTTGATAAGATTGCCATTGTGGGCAACCGCGAGAGAGCCGAGCGTGTACTTCACTACCAGAGGTTGGCTGTTTTTCAGCACTGTTGAGCCGGCAGTCGAATAGCGGTTATGGCCTATAGCACTGAACCCTTCAAGGCGACGAATGATCTTTTCCTCGAAAATGTCAGCCACAAGCCCCATCCCTCGGTGGACGAGGAGAGTTCGGCCGTTCGATGAGGCGATTCCTGCTGATTCCTGGCCTCTATGTTGTAAAGCGTAGAGCGCGAGATAGGCGAGATTGGCCGCTTCTGGGTGACCGTAGATACCGACTACTCCACACTCTTCGTGGAAGCGATCGAAAACTTCCTCTGCCTGATCGTGTGACACAAGTACCTCCGGTGTGCTGAGCTTGCCGCTTTTCAGTTCTCAGCTCGCAAAGGAAATGCTTCAAGCCGTTTGGCTAAAGCGGTGCACCATTCACGTTGCAACATTGCTACTGGCAAACGAAAATACCCAATCATATCGAGATCAGTACCGCCGACTTCACCCAGGATTAACAAGGGTAGAGCTGCCGCGCGGGCGAGTTCCTGTAGACGTGGCAGTGCGAGAGGTGAAACCGAGACGAGAACGCGCGATTGGCTCTCACCAAACAATAAGGCATCTGGCCGTAGGTTTCCAGTAAGCCTGATGCGGGCGCCTATCGCGTCCTGTGGACGAGAAACACAGGATTCGGCAAGGGCGACCGCCAAGCCGCCCTCGGCTACATCGTGGGCCGACGAGAACAGCTCTTCATGCGCAGCAGCAAGACACAGTTCTTGCATGCGTTTTTCTTTTTCCAGGTCCAGAGTTGGCGGAGAGCCCGCGACATGACCATGTATCAGGGCCAAGTATTCGCTCGCTCCGAACTCCTCTTGGGTTTCTCCAAGGAGGACGACGACGTCTCCGTCACGTTTGAACCACTGTGTCACATGCCGTGTGACGTCCGGGAGAATCCCCACCATGGCTACGGTTGGGGTGGGAGGAATCGCCCGTCCTTCAGTCTCATTGTAAAAACTGACATTTCCGCTCACTACAGCCAGTTCTAAGGCCAGACAAGCGTCACGCATACCAGCGATGGCCTGCTGGAACTGCCACATGACTTCCGGTTTTTCAGGATTGCCGAAATTCAAGCAGTCGGAGAGCGCCACTGGACGAGCGCCACTCACGGCGAGGTTGCGTGCTCCTTCGGCTACGGCAATCTGTGCACCGAGGTACGGATCGAGCAAACAGTAACGGCTGTTGCAATCCACGCTTAAGGCGATACCTTTTGTCGTTCCTTTAAGCCGGATAATTGCCGCATCAGAGCCAGGTTGCACCACCGTGTTGCTCCCCACGAAGGAATCGTATTGGCGGTACACCCACTCTTTGCTTGCTAAATTTGGCGAGGTCAACAGTTGGAGAAGGACTTGGCCATAATCTGCTGGCAGCGGTAAATTCACCTGATCCACATGGTTGCGTTTCTTGTAATTAGCTGGCCGGGCAACCTGGCGTGCATACACCGGTGCCTCATCGGTAAGGGCGGAAACGGGAATGCGTACTACTTCTTCGTCCTGCCAGCGCGTACGAAACAGCCCATCGCCTGTTACTTGTCCAACAACTTCGGCTTGCAGGTCCCAGCGGGCAAAAATTGTACGGACTTCTTCTTCACAACCGGCCTTAGCGACGAGAAGCATGCGTTCCTGTGATTCGGAGAGAAGAAGTTCATAAGGAGAGATCCCTTCTTCGCGTGTCGGCACAGCATCAAGATACAAGAGTATCCCCATACCCCCACGCCCTGCCATTTCGACTGCCGAACTGGTGAGTCCAGCGGCTCCCATGTCCTGGATGCCTACGATCAGATCGCGTTGCATGAGTTCGAGACAGGCTTCGATGAGCAGCTTCTCGGTAAATGGATCGCCCACCTGAACGGCGGGGCGGAGTTCTTCAGAGCGTGCATCGAATTCCCGTGAAGCGAGCAAGCTCGCACCGTGGATGCCGTCACGCCCGGTACGTGAACCAACGTACATAACCGGGTTGCCAACCCCTGCTGCTTGTGCACGAAAAATGCGATCGGTGCGCACGACGCCAAGGGTGAACGCGTTCACTAAGATATTGCCATTGTAGCCAGCATCAAAATAGACTTCTCCTCCGACCGTCGGAACACCGACACAGTTCCCGTAGCCACCGATGCCAGCGACTACGCCCTTAAGCAGGTAAGGAGTACGAGGGTGATCAAGCGTACCGAACCGTAGAGAGTTCAGTGAGGCAAGGGGGCGAGCACCCATGGTAAACACATCACGGAGGATTCCTCCTACCCCAGTGGCCGCACCATGATACGGCTCGATAAATGAGGGATGGTTGTGGCTCTCAATTTTGAACACGATGGCTAAGCCCTCACCCACGTCAACGATCCCTGCATTTTCGCCCGGTCCCTGTAAGATCTTTGGTCCGGTCGTCGGAAGCTGACGCAGGAAGCGACGTGAGCTTTTGTAGCTACAGTGCTCGGACCACATTACCGAGAAGACGCCTAGTTCCTCGAACGTCGGGGTGCGATCAAGAAGCTGTAAGATGCGGTTATACTCATCCTGCGTGAGACCGTGTTCTTGCGCAACTTGGAGCGTGACAGGAATCGAGCGAGGCATAATATCAATGTGTGATCAGTGAACAGAAAAGCTTACGGCCATCTTCGCTACCCAGCAGAGATTCTACTGCATGCTCGGGATGCGGCATCAGACCGACAACATTACCGCGAGGATTGGTAACGCCTGCGATGTTATGGAGCGAACCGTTTGGGTTCGCCGTCTCGTCCATCTCACCAGCCTCATTGACGTAGCGAAAAACAATCTGGTTACTATCTTCTAACCTTTGTAGGGTTGGTTCATCGACGACATAGCATCCTTCACCGTGCTTAATAGGGATACGCAGCGTTTCACCGACGCGACAGGCGGCGGTAAAAGGGGTGCGAGAGGTTTCCACTCTCATGTGTACCCAGTCGCAAATGAAAGAGAGTGAACGGTTGCGTACCAGAGCCCCAGGTAAGAGCCCAGCCTCGCAGAGAATTTGAAACCCATTACAGATGCCGATGACCGGGCCTCCCGCTTGAGCAAACGCAGAGACTTTCTGCATGACCGGGGAGAACCGCGCCAGCGCACCGCAACGGAGGTAGTCGCCATATGAGAAGCCACCCGGAAGGATGATCGCATCGACGCCTTTGAGATCCTGCTCTTTATGCCACAGCGCAACTGTTTGTTGCCCTAACACGGTCTCTAAGCAGTACATCGCATCTCGATCGTCGTTCGAGCCAGGAAAGGTGACTACTCCCCATTTCACCGTGTGCTACTCCTCTATGATCTCGAAGCGAAAATCTTCAATCACAAGGTTCGCTAGCAAACGATGACACATCTCTTCCATACGTTGTTCGGCTTGTGGTCGCGACAACCCGTTGAGGTGTACCTCGAGGTATTTTCCCATACGGACGTCGGTCACCTCACTATAAGCGAGGGCATGGAGTGCGTGAGCAATCGCTTTCCCTTGCGGATCGAGAATGGCTTTTTTCGGGGTAACGTACACTTTCGCTAACATGGTTTCCTATGGTTCGGGGAGCACCCGCTGGAAGATGGTCGCTGTATGTCTGAGCGCATGGCGGGCGTCGAAGAGTTGGTCGATCTCCGTCTGATTCAGCACTCGGGAAATGTCTGGATCGCGCCGGACCGCTGAGGCAAAAGGGGCCTCGTGTTCCCATACCCGCATGGCATTGCGTTGGACCCAGTGATACGCTTGCTCCCGCGCGATTCCCTTACGCACCAGAGCGAGGAGCAGGTGTTCTGAATAGATCGCTTCTCCCAGGGTTTCCATGTTTTTCTGCATTCGCTCAGGGTGTACGACTAGCCTATCAAGGATCGTGGTTAAGCGAGCCAGCATAAAGTCAAGGAGGATCGTGGCATCCGGACCGATGACACGCTCGACTGAGGAGTGACTAATGTCGCGTTCATGCCAAAGCGGCACATTTTCTAAAGCAGAAAGTGCATACCCACGGAGCAGCCTGGCGAGACCGCAGACGTTCTCTAGTTGCCAGGGGTTGCGTTTGTGCGGCATTGCCGAAGACCCCTTTTGCCCGGGGCTGAAGGGTTCTTCGACTTCGAGCACTTCGGTGCGTTGCAGATGACGAATTTCCGTGGCAATTCGTTCGAGCGAGCTACCAATCAACGCCAGTGTTGCAAAAAAAGCAGCGTGGCGGTCACGCGGGACAATCTGTGTGGAAATAGGCTCAGGGCTGAGTCCAAGACGGGCGCAAACAAAAGCCTCAACCGCAGGATCGATGTTGGCGAAAGTGCCCACTGCTCCGGAAATCTTGCCGAAGGCAATTTCCTGTCGAGCCTGGTACAAACGCGTGCGATTGCGGGTCATCTCTGCGTACCAATGCGCAACTTTCAGGCCGAAGGTGATTGGCTCTGCGTGAACACCATGGGTACGACCGATCATAATGGTCTGCTCATGGACTCGCGCGAGGCGAGCGAGTACCTGCAAGAAAGACTCAATATCAGACAGCAACAAATCGGTTGCCTCGCAGAGTTGCGCAGCGAAGCCGGTATCGATGACATCAGAGGAGGTGAGACCAAGGTGGAGGTAGCGCCCGTCTTCTCCCACTGTCTCAGCCACGGCAGTGACGAAAGCGATCACGTCGTGTTTCACTTCCGCTTCTATTTCCTGCATCCGTGCGATGTTGACCTGCGCATTTTGGCGCAGATGATCTACGACCTGCCGGGGGATCTCGCCGCGTTCGGCCAAAGCTTCACAGGCCAGAAGTTCCACCTCTAGCCACTTGGCCAGTTTGTTTTCTTCTGTCCAGATCCAGCCCATGAATGGGCGGGTGTAGCGTTCAATCATTGTGAGAATAGGTAACAGGTTCCAGGGAATTGGGAAAGGGGAATATATACTCATCTCATAGCCTATAACCTGCCACCTGTCACCTATGATCGGCCACCTTATGAAAGGGTGTTGCATTGCAGAGGGAGGACAGGGTAAGGTACTGGACCACGGCGGCGTACCCAAGTGGTTAAGGGAGAGGTCTGCAAAACCTCCATTCACCGGTTCGAATCCGGTCGCCGCCTTAATGAATTTACGAGGTTAGCTTGTTGGCGTCGGAAGGTGCAGTTCAAGTCGCAGTTGTTCGGACCATTATCGTACTGTCGAGCTTGCGAGCGGCCGCTCGCAAGTCTCCATCGCTTACGATGTTATAGTGTTCAAACACCGAACGGGTCCTGTGGCCGGTGATCGCCATCGCGACTCGCTCAGGCACTCCTGCCCGAACAAGGCCCTTCACGAAACGAGGGCTTACGGACAGCCAGGCAGACTCGCTCAGGCAGTCAACTACAGCACAACCTCCAGCCGCAGTTCTTCCGCCACATGCGGGGTTACTTTTCGTCCATTTTTGCGCGACAACTCTAACAGCCCGGTCTCGGCCAGGGCTTTGACATCTTCGTACACTCGTTTGAAGTCCCGATGGGCAAGGGTGGCCAGTTCATGAATCGATGCCGGCTTCTGCTGGCGAATGAGCCGAATGAGGTCAATCCGCTTGGGCGTGAGAAACCGTCGTAATGCCTCAGGGCTGGTGAAAAAGAGTCGTTGCCGCTTCGGCTTCACGGCTTGCCCCGCCGCTATCGCCTTCATCGTCGTCGCCGCTTCGGCGAGCACGTCCTCCGTGCTGCGAATGCCTACAGTGACTTTCTTTACTTTCATGACGGGTTCCTCCGTACTGTTGCCACGTCGGCCTGAAAATCAGCAATCAAACGATCAATCCCACGGTAGACATACTCCTCTTCTTGTCCACGCACATGGCGATGGTGGCCTTTCGGCCAATGGTTATCGTAGCCCACGACGCGTGCTCCCTCTGGGGAAATCAACACAAGAGAGTAATCTACCCCGTGCGGACTCGTTGCACTCACTGGCACACGCCAGATTTTCACCACCACCCGCCAACCATCCTCGTCGCGGATCTCGTCATGGACAAGCAGGACCGCCTTCCACGGTTTTCGCATTATGGCAATTCCTGCCATAGAGAGCAAAGAGAATCCAGAAGGGAAGAGGGTTGACACCCTCGCCAGTTCTTACGGGGAGGATCGCTCCATTGCATGCAGCCACTGGTGAGCGATGACAGGCTGCAGGTACCGTCAGATCTCACAAATTCACCCTTGGGGTGAAAAGGTGAAGATCCGACGTCTGGCATCGTCATTTCTGACGGAGGTTGCCCGGGCGCCAACTGTAGTTAAGGGAGAGGTCTGCAAAACCTCCATTCACCGGTTCGAATCCGGTCGCCGCCTGTTTTTAAGTCCCCTCGTCTTCTTCCTGGCGTCTTTGTTTGGGACCAAAGCACACCCCTCGTTTTGATTGCTTGATAAAATCAAGCAGGTAGCGAACGTCAGCAGAGCAGGGTTCCATTTGTAATTCTTCAACCACTTGCTTGAGGTTAACCTTTTTGTGGAAAAGTTGGCTATACGCTCTTCTCAGCGCATGAATACGTTCACGATCAAACCCAGCGCGTCGTAATCCTGTCACATTGATTCCTCGGACGGTGTGAGTGCCGTCCATAATACAAAATGGAGGGACATCCCGGCTAGTACGGGAAAGTCCACGAAGGAGGGCAAGCGTGCCAATGCGCACAAACTGATGCACAACACAGTTTCCAGAGACAAAAGCGCGGTCTTCTACTTGTACGTACCCAGCGAGCAAGGCGCCACCTGCAATAATGGTGTGATTGCCGATGTGACAGTTGTGGGCAACATGTGAATGGTGCATCAGGTAATTGTCGTTGCCAATAACGGTAGCACTTCCTGCTGCCGTGCCGCGATGAATCTGGCTCTGTTCGCGAATAACGTTACGGTGGCCGATCCTAAGGAAAGTTTGTCCACCTTTATACGATAAGTCCTGTGGGGCATGGCCAATGATCGCACCCATATGAATTTCGTTATGCTCTCCTATTTCTGTATGACCAGTGAGAACAGCGTGCGCGAATACTCGGGTACCAAGACCAATACGTACCGGGCTATCGATGACAACATAGGGGCCGATTTCAGCCTCAGGATGAATGTCGGCTCGCGGATCAATAAGCGCGGTTGGGTGAATGGGCATAACGGGAGGATTAGCGCCCGTTTCTCAGACTCAGTAGATTCAATTTCCTAATCTCGCGGCAGAGCAGGAGCCGTAATGGCCCATACACATCCATACCATGCCTCTAAAGCTCGCTGCAGAAACTTGGCAAAGCGTGTCAGCTGGA
>CAZCWX010000051.1:0-27395 GCA_964502465.1 uncultured Enterobacteriaceae bacterium | reverse complement strand
AGTTGTCCCGGCGCAACCCTGGCGCCGTTGAGCGTTGCCGTGACATGCTGCGAACGATGAAGGGCAATCAATGCCGCGTCAATCGCGTCCTGCGGCCAGCCGTAGGGGCTCGCACGCAAGGCTTTTCGCACTTCACTACCGAGCTTGCCCGCCCCAATCATCGACAGGACCTGTTGACACACCGGGTGCTGCTCAGTCGGACCGCCATGACCAAGGGGTTGGAAGGGCTGGTCCGCCCCCTCTCTGGCTCGTTTGATGACGGTCTCCCAGGCGGGCGAGTCGGCATCCTTGAACCGAGGGAACAGTCGCACCAAGGCGGCGTTCGCCGCATCACGGACCTTCTCCTCCAACGTAAGCTGCAGGAGTTCCGTGCCACCGCCCTGAAATACCTTAGCGTTGGCGACGATTTGCTTAATGAGTTCGTCGCGTTGGCGAGTCGCCAGGTTGCGGCGGCTCTCCAGGCTCTGCTTGGCTTCCTCCCCTTCGCGCGTTGTCGGGACACCCTTCGCATCGACCGTCTGCTGTGCGGCCTCAGCCTCGATGGTCGAGTTGCGCAGGTCTTCCGCTGCCTGGCGCGGAATGAACACAAAGATCATGGGGCTATCGGTTCCTGCTCCACGTGCAGCGTCTTCAACTTCCTTCTGGGCACCTGACCACTGATCACGAATCCATAGAGGGATCGTTTCACCGCTTGGAGTAGGAGGGCTCTGGTCACGCGACACCACGATCTGCCGCGCCTCTTTGGCCGCGCCCTGGACAATCTTTACTGAGCGGATGACCCGATCCGCCTCGGCGTAGAGGAGTTGGTCGCGACGGATCTGCAGATCGGCATCGTCGTTCGCAAGGCGCGTCTGACGGTTGCGGAACTCGCGGTCCCACTCCGCTCCTTCCTTCGTTTGCAGCCGGTACTCGTCACCAAGCTTCATCAGCACGCCAGCAGCGGCGAGTTTCTCAAGGGCCATCTCTACTGAACTGCGTAATTTCCCGTTGTCTGCGAGCAGGTCATCGACTAATAGGTCCGCGATGTGTTCCTTCGTTGCACGGATACCGATATCCGCGCCGGCCTCGCACGGTAGTTTGCTGATGAGGAAGACCAATCCGCAGATCCGGCGGGCTAGCTTACCCTCGTCCGATGCGTCTTTCGATAGATTGTTGATGCGGTCGTTGATCTCGCGCAGGAGTACACCTGTGTTCACCATGTCGGCAGAGATCGTCTCGAAGAGATCGTCGCCGGGAATAACCGTGCCAAGCTCACGTCCGGAAAGGCGGACAACGGCATCATGAATGATCCGGAGCTGAGAGCGGAGCTGGCTATGCGTACCAGCGGCATCGACAGCTCGAAAGCAGTGTTCCCAGAACCGCCGCCGCACGGGTAGGAGCGGATAGTCATCGACGATGATGTCGCGATCGTGGGTGCTCTCGCTAATGCGTGTTCCCTGAAGCTGACGCGAGACCTCACCGCCGTGCTTGTCGAGGAAGTCACGAATTGGATTGATAGCATTGGGTTTCTTCTGTAGCAGGACCTTACGGGTGACGGTTTCCACGTCCTGGTCAGAGAGCTGAACGCGAATGGTATAGCGATCGGTGAGCTTCTGCAGTCTGGGCGTCGCGGTCAACGCGCTCTGTCCGGACGCGACCACCAGTACGTGGCTGTCGAGTTGCTTCGACAGCGCCTCGGTCACCTCGGTGACGAGTGTTGAACGGTCGTTCGAGTCGCCGATGTACTGCTGCACTTCATCGAGTACAAGGATCGTGCAAGGGGAACGTCCGTCGCGGCCCACGAGCTTCAGGACGCGTTTGCACGCTGTAAGGAATTCCTCGGTCGTAATGTCGGTCGTGCGTGGTGGGAATTGCGCTTTCAAGGTGTTACGTGCCTCGGCCTCCGAAGCAGCGAAGTTCGGGTCGCAGGCGATGAGCGCTCGCGCGATGAGACCGCTCACGTACAGGTTATTCAGCTCTGAAGTCCACTGCTTGTTGGCAGACTCCACGGCAGACTTGACTTGGTCGAACCAGCCCTGATCGTGAAGCCAGAGACAGAACTGGGCCTGCGGATATTGATCTGGGAGTCCAGCGCCACGCAGAAGAACGCTCAGGACTGTGAGACGGACATGATCGGTGGTCCCGCTCGGCAGGGCACCCGCTGCGGCGAGAAGGCCGCCTGCTCGCTTGCCGGCTGTGTCGAGTTCACGGAGGAGGCTGCGAAGGTCGTCGGGCATCGACGGCACCAGGCTGCGCGCTGTAACTCCTTCCGGAAACTTCGTGTCCGCCCATAGGTGACACAACATCTTCAGCAAGTGCGATTTACCGCTGCCGAAGAAACCACTCACCCATGCCGCCTTCTGGCTGGTCTGCGTGAGGTTCGATAGGTACGAAGACAAAATGCGCTGGAGACCATCAGCGTACTGTCCCTCGCAGACGAACATGGAGAGTTCACCACGCAGCTCTGCCAGGACCTTCTCGTTCTCCTTGTCCGCGATGCGAGCTTGGCCCTGGTTCACCAGGGGATGAGTGGAAGGATCGCGCTGCAGGACATCCTTGATTTTCATGTTGCACTCCCGGCACCGTGAAGCGTGATAGGCGCCGCCAGGTAATTCCATCCATCGCGGGCATCAAGCAGACGGTAGTTGTTCTGCTCATATTGGCCCGGGAAGAACACGACGAGGCGACCACGCACGTCCCCTTCAACCAACTTCAGCACTTGAGACATACGCGTAAAGCCAAAGAGCGATGCAGCTCCGAAGACGGCGACAACCGCAGTCTCACCAACGTCATCGCGCGAGAGTACTGCTCGAATGGCGTCGGCAACATATTCGGCGAACTCTGCGTCGAGCTTCAGTTGCAAGTCTTCCGGCGACTCGAAATAGGCGTCGCGATACTCGTCTGCCGCGAGCCAGGTGGCAAAGGCGGTGGTAAGGTCAATCTCGTACCAGTCGTGTCCGGCGGCGCGGGTGCGCGTCTCAAACTCACCTTTGCGCGCGCGCAACACACGTTCCAGTTCCTTGTCGTAGACCACCATGATAACGCGCTGTGCCCCTGCGACAGTGCGCTGCCAGGGAGTGGCAATGTGCCGGCCGTATACTTCAGCAAGGTCTTCGATTCGCGGCATTAGATTCTCCTGATTCCTGGATCAAGACGTTCAAGCCCGAACTCTAAGACGTCTTCGGCGCTGCGGAAGTCGATGAGCCCCATGCGCTTGGCCTCAAGCGTTAGAGCGCGAGCCGAAGACGCCGTACAGTCGAGCGCAGCGACCCATCCATTGGTGAATAGCTCCTCGCCGCGGAAACCGGCGACGTGACCGAGATAGAGGGCGAAGGCGAGCGAGGCCGGCTGTGCCTGTACGCACCGTCGGGTTTTGAAAGTCCGCCCCTGCAGGTGACCGGTCTGTGTCCAGGAACTCGACACGTTGCGGACGACCTTGTCGAGAACCGCATCATTCATGCGCTCGCCAACCACCGCGCGGAGGGCATCCCGCACCTGTGCCCGTTGCAACTCAGCGCCGACAGGAAGTGATAGTATCGGCGGAGCGGACGCCATGAAGAGCGGGTCGCGCGCCAAGGCTGCGAGCATCGCCAGGAGAGGACGCGCGGCAGCATCGACGGTCCACAGCTTCCGAAGGACCCGGAAGACCGAGGAAGATGGATCAAGCGCGTACAGTTCACCAAGGCGCTGGTTGGAGAGCCGCCGAGTGGATGCGGTCGGCTTCCCAAGACAGTTTCCCTCGATGATCGCTGCGGCGTAGGCAGCACGATCTGCATTGCCTGGCACGGCTGCGAGGACAGCCGCGAGTTCGGCCAGCATGAGGGTACGACTCGAGTGCGTGCCCTTGTTGCCAACGCGGAAGCCGCCCTTTGCCACGACTCCATTAGGGCCCGTAGGTGGAAAAAACGCCACTGGTTTCAAATCGACTAGAGGCATGGAAAGTCCATTCGTGTAGCTGAGATAATTATGTTGCTGTTCATTCTTCCATGTCAACAGGCATCAATTTTTAGCCGGCAAATTTGCCGGCATGAATGAGCATATAAATTGAGCAAAACCAGCATCAGTATAATTTCCTGCCACATCCTGTCTCAACTCCTGGGAAAATACGGATGGCCCATGTAACCAACTGGTGCTGAGTAACAACTGAGCGAGAAACTTCAGTGAGATGCGTTTGAGGTTGATGCTGTGCGCACCCATCACCAGGTAATATTTGAGATGCTTCTTGTTATTCCTCACTCCCAGCACAACAATCCCCTCGCTCCACACTCTTGTCCCCCATCTATTTCGCTGACTCTCAACGTCGGGGTGTTCTGCTTAAGACTATTTTCGCATTTGCTACGTATTCACGTAGCAATGCTACGCGAAAAATAGCGCCTATTCTCCTGAGAGATTGTCATCTACTGCCTCTCATCACAGCGCTGCAGCCCGAACGTAATGAACACCTAGAAAGGAGGACCACCAGGAACCGTAAGAGAGATAGGTAACCCGAAGAACCCCTGCTGTGAGCGACAGGGCTCATTGTATATCAACCGGAGAGTCGCCGTCTTTGGCAAAGGAGAAACTGCTGACCCAACTTCCCTCCAGCTCTTCGTTGATGGAGAGGATGTCACTTCCCAATCAACCATTACACAAACGCGAGACTGGCCTCCGAGCTTTGTCTCAATTTCCCATATCCCCACTCAGCTTCAGGCAGGCCTCCACCACGCTGAGATTCGTTTCAAAAGTGATAAAAATGTAATTTTCACTTATAGATGGTCCTTTATATTTCAACTTAATTCTTAAAAAATAAAATCACAGGCACTGACATTTTCTTCCTAATACCATATTGACAATACTTCCAGTTTCTCATTAGACTTTAGTCTAGTAATATGTCTGAGTCTAATAAAAGCAAAATTGTACAAGGCTCGTCTCCCAGTGAAGCACGATCAAGGCGAGAGCGAAAAAAGGAACGGACGCGACAAGAAATATACGGGGCGGCCATGAATTTATTCGTGGCCCATGGCTTTGATACCGTCACCATCGACAAGATCTGCCAAGTAGCTGACGTCGCAAAAGGGACTTTTTTCCTCCACTTCCCAACCAAGGACGCGCTTCTCCTTGAGTATGGAAAACAAGTCACTGCCGAACTCCAAGAGCTTGTGTCGAACCATCCAAGCAGTGCTACCGGCTCACTGCACAATGTCATGAATTTTTTAGCTGAACGCGCACTCCGTCATGCCGATATTGTCCGTCTCGTCGTCCGCGAAGTAATGAACAGACCGACGACGCTCGCGAATGCGACCGAACAAAGTCGTGACTTCATGCACCTTTTGGCAGAGGTGGTGCGGCGTGGCCAAGCAACCGGCGAGTTGCGGCCTGGTATCGTCCCTCGTCTCGCGGCAGGAATCATCACCGCAGCCTACTTCGCCATCATCACCGAATGGGTACGCTGTGGAGGCCAGTTTGACCTGCAGGGTGCCGTACAGCAGGCCCTCAACGTCGTTTTGCATGGATTAACTGCGAAGAAAACACCAGAAGCCATCAACGAACAGCAGTCAGCTAGCAACGAAAAAAGACAGGGAGAAAAACAACCCAGAGCTCACTGCTCACCGCTTCTTTGAGAGGATTCTATGGCAGCAACTCACGCAATCGTTATCGGCGGCAGCATAGCAGGTTTGAGCGCTGCCCGTGTCTTAAGTGACTTCTTCGTCCGGGTCACCGTGATCGATCGTGATACCTATCCCACGGGCGCCTCAGAGCGTCCGGGTGTGCCGCAGAGCCGCCACGTGCATGCGCTTTTGGCACGTGGTCGAAAAGAGTTGGAGCGCCTGTTTCCCGGCTTCGATCGTCTCATGCTGGAAAGAGGGGCTCATGAAATTGATTTTGGCCGTGACTTCGCCACTCTCCGGCCACAGGGATGGGCTCTGCGTAAACCTGACGGCTTGCCCCTCCTCTTCGCCAGTCGCAACCTGCTCGAATCGGTGGTGCGGGAACTGTTACGTAAACGTCTGAATGTCACGCTGGTCGAGCGGACCGCGGTGACTGAGCTGACTGCCATTCGCAACGAGCAGGTGCGTGCGACCGGAGTACACATATGCCCGCTCGATGGTGGGAAGACAACTGCACTGCAGGCAGACCTCATTGTCGATGCCAGTGGACGCGCGTCGAAAGCACCAGAATGGTTCCGCACCCTCGGCCTCGAGCCACCGGAAGAAACGGTGGTGGATAGTTTTGCCGGGTATAGCTCTCAGTGGTTCAACGCACCAGGCCAGAGTCGTTGGCCACGCGAGTGGTGGTGGAAAGGTATCTGGATCGATATTAAAGAGCCAGAACACATGACTGCTGGGGTGTTATTTCCAGTTGAACAAGGACGGTGGATTATCACCATGGGCGGGGTCGCCAGACATTATCCCCCCAGCGACGAAGCAGGATTTATCGCGGCACTGTCTACGCTACGTTCGCCCATTATCGCTGAAGCCGTCCGTCTAGCAGAACCGATCTCGCCTGTGTACTGTAATCGCGCCATGGCAAACCGCTTCCGCCATTATGAACGTTGGAGCGAGCGTTTAGATGGTTTTGTCGCACTCGGCGATGCTGCCTGTGCCTTCAACCCAGTCTATGGGCAAGGCATGACGACGGGTACGGTTTCTGCCCTGATTCTTGCCGACTGTCTCAGGAACGGTGGCCCGACCAACCCTGATCTGCCACGGCAATTTTTTCGCGACCAAGCCCGTTTTCAGAAGGACCCCTGGCTACTGGCTACTGGTGCCGATTTTCGTTTTTCCGAAACTGAAGGAGAACGATCTTTGGGCTCACGGATATTCAATCCTTACATGAAAGCACTCTTTACCACCGCAGCCGAGGATGCAATCCTCCGTCGCCGCATTGGCGAGGTGCTCAATATGCTGAGACCACCGGCAGCCTTTTTTGAGTTGTCTATCATGAGCCGCGTAGCGGTTGGTTCCCTCCACCGGCTCTGCAAAACAAAACAGGCCCCCGAACAACCGATCCCGGCCATGCCGCCGACTCCGATCATAGTAGCATAAACGGCCGATTCTCCTTTTTTTACAGGGCCTTCTGGCATAGAATGTGTTTGTACCTTCCCCCCTAGACCACCTGTCGCAGCCACGATATGATTTGTGACCGCGACGAGAGTCTCACACGGATGTCGCATAAAAACCTGAGTGAAATCAATTCATTTGCGAGGATGGCGGAACTGGCAGACGCGCTAGTTTGAGGGGCTAGTGGGGTAAAACCCGTGGGGGTTCAAGTCCCCCTCCTCGCACTCCTTTCTCAACAACACCCCCCCCTCCCTTCAGTGCTCCTACTCGAAGAGCAGAGCGTTGATTGACTCGCCACGAGGGTTGTGAGACACAAATAACCTATGACTCACGATCTTGCTGTTATTTCTCCGGTCTCGGACGATCGTCTCCTTTTTACGCTCGACAACGGTCTACGCGTTGCGATTCAAGAAGATCACTTCGCCCCAGTCGTCGCGATCCAGGTCTGGGTAAAAGCCGGGAGTGCAGATGAGACTCCAGACGTGGCGGGTGCAGCTCACGTACATGAGCACATGATTTTCAAGGGCACGACACGCCGGCCAGTCGGTGCGATTGCGGCAGAAGTGGAGTCCTCAGGCGGACACATTAACGCCTTCACTTCTGCGGATCATACCGTGTACCATCTTGTGCTTGCTTCTCGCTACTTCAGCACCGGCCTCGACATCCTTGCCGACGCATTGCAGAATACCACGTTCGACCCGCGCGAGCTCGATAAAGAACTGCAGGTGGTTATGGAAGAGTGGAAGCGCGGGGAAGATTCCCCGACCTCGCGGGCAGCCACGGAATTATTTCGCTTTGCCTACACAGTCCACCCGTATGGTCGCCCAGTTATCGGGTATCGTGAAACCATCGAGGCGCTGAACCGCGACCGAGTGCTGAACTTTTATCGACGCTGGTATCACCCCAATAATATGACCTTGGTCATCGTTGGCGATGTTGATCGAGAGTCTGCTCGCCAAGAGGTCACCCGACTCTTTGCCGAACAGCAATCTGCAGATCTCCCTGCCCGCCCCCGTATTCCTGAGCCCCCGCAGAAAAATTTGCGACTGTCCGTGGTGGACATGAAGGTTGAAGAGTTTTACCTGTACCTCAGCTTTCCGGTTCCTCATGCTGCGCATCCAGACATCTTTGCGCTCGACCTCCTGGGCTATATCCTTGGTGGTGGAGAGAGCGCACGGCTGGTGCAGACGCTGCAGGCAAACAAAGAGCTGGTGAACTGGATCTCGGCTCATGCCTATACCCCGACAGATCCTGGTCTCTTTATCGTCGCTGCCGGCCTGGAGCGTGATAATGTGCAACCAGTCTTAGAGGAAATTCTCACGACGTTGTTTCACTGTAAGTCGCAGTTGATTTCTCCAGCTGAACTGGCCCGAGCGCGCACTAACCTAGAAAGTGACTTTCTCTATCGGCGCGAGACCGTCCAAGGGCAGGCGCGCCAGCTCGGATATTTTCTCACGGTTTTCGATAACGCCGACTACGAACGTCAGTACCTTGAGGGACTCGCCACAGTCACTCGACAAGACATTCAGCGCGTCGCTCAGCGATATTTCTCGGCAGATGCCCTCTCGACTGTGCTGCTTGGTGCTACAGCAAACACCGCGTTGCCGACCGCAGCCGAAGTGCAGTCCCTGTGCAAACGACTCGACAGCAACCCGACTACAGCACTAAGTCCCACGCTACAACGGCACGATCGGGTTTCCGTCACCGTGCTCGATAACGGTGTACGCCTGCTCGTTAAGGAGCACCACGCTGTACCAGTCGTGTCGCTGCAAGCGGTCATGCTTGGGGGGTTGCTCTTTGAGAACGAACACAACGCCGGCATCAATAATTTCTTGGCTGGTCTGCTGACGCGTGGGAGCGAACGGTTTTCACGGCAGGAGTTAGCCGAGGCAGTAGAATCGCTCGCCGGAAGCTTACGAGGGTTCTCTGGCCGCAATAGTCTTGGTCTGTCCGGCGCCTTTCTTTCCGCTCCGCGTTTCGATCAAGCGTTGGACTTGTTTCTCGACACGCTACTGCACCCAGCTTTTCCAGAAGACGAAGCGGAAAAACGCCGGCGTGAGTTATTGCTCGCCCTGAAAAACCGCGAAGACGATCTCGCCCAAACGGCCTTTGATCTGTTCTATGAGACACTTTTTACTACCCATCCCTACCGCTTCTCGATGCTCGGGAACGAACACACGATTCGCACCCTCCAGCATGCCCAACTCGCTGATTACTATGGCACGCTGCTGCATCCCGAACGGCTGATCATCAGCGTGGTCGGGGATGTCGATACCGCAGAAGTCACCTCACATTTACGAGCCGCTCTCGAATCGTTGCCGAAGACCTCGACCCCCACGACCCTGCCACCAACAGATCCACGGCCAACGACTGCGCAGCGGAGACACAAAGCAGTAGACAAACAACAAGCGCATATTGTGCTGGGCTTTCAAGGAGTCACCCTCGCGCATCCTGACCGCTATCCGCTCAAGGTTCTCGATGCCGTCCTTTCTCGTCAAGGGGGCCGCTTGTTCTACGAGTTACGCGAGCAACGTGCCCTGGCGTATTCAGTGATGGCGTTTGGGGTCGAAGGCATAGCGCCAGGCGTCTTTGGGGTCTACGTAGGCACCGACCCCAGTAAGGTTGATGAAGCCGTTACCGCAGTCCGCACGGAACTCGGACGGTTACGAGAAGAGGAGGTCGGCACAGCCGAATTAGAACAGGCCAAAAAATATCTCACCGGCAGTTACGAGATTTCCCTGCAATCAAATTCCTCCCAAGCAGAAGAGATGGCATTCAATGAGCTATATGGTCTTGGGTACGACAACGGCCATAGGTATTTAGCAGCGATCAACCATGTCACCGCAGCAGACCTCCGGCGTGTCGCTCGTACCTATTTCGACGACAAGGCAGACACATTGGTGACTGTAGGACGATGAGCAAACAATCTTGGGGTTCCAGTAGTGTCCAGAACATGGGAGCGGAGAGAGCATTTCCAGACTCAAGACGCCAAACCTCAGGCCCCAGCCCCCCCCGGCAGCGTTGGCTTTGTCTCTCCGTACAAGTTCCGCATGAAACAGCAGAAGCGGTGGCCAATTTCCTCGTCGAACTTGGTTCCTATGGGGTAGTTGAAGGAGTCCAAGATTTCACCTCGCCACAGCAAGCGACAACTGAGGTACAGGGATTTTTCCCTGCCGATACCAACAGCTCGGTGCTCTGTGGTACCCTCACGCAGTATCTCGGTGACTTGTCTATTCTTCTTCCTAACGGGAAGAGGCCGACTCCTTCTCTCACCGAGGTGACCACTGACACCTGGACAGAAAGCTGGCGAGAGCATTTTCCTCCTCTCGCGGTGGGGAAACGTTTCCTCCTCCTGCCTCCCTGGGAGCCGATTCCTGCGTCTCCAGACCGACAGGCTATCGTTATCAATCCCAGCATGGCCTTCGGCACCGGTCACCACGCCACGACTCAGGGATGCCTGGAAGCGATCGAGCTACTCTGTACGCTGCACGGGGCACCTTCTCAGGCACTCGATCTCGGCACTGGCTCTGGTGTTCTGGCTATTGCGTTAGTCAAGCTTGGTGCCCAGGCAGTCTGGGCAACAGATATCGATCCCATAGCCCTTGATGAGGCCCAGAAGAACATCAACGCCAACCAGGCTGAGCAGCGGGTGTTCTTCAGTCACTCGCCAGTCGAAGACTTGCCTGGCCCGTTTTCCCTCATCGTTGCCAATCTGTTTTCGCACACTCTCATCACCCTGGCCCCAGCGTTGCAGACGGCGACAGAGCCCAGAGGATATGTCGTGCTCTCCGGTATACAAACCGACCAGGAAGAAGACGTTCGTACCGTGTACCACACTCCAGATTGGCACCTGTTCACCCGCATCGATCGAGATGAATGGGTGACTCTCGTACTACGACGTACCTGACAGCAAGCTGCTCAGCCTCGCTGTTGTCTATGGGCAGACCGCGATTTTTCATCCCGAGCACTCAGCTTCACCAGCCTCGTACCGTACTCACTGGCGCGGAATTTCATCACCTCCACCATGTCCTGCGGCTCAAGCGTGGGGATCACGTCATTCTCTGTGATGATATAGGACGAGAACACCAGGGGACGATCACTATCCTTTCTTCTGCGAGAGCCGAGATTACGCTTGCCTCTCCACCTGTCTCTGTTTCTCCTCCGTTCGTATTGACACTCGCGCAAGGACTGCTGAAAGGCCAGAAAATGGATGTGGTGATTGAAAAGGCGACCGAGCTAGGAGCGAGCCGCATCGTGCCCTTCGTTTCTACCTTTATGGTTGCGCACCTTGTACCGGAACGGCAAGGTGAACGTCTGGCACGCTGGCAACGCATCGCGCAGAGCGCCACCAAGCAGTCGGGACATCCTGTGCCGTTCATTGCCGCCCCGCAATCTTTTCGCGAACTCCTGGCCACAGTGCCGCACGAAGCAGGCAAAGTCCTTCTGTACGAAAAAGAGAGGGGAGTGACTCTCAAATCTTTCGCCCGAACCCACACCGCCTTCTCCTCACTTTGGGTCGTTGTTGGACCCGAAGGAGGATTCGCCGCGGAAGAAGTTGCCGACGCGCGCGAGGCTGGCTTTCACCTTGTCGGTCTGGGAACCCGCATTCTGCGAGCCGAGACTGCCAGCATCGTCGCAGTGACGTTGTGTCAGTTTCTCTGGGGAGACGCGCTTCCCCCCTTGCCTTTCGGGCTATGACTGCCATAGCATGCCGCCCCACAGACAGGAGTGATATACCATGAGTGGCCTGCGCTTCGCCTTTATCATGGATCCGATTCAAAATGTGCTGATCGACAAAGACACCACCTTTGTCTTCATGCTCGAAGCCCAAGCCCGCGGCCACGAGGTTCACTACCTGGAGATGGAAGATCTCTTCATTGAGCGGGCCAGGGCGATGGGGCGCACTCGCCGTCTCGCAGTGCGGCGCGAGTATCGTAATCATTTTACCTTTCACGGAGAAACAGTGGCATCGCTCGGTGCGTTCGATGCGGTCTTCATGCGCAAAGATCCTCCTTTTGATATCCCCTATTTGCATGCTACTCAATTGCTCGATCTGGCACAGGAGGAGGGAGCGTTTGTCATCAACAACCCAGCAGGCTTGCGGGCCGCAAATGAGAAACTCTACGCCCTCCACTTCCCGGAAGTCATTCCCCCAACCCTGGTCTCACACAACCCACAGCGTCTGAAGGATTTCCTCACAGAGCTCGGCGGAGAAATGATCATCAAGCCCATTGATGGCCATGGCGGAGCTGGAGTCTTTTACGTGCACCGTGTGGATCGCAACCTGAATTCACTGCTTGAGACTGCCACCCGAGAAGGGCGAGAAGCGATCATTGCCCAGCAGTATCTACCGGAAATTCGTCAGGGCGACAAACGCCTCATCGTTCTGAACGGCGCGCCACTGGGATGTACACTACGCGTACCACGGACAGACGAGCATCGCGGGAATATCCACGTCGGTGGAACCTGCGTCAAGGCTGAGATCACTCCCCGTGACCGAGACATCTGCCGACTGCTCGGTCCCCGCCTCCGTCAGGATGGCTTGTATTTTGTCGGTCTCGATATCATTGGCGACTACTTGACCGAAGTCAACGTGACAAGTCCTACTGGTGTGCAAGAAATCGACGCCCTGAACAATGTGCGTCTTGAAGCGCAGGTCATTGATTTTGTCGAGCGCAACATCGCAGAGCGCCGCCGTTAAATCTCTCTTTCTGGAACCGGGCTTTTTTTCCTCGCCGCTACGGCGCTAACACACTCAGCGCTTTGCGCGTCGCTGCCAACCGATCCTCGTTCACCGGACTGACGGCAATCACCGGCATCGCGGCACCCGCCTCATGGAAGGCGGCAAGCTGTTCGCGGCACAAGCTCGGTGGGCCAAACACACACACTTCCTCAACCATACGGTCAGAGACCAGGGCTGCTGCCGCACGCCGATCGTTCCTCTTCCAGGCTTCTTGCAAGGCGTTGACTTCGTCCACAAACCCACACCGGCGCCATTGTTTGCGATAAAAAGGAAGCTGGGCAAAGAACGCGAGATTGTAGCGAGCAGCTGAACGGGCCTGTTCGATGTCGTCGGCAATAAATGTGGGAATGCTGACGATACAATCGATCGTCTGTGGATCTTTCTCAGCTCGCCGAGCAGCACCTTTGGCCGCTTCGACCAACCTGGTCAGATACGAGCGCGCAGGTAAGAACGGCATAATCCCGTCTGCCAGCTCTCCACCGATTTCTGCACTCTCAGTTGTCACAGCCGCGACATACAGAGGCACTGGATACGTTGCTGGACGCGGATGGAAAAACGACCCAATGGACTGGCCACTCAGAGCCCTCTTCACCGTTTGTACATAGAGTCGCATGTACTCGCGCGGCTGCTCCATTTTCATGCCCAACGACTCGATCAGGGGTCGATGGCTGATACCAAGCCCAAGGACCAGCCGACCCTCAGACAAGTCTGAAATAGTCGCTGCCGTCATCGCAGCCAGGAAGGGATGACGAAAGTAAATGTTGGCGATGTTCGTACCAACCTTGATGTGCCCAGTGCCAAGTGCAATCGCCTCAGCACAGGCGAGCGCGTCCCCCCTCCCCTCATTGACCAGGATTGCCGCAAAGCCTCTTTCTTCTGCCAACTGTCCGAGCCGCACAAATTCTTTCGGCGGCGCTTCAGTTGCGGTAGATAGGACCACACCTATTCGAGACATAATGACTCCTCTGTTAAGAGCTGATCCTGCTGGGCGCGAGATACATCAGACGTGAGACGATGTACTGTCTATCACGTCTTACTCTTTGCTCCCCCCCACAGCCGGCGGGGCTCCGGGTTCGGGATTATTGCCTAGCGGCACAGCCTGTTTTTGTAACTTGACGGCAAAGGCACGGGAATAGGCCGTATCAAAGACGAGAACATCTTCTCCTGCCACAGTGAACTGGTAGCGACCTGGTTGAGGCCCCATCACCATGTACAGGAGCAGCGCCAGAAGAAAAAACATCTGCCAGGTCAAGAGCCGAAGACACCGCTCGACCCGCTTCACAGTGACACTGGTATCGGGGTTCTGGTTTTGCATTTCTATACGCGGGTCTTTCGATGGCATTTTTCCTCCTTGCTATCGCGGCCTTATTAGTAGAACGTTCACACTTGCTCTCTCAGAAAATCCGTGCACGAAGAAAATTGCGTTACTATGCGTACTCTGGCTATAAAAGCTCTTGT
Source organism: uncultured Enterobacteriaceae bacterium (assembly GCA_964502465.1). Taxonomy (GTDB): domain Bacteria; phylum Desulfobacterota; class Binatia; order Bin18; family Bin18; genus CAZCWX01. The sequence continues at coordinate 13,175 of CAZCWX010000051.1, read as the reverse complement.
GATGCTTCTCAACGATTTTACTGGGGTGCTCTTCTTGGTCTCTAACTATCCTTGCCCCTACAGACACTGCTGCTCAAAATGGAGGCACAACTGAACAAGCAGGCGTTTTTCCTCCAGGTTCAGGCAATGATTCACAGGGATATCCACAGGTTATACACAGGGGCGGTGAATAACTCAGGAGCACTGATTGCTCCCACGCAATCTCGATTCTCTTCCAACACTTGAAATATACGCGCTCTTTCCTCTTTAGTAGAAAATTTTTTCGAGAGAATGAAAGTAACCGTTGCACTCTGATATTGGTTAGCCGAGGCGCGACGAGCGGCGACAGCACTCTTCACAAGAGTCTCTTCAGCAGCAAGAGAGACAAGGATACCTGTAACTCACCATCCAGCCGCATCATCGCTACGCACAACCCACTATCCCTTCGGCAACCCGAGTACGCGCTCGCCCACAATGTTTCGCTGGACTTCAGAAGTGCCACCAGCAATAGTCAGCGCTCGTGCACCAAGTGCCAGGCGCGCCCACTTTCCTCGCTCAAGTGCACGCGGTTCTCCTAACGCAAGAGCGGCGTATGGGCCGAGCACCTCAGTGGCAAACGCGGCCATCTTTATCCCTACTTCGCTACCAGCAAGCTTGCCTATGGAGCCCTCCGGCCCTGGAGGATGCCCCTTAAGCCGGCGAGTGAGATGGCGAAAGGTATTATAGCGAATGGCCTTACATTCGATGGCAAATTGAGTCAGCTTCTGACGGACTGCGGGATCCGCACTCGCAGGCTGCCCATTGATCTGAACCTGCCGGGTCAACGCGATCAGTTGACGCAGCGTACTATCTACAGGAAGATCAAGCCCGATACCAGACCGTTCGAACATCAGCGTTGTCACCAACACCTGCCAACCTTGATCTTTCCCGCCAACAAGGTTGGCCTTTGGCACACGCACATCTTCAAAGAAGACTTCATTAAACTCCGCGTCCCCTGTCACCTGGACCAAAGGCTGTATCGTGATCCCAGGCGACCTCAGGTCAACCAGGAGACAGGCCATGCCTTTATGTTTCGGTGCGTCTGAATCCGTGCGTACGAACAACTGGCAGAACTGTGCACGCTGCGCCAAGCTTGTCCACACCTTTTGTCCGTTGACGATAAAAGAGTCCCCATCTTCTACGGCTCGAGTCTGCAACGAAGCGAGATCAGAACCCGACCCCGGTTCGGATAAACCTTCGCACCACAGCTCTTCGCCTGAGAGGATCTTAGGCAAATATCGCCTCTTTTGCTCCTCCGTACCCCAGTGCATGATGACCGGTCCAGCCATGAGCAGCCCCAAGACATTCGCAGGTTGAGGAGCCTGTACCCGCTCCAGTTCTTCGTGAAAGATGAGTTGTTCGACCAGTGTTGCCCCACGGCCGCCGTACTCCTGAGGCCAGTGAACGCCGACCCAGCCACCTGCATGCATACGCTTGTGCCAGTCCATTTGAAAGCGGAACCGTTCCTCGGCATCCATTTCCCAGGCGAATTGCTCTGGGTCATAATCAACCGGGAGATTCGCTTCCAGCCACACGCGGAGATCCCGGCGAAAGGCTTCTTCCTGGGCGGTGAAGTGAAAATCCATGTCCCCTCCATGTCAGTCGGAATCTTCCCGGTGGATCGTAAGAGATTTGTCTTTGCCTGTCACGGTCCGGCGTATTGTTTTTTGCTGCGTTCTATGGTCTGTATGGGAACGCGTAGTAGAATGATGAACGAATAGGAACAGTGCAATAGGAACGTGTCGCTATGGCCGCACGCGAGCGGTATTCCCACGATAGTAGCCATCTAGCAACCATGAAGGCAGAGATCCGGACAACCATCTGGCACCTCCTGGCCCAACAAGGGGTTGTCCGATTTCCTGGCGCTCAGGGGAAAATTCCCAACTTCTTTGGAGCAGAAGCAGCCGCGAAACTGTTACGCGAATTGACCGTGTGGCGCAAGGCGCAAGTCATGAAGGTCACTCCCGATGCACCACAACTGCCGGTCCGTCGTGCTGCTCTGACAGATGGAAAACTGCTCTATATGGCAGTCCCGCAACTGAAAGCCGAGAAGTGTTTCGTCGAGCTTGATCCCCAAAAGCTCGGGAGCCGCACCCTCTTGGCGGCAAGCATCCGTGGTGCGCTGAAGTACGGCCGCTTAGTAGCACCACGTGAGATGCGTCACAGCGATCTAATTGTCTGTGGTTCAGTGGCAGCCAGTCGCGATGGGGCGCGGATAGGAAAAGGCGGCGGGTTTTCTGATCTCGAATATGGTCTCCTCCGTGAAGAAGGAAAAGTACGAGAACTGACACCGATTGTCACCACTATTCATCCGCTCCAGTTAGTATTATATAAAATCCCCATGTTCCCCTACGACCTCCCGGTAGATTTCATCGTCACCCCCAAAGAGGTCATCGCCACACGGTCGGTCTATCCGCGCCCACGCGGTATCTACTGGGATTTGCTGCGCGTCATTCGCATTAACGCCATCCCGATTCTGCGTAAACGTCTGCGTCAGGGCGGCACCGGCTCACGACAAGGATGAATCGCCGCAAAGACGCGATCCTGGCGATCGTCTCTTATCCAGTGCTAAAGAAGGGCGTGGAGTTCAGGAAGGGCACGAACAGTGTACTCCGGAGCAGGCACATGCTCTGGGAGATCGACTCTCGACGCATTGACCCAGGCGGTGTCCATCCCCACCCCTTTCGCGCCGAGAATATCGTCATGCGGAGAGTCTCCTACGAATAATGCCTCTCCTGGCTGCACTGCTAAAGCAGCAAGCGCATCGGTAAAAATTTGCGGATGCGGTTTGCGCAGACCATGCTCATCAGAAATGGTGATATGGTGAAAGAGCTCGACTACTCGCCCTTGGTGTAAAATTGCCCGCGCAGTCAACGCATGATCGAAGTTGGAGATCAGGGCTGTGCGATAGGCTTCACGTGCCTGCGCCAGTAACCGCACATGCGACTGGGGGATCGTCGTCGCCACAGCTAAAAGGGCCATATGCGCACGGGATAGTTCTTCGGCAACACCGCGAGTTTCGCTGGAATCGTCAAGGCCAATCCGCAAGAGCGTTAACGCAAACCGTTGCACTGAAGGAAACTCCTGCATTTCCCTGGTACGGATATCCCCCAGTTCTTTGCTGACCGTGGACAGAGCCGTGAAAAATTGCGCAAAGGGGACACCGGGAACTTTCTGCTCGATGATCGGACGGAGCCCTCCCATGGTCGAGCGAGAGGTTTGCCCATTCCACTCGAAGAGCGGCAATTTGTCTCGGTCAAATAGGGCAACTGTGCCAAAAAGATCAAAAAGCACTGCACGATATTTTTTCACATTATAGGCCCTCAGCAACGCTTGGCCGTCCTCCCCTGTGCCGCGTCGCAGCGTACTGATACTGCACACAGGGCGACATGGGAAACCACCTAATGGTAATATCTGGGCTTCTGTTGTTGCGGGTGAAGGGGACGACGGCCAGCGAATCCTTCCGTCCGGGTATGGTAGAAAGCGATTTCCTTCTCACCGTATTGCCAACACAGTTCAACCACTTCACCGTCAATTTCGCTGGGAAAATCGACCAGCCCCAATTCGAGTCCCTTAAAATGGCAACCAAATTGTTCAATCTCTTGCACCGCATGCGCCATTTCTTCAAATAACTGTCGCAGAGCCGGCTTGCGGTGCAACAACTCGCGCGTTGACAGTGCTGCTAACGTCTGTGCCTGACGCTCTCGGGCGAGGCTCTCAACCTCTTCACGTATCTTTATCCCGAGGCGTTGCATCTTCTCCATGAGGAGTTCAATCTGTGGAAGCAGCGCGTTGGCCTCGTCGAGACGAAAGAGCTTCTCTTGACTCATAAGAAATCCCTACCTACTCTGGGGATTTTGTAACTAGTCTTTACCCCTTGTGCAAGCAGAGGGCATGTATTATGTTTTTTTTATGAAGCTTCTTATCCGAAACAGCTTTGGAGGATACCCCAATGGCTGATACCCAAGTTCTCGCTAGTAGTGAGGAAGAAATTTCCCAACAGGGCCCAATCGGTTTTGAAGAAGATCCGCGTGATATTACCGTTCCGTCCGAACTACCGATCTTGCCCTTGCGTGGGGTCGTCATCTTCCCGTCTGCGATTGTTCCCCTGCTCATTTCGCGGGGCCCCTCACTGACACTTGTTGACGATTGCCTGAAAGGTGATCGTATCCTCGGGTTAGCCGCTCAGAAAAACCCAGAGGACGAAAATCCTGAACCCCAGGCCTTGTTCTCACGTGGCAGTGCCGGCCGTATTCTCAAGATGTTGAAATACCCTGATGGCAGCATACGCATCCTCGTTCAGGGACTCAAGCGGATCGAGATTCGCGAATACATCCAGCGTCAACCCTATTTACGTGCCCGCGTTGCTCACCTGCAGGATACCGCCCAACCGTCAAGCGATTTGAACGCGCTGCAAGCCCACATGGTGGGTCAGTTCGCCAAGTTTGTCTCCATGGTGCCGTATCTACCGGATGAACTGCAAGGCGTGGTCATGAACATCAAAGACCCCAGCAAGGTGACAGATCTTATTGCCTCGAATCTCAATGTCTCGATCGAGGAAAAACAAGATCTGCTGAACACCCTTGATGTTCGCTCGCGGTTGGAAAAACTCTCTGCGATCCTGACCCGCGAGATTGAACTCGTCGAACTCGGTCACAAAATTCAGTCGCAAGTACAAAGCGAACTGAGCAAGAATCAGAAAGAATTTTACCTGCGCCAACAGATGCGAGCGATTCAGAAAGAGTTGGGTGAAGGGGACACACGCACCAATGAGGTAGAAGATCTACGCAACAAGATTGACGCAGCACAGATGCCGGAGGAGGCACGGAAAGCGGCAGAAAATGAACTCGAGCGGTTGCGCATCATCCCCCCAGAGTCGGTTGAGCACTCGATGGTGCGCACCTATCTTGAGTGGCTTGTCAACCTGCCGTGGGCCGTCTCGACCACGGATAATCTCGATATCCCGCATGCTCGGCAAGTCCTGGATGAAGATCACTACGATTTGGAAAAAATTAAAGATCGCATCCTTGAATATTTGGCGGTCCGCAAACTCAAGCAGGACTCTAAAGGCCCTATCCTCTGCTTTGTCGGCCCTCCTGGGGTGGGGAAAACTTCGCTCGGCCGCTCAATCGCTCGCGCCATGGGCCGGAAGTTTATCCGTCTCTCGCTTGGTGGGGTCCGAGACGAGGCAGAGATTCGTGGGCATCGGCGAACGTACATTGGTTCTTTGCCTGGACGGATCATCCAGTCTCTCCGCACCGCTAGCTCAAACAACCCGCTGTTTATGCTTGATGAAGTGGACAAGCTGGGAATGGATTTTCGCGGGGATCCCGCTTCCGCCCTCTTGGAAGTCTTAGACCCAGAGCAAAACTTCTCCTTCTCAGACCATTACCTCGAGGTACCATTTGATCTCTCTAAGGTGATGTTCATCACCACTGCGAATTATCTCGAGCCAGTTCCTCCAGCCTTGAAAGACCGTATGGAAGTGATTGAGCTGGCAGGCTACGCTGAAGAAGAGAAGTTGGAAATCGCCAAGCGGCATATCGTACTAAAACAGATCAAGGAAAACGGCCTGACAATCGACCTCATTGTCTTCACCGACGATGCGCTCCTTAGTATCATCCGCAACTATACCCATGAGGCAGGCGTACGAAATCTTGAGCGGGAAATTGGCCGGGTGTGCCGTAAGGTTGCTCGTGCCGTCACCGAAGGACAGACGGAAAAGACCGAAATCACCGCGGAGAAAGTCGCAGAGTTACTGGGTCCACCCAAATACTTTGCCGAAGTCGCTGAGCGCAAGCTCGAGCCCGGGGTCGCTATCGGTCTCGCCTGGACTCCCAATGGCGGAGATATTCTGTTCATCGAAGCCACACGAATGGCGGGGAAAAAAGGACTAACCCTCACCGGCCACTTAGGGGAAGTCATGAAAGAGTCGGCCCAGGCTGCACTCTCTTATATTCGCTCGCGGGCCGATCGTCTGGGGATTGCGGCAGATTTCTTCGAGAACTGTGATTTACATATGCATGTGCCGGCAGGAGCCATTCCCAAAGATGGCCCATCTGCGGGCATCACGATGGCCACTGCTCTCGCCTCCTTGCTGACTAGTCGGCCAGTGCGACCGAATCTCGCCATGACCGGAGAAATCACGCTGCGAGGAAAAGTCATGCCGATCGGCGGAGTCAAAGAAAAAGTCCTTGCAGCCCGGCGAGCAGGGGTGACAACTGTCATTTTGCCTCAACGCAATGAAAAAGATCTCGAGGATGTTCCACCAAACGTCCGGGCTGAAATGCAGTTCCGTTTTATTGAGACCATCGACGAAGTGCTCGACATTGCACTTGAGCCGGCAACGGTCCCAGTTAATGCCCAACCATCGAGCTTTTCTGAAGCAGCGGTACCATCGTCGCTCAATCGAAACACATGACATTGGTAGACTTTGCAACCGCGCCCCTGCAACATTGTCACGCGGAGCGCAGCGAAGAATCTCTCCACCACTGAGGCCAACTCAGAGAGATTCTTCACTACGCTGCGCTCCGTTCAGAATGACCTCGAGCGCCCGCGGGCAGTAACCTGACCCAGCAGCACCCGCTTGTTGCCCCCCTTTTCCGTTTCTTTCTTTTCTGTTAGACGAATCGCTAGTTTATTTCGAGTTTTAGCGAGAGATTCCTGCCCTCTTTAGGCAAGGGAAAAGACCTCAGCGCAGGAAAGAAGGACGGGAGGAAGGATGATGCAAAAACGCAGCTTTAGGTTCTGGCTGGTTTGGGGAGCAGCCCTCTGTTCTCTAGCAGGGTGTTCTGAGTCAGCACGTGTGAATAACACGATCGCTGGCGCACTCGTCGGCGCCGGTGTTGGCGCTGGCGCTGGTGCCGGTATTGGTGATGACGACAGCGAACGTGGCAGGTCTGCCGGTATTGGTGCCGGCATCGGCGCGGTTGTCGGTGGTATTATCGGCTATGCCCTCACTAAGGAAGAACCCCCACCACCCCCGCCGCCGCCCCCTCCTCCGCCACCACCACCACCTCCTCCGCCGCCGCCGCCCCCCCCTCCAGTTGAAGCCAAACGCATTGTGTTACGCGGCATCAACTTCGACTTCGATCGCGCCAACATCAAACCCGAGTTCGAGCCCGTGCTGGATGAAGCGGCGCGTATCCTTGACGAGAACCCCACGGTACGAGTGACCATCGAAGGGCATACCGACTCGATCGGCACGGAAGCCTATAACCTGCGGCTCTCGCAACGGCGAGCCAATGCCGTGGTCCGGTATCTGGTCTCCAAAGGCATTGCCGCGGATCGGCTCGAGGCCGTAGGCAAAGGCGAGAGTGAGCCGGTCGCCCCGAACACGCTGCCTGATGGTCGCGACAACCCAGAGGGGCGGGCGCTCAACCGGCGAGCTGAGCTGAAAGTGATGAATTGAAGATCGGGGACGATTTCCCTTTTCTTTCCTCTCCCTTGATGAGCAATGGCATGAAGTGAGGGAATAACAGGTCATTGCGAGGATCGCGAGTGACGAAGCAATCCCCTTAGGAGCTAGAGATTGCTTCGCTCCACTCAGCCTGACAGCACCGAGGTGACCACCCAGGGAAGGGTATTAAAATCGTGAGGTTCGATTTAATCAGCTTCTGCGGTTGCCAGGTAACTGTTCAGGTGGGGTATTGGAATTCAAGTCTTTGAATTTGCACGAGTTTAACTGTGGTCAGTCTCTATGTCTGAGAGAACCTGTGGCCCTTTTTTGACTCTTTTCCTCTCTCAAGTACCTGAAGTTCAACACTTTTTACCATCTGTGCGGTTACGTTGCCAGGCCTAATTCACGTGTTGTTGCTTCTTTCCTGGCTGTTTCAGACGGCAACAGGAGGACGACTCCCCACGGCAGCAGCGGTAACACGCTGATGAGCCACATGGTTGTTTCGACTCCCCACGTGTCAGCGACCACTCCCAGTGCAGTGACTCCTACTCCACCCGCACCAATACCGAGTCCAGTCAGCAAGCCAGCGGTCACTCCGAGGCGGCCACGCATGAACCCCTGCGCGATGACAAGCGTAATCGAGAACATGGGAGAGATGCACATGCCAGTCAGGGCAAGAATAGCGATACTGGCTGGACCACTTGAAGAGAGAAACAAGACGATCAGTGGACACAACAGACCCATACTGAACACTAAAAACCGTTTGTGACCAATCCGATCGGACACTGGTCCGGCTATGAGAGTGCCAACTGCGCCAGCGATCAAAAACAGCGATAAGATCTTACCAAGTGCCAGCGTGCCCTCTCCACGCGCAGCAAAGTACAGGGGCACGTAGGTCACCATGCCTGAGTGGACACAGGCTCCCAGTATGACGACGCCAAGCACCAATGCGAGCGCATAGGGAGGCGCACTGCTGGCAGCCGCGTGGGTTGCTGTTTGGAGTGGCCGAGTGTGTGACAGCCACGGCAAACTCCACACGAAGAGGGCGCCGACCAATAGCCCTGGTATCCAGAGCAGCAACAGCCCGTGCAGACCGAATGCGGTCAAGCAAAAGGCAACGACCAACGGCCCCAGGCCATAACCGATGTTCCCACCAACTGAAAAGAGTGAGATTCCGGTTGCTTTCTTCTCACCGGTAGAGAGATACGCGGTTTTGTATGCTTCAGGATGGTAGCTGGCGATCCCCAGTCCACTGATAAAGAGGAACAGCAATAAGATAGAGTAATTCGGTGCAAGCCCAAGACTCGCCATGCCACAGGTTGCGGCGATGATCCCTGCGGGTAATAGCCAGGCTTGAGCACTGCGATCAGACAGGTACCCGAAGATTGGCTGGACCAATGAGGACGACAGATTGGCGACCAACACCAGGGTGCCGACCATGGTGTAAGACAGGTCAAAAGTATTTTTCAGAAAGGGAAGCAGTGCGGGTAAGGCGCCGGTATTCAAATCGACCATCAAGTGGCCCAGCCCCAGGAGCGCTAAGGCTTTTTTGTTCATGCCGTGCATGTGCTCATCTCCCTACTTCTGGTACGACCGCTTCAGACAGTTGGACTTTCGCTTCGATGGGCTCAGGGACCACCCACAGATAGAAGATGACAAAAGAGACTCCGGCCAATCCGGCGGCGACCAGAAAAGGCAAGGTCCAACTGCCTGTCGTACTAATGAGAAAGCCTGCGGTCATTGGACCGAAAATCCCAGCACAGTTGCCTGACCCATTCATAAGACCGGAGATGGCACCCACGAGTTTGGGATTCAATTCGAGGGGAATAGCCCAGTACCCACCGCCAGCAATGTTCATGAGAAATAAGTACGCCGTGAAGCAGGCAACCGATACACTCGCCCACGGGACAAGGGGAGCCGCAACGAGGAACGGGATTCCCAGGGCAATACACAAGGCTGGTCCTTGCGCCCGAGCGAAACGGACACTATAGCCGCGACGGAGCAACCGGTCAGAGAGTATCCCGCCACTGACTAATCCCGCGAAACTGGCTGCCGTAGGAATCATGCCGATCCAGCCCATCTCTTGCATCGAGAAACCCCGCACTTTGACCATGTAGGTCGGCAGCCACAAGACGATCATCCATAAGCCATAGATCAAGCAAAGATAAGAAAGCGACAACAAGAGGACCTGGGGTTCTTTGAGCACTGCCCACGGCGAGAGGGTGACGTGTGAGCGTGACGCCAGATTCGTTTCAATTTCGTGGAGCTCTGCGGTGGTGATCTTTGGGTGTTCGGCTGGGGTGTTCGTAGCGAACAGCAGCCAGGCGATCAGCCACACTCCACCAACCAAGGCATTAAAATAAAATGCCATCGGCCAGGAAAAAGTCAGGACTAACCACGTCGTCAGAGGGTACGAGATGACTTGGCCCAAGTACGAGCCAGAGAGGCTGAGTGTCTGGGCACGGCTATATTCATGACGTGGAATCCAGCGAGAGTTCAGCGAAGCGTACGCAGGGAAACTCACCGACTCAAACATCCCAACACAGAAGCGGAGGGCCAGCATGAGGCCAAAAGCGAGGCCTCCTAAAGGGGTGAGAGCGGTGAAGACAGAGAACCCCACACAAGCCCAGGCAAGGACCTTACAGGCGTTCCACCGATCAGCAATAATCCCACCGGGAAACTGCAATAACGTGTATCCAGCGAGAAACGCGGAAAAGATGAGACCGAAGCGCGATTCGTCCCACCCTAAGGCAGGCATCATCACCGGCGCGGCCACAGAGATATTCACGCGATCGGCATAGTTAATCATACTGCCGGCGGTGAGAAAGCCGACCAGTTTGTAACGCACAGGCCAAGCCATGAACCCCTCCTTCTGGCGTGGTAAGCTGCTCGGCGGGATTCTATCCTACTCTGCCGCGAAAGGTCAAAGGAAAAAAGCACTCAGCGGTCAGCGGTCAGCAAGATAGGAAGAAGAGGCTGCAGGCTATAGACTCTAGGGTCCTCCCTTTTGCCTCATACCTGTAGCCGGTAGGCTCTTGTAATTTTTGCTGATAGCTGAAAGCTGATAGCTGATAGCTGATAGCTGGCCGGAGGCACAATGCTCTATGGTGAATGTTTGGCGCTCACGTCGGCGGTTTTGTGGGGGGCAATTCCGGTCTTCATACGGAAAGGCTTGCTTCACGCGAATGCGTCGGTTGCGGTATTGTTGGGGCTCCTCGCGAGTATCCCCTTGCTTCTCCTCGTTTTCGTCTTCCACCCGCGCTCGGTGACTCAGGCAGTGACAGTGCAGGCGGCCCTGTGGTTTGCTGCGGTCGGCGTGATGGGGCCATGTTTAGGCCGGGTGTTCAACTATATCGGCGTTGCCCGTCTCGGCGCGGCGCGCGCGACTCCACTGATCAACACCTCACCTCTCTTTACCACAGTCCTGGCTTTGGTATTCCTCCGCGAGCACCTTACCCTCAAGATGCTGTTGGGCGTCTTGAGCATTGTCGCTGGAGTTGCCGTGCTCACAGGACAGCGGCGTGGATGAAACGAGGGACATCCAGAGCGAATAAACATGAGCTACAAAGATTTGCTGTATCCGTTACTGGCCGCGCTTTGCTACAGCACGAATCCTATTCTGATTAAACTCGGACTCCGCATTAGTAACGAGCCGCTGCTTGGAGCCACCATCGGGATGCTGGCCAGTACCGCGGTGTATGTCATGTATTTTCTCCTGGCTGGACAAGTCCGTGACCTCTTTACTGTCCCGCGCTGGGTCGGATGGTATTTTGCCCTGGCTGGTGTGAGTTCGACGCTTGGCTTGTTTACTTTCTTCGCTGCGCATCAACATATCCCGGCAACGGTGGTTGCTCCGCTTGTTGCGACCGCTCCGCTTGTGACGCTTACGTTCAGTCATTTTCTGTTGCAGGGGGTCGAGCGGATCACGCGAGCCGACGCTCTTGGTACGGTCTTAATCGTCCTCGGTGTGATCCTGTTAGTGAGTTGAGATAGAGGAGTCTGCGTGAGTGGGGAGGGCGGCAGGTTCAGTTCCCTCATTGGACATGGCAGCTATGAAAACTGAATTAGGATTATCACTGCGACAACATGTGACTCGCCTCCTCTCTCAGCCGGTTGACTCTGCGGGATTAGTCTACTTCCGGATCGCCTTTTACACCATCATGCTCTGGGAGGCGTGGCGGTTCCTCACGGAAAACTGGGTAGGGTTCCACTTTTCTCACAAGGTCTTTTACTTCACCTACTGGCCGTTTGTGTTTGTCCGTCCCTGGTCCGGTGAGGGGATGACCATCCATATTGCTGCGATGGCCGTCGTGGCGATGTTCCTCATCCTCGGACTGTTCTATCGGGTCAATGCGACGATCTTTTTCTTCCTGCTCACCTATATTTTTTTACTGGAGAGAGCACTCTACCTCAATCACTTTTACCTCGTTTGCTTGATCGCCTTTCTCATGATCTTCATACCGGCCCACCGCGACTTCTCCCTTGACGCCTTGCGTTACCCACAGTGGCGTGCCCGTGTTGTCCCTGCTTGGTCAATCTGGCTTCTTCGTTTCCAAATTGGCGTTCCCTATTTCTTCGGTGGTCTCGCCAAACTGAACGGCGACTGGTTGCGTGGAGAACCTCTGCGGCTGTGGCTTGCCGAGCGTCCAGACTTCCCTTTCTTGGGATCGTTTTTCACCAATGAAGCCGTGGTGTGGGTGATGACCTACGGGTCGCTCCTGCTTGATCTGTTTGTCGTTTTCTTTCTCCTCAATCGTCGCACGCGGGTCTTTGCTTACATGGCTGCCCTCTTTTTCCACTTCATGAATTCTCGGCTCTTTGCGATCGGTATATTCCCCTGGGCGATGATTGTCGCCACCGCAATCTTCTTCGAGCCCGACTGGCCGCGTCGGGTCCTACGAGATATCAAAGCAGGCCATGCCTATCGCTTCCCCGCGCTCCTTATCGGATTTGCTAGTGGTTTTCTCATCGGTGGGATTATTCCAGGCTATTTTTCCTGGGTGCAAGCGGCCGTTGGTGGACTTGGTGTTGCCATTGCCGCCTATCATTTAGATGAGCCGTTCCGACCAGCACAAGAGAGTGCAGAGGAGATTCAGGCGAAACAGAAAAAAGAGAAAGCGCGCAAGGGAAAGAAAAAAGCTCAGGGTTTCATCTCTCAAGAGTCTGCTCCGCTGTCACAGTGGACGCTTGGTTTTTTGGGCCTATGGGTCATCATTCAGTTGTGCGTCCCACTGCGGCACATGCTTATCCCTGGCAATGTGCACTGGACCGAAGAGGGGCACGACTTCTCCTGGCACATGATGGTGCGGACGAAGACGGGTGAAGGGGGTTTCAGCGCGACTGACCTTGCCACTGGCAAGCAATGGGACATCAATCTGTGGAACTATCTCACGCTGAGTCAGCAACGAGAGATGTTGAAGCGACCCCATATGATCGTACAGTTTGCGCACTATCTTGCAGAGCGGCTACGCAGTGAGGGGAGGGCGGGGATTGAGATCCGCTCGCAGATTCAGATTTCTCTGAATGGGCGCGACCCACAACTCATCATCGATCCAAGCGTGGACCTTGCTAAGGTACCATATCCCTGGTGGGGACATGCTGACTGGATTTTACCCTTGGAAGTGCCACTGGAGACAGCATGGAAGAAGCCGGCCTCTCCCTCACCAACGATCTCGCGCTTCCCTTTCACTGAATGAACCCTCAAGGGACATCTCAACAAAATGATCTCTAAGGAGAAGCTTGGTGGTCCGTCAAGTGT
>CAZCWX010000050.1:0-5319 GCA_964502465.1 uncultured Enterobacteriaceae bacterium | reverse complement strand
GATATCCTCTCCTCCCCCAGCGGCTGGAGTTAGCAAGCCGTTTTCGTTTCGTCTTTGGCCCCGTGACCGTCCACGGATATCCTCTCCTCCCCCAGGGCAACCACAGGGGGGTGCCTCTGCCACTTCGGGACTCCCATTACCCGACAAGCCGTCGATTGCCGTGCTTCCCTTCGCGAACCTGAGTGGCGACCCTGAACAAGAATATTTCAGTGACGGTATTACTGAGGACCTGATCTCTGATCTCTCCAAACTGTCTGGGCTGTTTGTCATTTCCCGCAATTCCGTCTTTCTTTACAAGGGCAAGATCATCAAACCCGCCCAGGTCAGCCAGGAGCTTGGGGTGCGCTACCTGCTGGAAGGGAGTGTCCGTAAGTCAGGCAACCGGGTACGCATTTCCGCCCAGTTGATTGACACTCCTACGGGGTATCACCTCTGGGCTGAGCGGTATGATCGGGAACTGCAAGACATCTTTGCTGTGCAAGATGAGGTGACACAGCAAATTGTGGCAGCCTTGCAAGTGAAGTTGACGGAAGGAGAACAACAGCGTCTGCAGCGTCCACCCACGAACAACTTGGACGCTTATGAGCACTTTCTGCGTGGACTGGAATATTACTGGCGTCGTACACGGGAAGCGAATGCCCAGGCGCGGCAGATGTTCGAGCGTGCGATCGAGCTGGACTCCAACTTTGCTGCGGTGCACGCCTGGCTGAGCAGGACGTATGTGGTTGACTGGATGTTCCAATGGAATGAGGATCCTCGGAGCCTGGAGCGAGCCTTTGCGTTGGCACAACGAGCCGCTGTCCTGGATGATTCTTTGCTGGTGGCCTACCAGACTCTGGCCTATGTGTTTCTCTTGAGACAGCAGTTTGACCAAGCGATTGTTGAAGCAGAGCGGGCGGTCGCACTTGATCCGAATGATGCTGATGCCTGTATCACCCTGGGAGAAATTCTCAGTTGCACGGGGAGAGCGCAGGAAGCCGTTGGATTAGTGGAGAAAGCTATGCGCCTGGACCCTCATTACCCAGCGTCCTACTTATTCGCTTTGGGCCAAGCGTATTACCTGACTGGGCGATATGAGGAGGCAATTAGTGCCTTGAAGAGACTCCTGACCCGTAGCCCTGATCATCTGCACGGGCGCTTTTTGCTGGCGATCGCCTATAGTGAAATAGGCCGTACAGAAGAGGCTCGGGGAGAGCTCTCGGCTTGCGGAGATCTCGACCCTCGTTACTCCCTGGAGCGTGTCAAGGACAGGATTCCCTATCGAGATCCTACGATCATCGAGCGTTGGGTTCATATCCTCCGGGAACTGCAATCGCGGTAAAAGCAGGGGGACAGCAGGCAGAATCACCGCAGTCAGCAGGACAAGAAAAATGGTATGCGATTACACTGATGATTTTGCGGGTTTGTCATTCTTATGCTGGCCGCAGGCTGTCAGCCGCAGAGGTGACACGCTTCATCTGTGCCTGCTACGACGGCATGGGAGAAAGGAGGATGACGGCAATAGCCCGCACGAGGAGCATACAAAGAGCGGGCCTCGTTGTCGCAGTGTTTTTTACAGTGCCAACCGCCGCAACCGCAGGGCATTGGTAATGACCGATACCGAACTAAATGTCATAGCCGCCGCGGCAATCATCGGGCTCAGGAGAAGCCCAAAGAATGGATAGAGGACACCTGCAGCCAACGGAACTCCAAGGGCATTATAAAAAAACGCAAAGAAAAGGTTCTGCCGGATGTTACGCATGGTGCCACGGCTGAGTGTACGTGCACGGGCAATGCCACGCAGGTCGCCTTTTACGAGGGTCACACTCGCGCTTTCTATCGCCACGTCTGTGCCCGTGCCCATCGCAATTCCTACGTGAGCCTGAGCAAGAGCTGGAGCATCGTTAATTCCGTCGCCCGCCATTGCCACAATACGACCTTGAGCCTGGAGTCGCCTGACCACTGCTCTTTTCTGCTCAGGCAACACTTCAGCTTCGACCTGATCAATGCCCAGCTTACGCGCGACTGCTTCGGCAGTGGTGCGATTATCCCCGGTGAGCATGATCAGACGGATACCGTCCTGATGGAGTAGGCGCACAGCTTCAGGGGTTGACTCCTTGATCGGGTCAGCCACACCCACCAGCCCAACTGGGCGACCGTCAATGGCGACAAACATCACCGTCTGTCCCTCCCGACGGAGGCTTTCCGCCCGTTCGAGCAGCGTTGCTGGCGAGAGAGACAGTTCCTCGAAGAGTTGCTGGTTCCCCAGTGCAACCGCATGCCCATCGACCGTGCCCACAACGCCTTTGCCAGTGAGCGAACGAAAGTCTTCTGCCTCGGCAAGCCGGAGATTCCTGGCTTGGGCACCGGCCACAATCGCCGCAGCTAACGGATGCTCACTCCCTCGCTCAAGGCTAGCGGCCAGGCGCAACAGTTCCGCTTCGTCCTCCGCCGGTGCTGCTACGACGGAGACGAGACGCGGTTTGCCTTCAGTAAGTGTGCCGGTTTTATCCACCACCAGAGTGTCTACTTTCTCCAGGACTTCCAACGCCTCAGCGTTGCGAATCAGTACCCCAGCCGTCGCGCCGCGACCAGTTCCTACCATAATCGACATGGGCGTCGCCAATCCCAGCGCACAGGGGCAGGCAATGATCAGCACTGCCACAGCGTTTACCAACGCATAGGCCATGCGCGGTTCTGGTCCTACCAAGCTCCAGATGATGAAAGTAAGAACCGCTACCAGAACAACCACTGGCACGAAGTATGACGACACCACATCCGCCAGGCGCTGGATTGGCGCGCGGCTGCGTTGGGCCTCACTCACCATACGCACAATCTGTGCGAGAAGCATATCACGCCCCACGCGTTCAGCGCGCATCACGAAACTTCCAGCCCCATTCACCGTACCACCGGTCACTCGATTCCCGGGGCTCTTTTCGACTGGGATGGGTTCTCCAGTGACCATTGATTCGTCAATCGCACTCGTCCCTTCCACCACCACGCCATCAACCGGAACTTTTTCTCCAGGCCGCACTCTCAGACGATCCCCTGGTTTGACCTGGTCGAGAGGCACATCCTCCTCCGAGCCGTCATCACGAAGGACTCGGGCAGTTTTCGGCGCAAGACCAAGAAGCGCTTTGATCGCACTGCTGGTTTGGCCGCGCGCACGCAACTCAAGCACCTGGCCCAACAGCACCAAGGTGGTGATCACCGCTGCCGCTTCGAAGTAGACTGCTACTCCCCCCCCGTGTCCTCGGAAAGAATCAGGGAACATCGCAGGGAAAAGTGTGGCAACGACACTGTAGACATACGCCGTGCCCGTACCAATGGCGATCAGCGTGAACATGTTTAAGCTGCGGTTGACGATGGAAGCCCAACCGCGCTGAAAGAATGGCCATCCACCCCACAGTACCACTGGCGTGGCAAATACCAATTGAACCCAGGCCAGGAGATGACGAGAAAGGGCATGCTGCACCGGCTGGCCGGGAATCATTTCCGACATAGCCAACAAAAAGACTGGCACGGTGAAAGCAAGGCTGATCCAGAAGCGGCGGGTCATATCGACCAGTTCTGGATTGACTTCTTCTTCTGTGGTGACCGTGCGCGGTTCCAATGCCATGCCACAGATGGGACACGCTCCCGGTTGGTCACGCACGATCTCTGGATGCATCGGGCAGGTATACTCAGTGCGAGGACCTGGAACGGCGACGGTGAGGAGTTCGAGCGCCATCCCACATTGCGGACAAGCTCCTGGGCCATGCTGACGCACTTCGGGATGCATGGGACAGGTATACAGGTTGTCCGCCTCGGCTGCACGCAAAGGGGCCTGCTGCTCATGTACGCTAGGGTGCTGGGCATGGGAGCGATTCAGGTACTTTGCTGGCTCCGCCTGAAATTTTTCCAGGCAGCGTTTGCCACAGAAGAAATAGGTCTGCCGCTCGTGCTCAGCTTTGTGCGCGGCTGTGGCTGGATGCACCGTCATGCCGCAGACTGGATCTTTCACTGACTGTCCGCTTTCATCACGCAAGGAATGTTCTGGGTCAACAGACACGTCGGGAGAGTGCCCCTCATGTTTCATCATTTTTCTCTTTCCCCCCGACTGCTTGCTGCCGACTGGCTTCTCTGTTTACCTTTCCTCTGCATCGTTGACCGGCTTACTGGAGCCAGGGGCGCCATACCCACTCGCCGCGAAAGCTTTGAGTCCGACAGCAAGCTCATGTAACCGACGGCTCACCATGCCGTTGACCGTCCCCTCCTCTTCAGCAGTGCCAGCGCGGACTCCGGTGAGCAATTCGATGCCTTCGTCAATGGTCCGCACCGGATAAATGTGAAACTGTCCTTGCGCCACTGCTGCAATCACATCCTGACGCAGAATCAGGTTGCGGACGTTGGCGACTGGAATCAGCACCCCCTGTCTGCCAGTGAACCCTCGCACCCGGCAAACATCAAAAAACCCTTCAATTTTTTCGTTTGCCCCACCAATCGCCTGCACCTCGCCCCACTGGTTCACCGAACCGGTGACCGCAAGATCTTGACGGATTGGCAGATCCGCCAGACGCGACAGCAGAGCGTAGAGTTCGGTTGAAGAGGCGCTATCGCCTTCGACACCCGAGTAGGATTGCTCAAAGCACAGGCTCGCAGACAAGGCGAGGGGTTTGTCCTGACCATAGCGGTTGCGTAAGTACCCGGACAGAATCAACAAGCCCTTGTCATGGATGGAGCCGCTCAAGCGGGACTCGCGTTCGATGTTGACGATACCTGCCTGGCCCATCGCCACACTGGCAGTAACGCGTGACGGTCGCCCAAACGCATAATCCCCAAGCTGGAGAACCGAAAGACCGTTCACCTGCCCAATCTTGCGTCCATCGATATCAACCAGAATGGTCCCCTGGGTGATGAGTTCACGGATCTCCTCTTCGATGCGGTTTGAGCGAAACACCCGTTCTTGCAACGCCTTTTCCACATGCTGGGCTGCTACGAGGGACCCGTCTTCTCTGCGTGCCCAATAGGCTGCCTCTCGTGCCAGATCAGCAAGCTGAGCCCGTGAGGCCAGGACCTTCTCTCGATCACCCGCCTCGCGAGCACCAAACTCGACCAAGCGCTCGACTCCAGAGCGTTCAAAGTGCGGCAGTCCCTCTTGGCGGCAGAGCTGACCAACCCATTGGCCATAGGCAAGGAGATGTGAGGTATCGAGTTCCATGGTGTGCCGGAAATCGGCTTGAATCTTAAAGATCTCGCGGAACTCGGGCTCCATGGCATAGAGCAGGTGATAGAGGTAGAGGCTTCCTACCACAATCACCTTGACGTGAATTGCCACCGGTTCAGGTTTGAGTCCAGAGG
>CAZCWX010000049.1:0-5927 GCA_964502465.1 uncultured Enterobacteriaceae bacterium | reverse complement strand
TTATGCGCGCGCGGGCTCAGATAATGGATCGCACGGGCGCAGACCTCTTTGCCGGTGCCAGTCTCTCCAGCAATCAGGACATTCGTACTGCACGGGGCAACCCGTGGGATTTTTCTGATTTCAGCAAGAAACACAGGGCTTTCCCCTATCAGTTGTTGCAACCCGAGCTTTTCTTTTAGCGTGACGACTGCTGCATACAACGAAGACACACCGCAGGCACCATTCATGGGTACAGTAAGTGCCATTTCCCCTCCCGCCAAAGATTCGGAGGTGCAGGAAAAAGCTAAGAAATTCTCAGTCTGCGCCTCTATCATGCAGGCGTAAAAATGGGCTGAACAAATTGTTCATTCCATATGAACAGTGGCAGGGAGCAGGAAAATAATCAGAGCGATGAGGGGATACAGAGCGTTTCGGGATTGAGGATACTCACGAGGGAGTGTCCAGGGGTAAGATTTTGCGCGGAGAGTTGCCAGGAGCCGGTTAGGGATGAAAGCCAGAGCCTGTAGTGACGACTGCTGTCGTTCCTGCTGCCTAACCAGCGACTAAAGTCGCTACTACCGAACGGGGTTGAACGCCGGGCACTACCCCCCAATCATACCGCTAGGAATTTCTGACTGGCCGGAATTTTGCCAGCGTGACTTCATCTGTCACATCCTCAAAGACAATCTCCACCAGCATGCCGATCTCAATATCAGCATTGTCAATCGCCACCAGGTTCGTCAGCAACCGAGGGCCTTCTTCGAGTTCTACCTCAGCCACATTGTAAGGAATGTCATCCTTAAAAGACGAAAAATAGGCCTGGTGAAAGATAACCCAGGAGTTGACTTTTCCTCGGCCACTCAGTTTCTGCCACGTCACGTTGCGCGACCAACACGCCGGACAAAACGGTGCCGGAGGATACCACACTTTTCCACAGTCGCTACACCGCTGCATGTGCAGTTCACGCCGCTTGAGGCCTTCCCAGTATGGGCGACTCAACGAGGAAATAGCCGGCAAGGGTTTTTTGTACTCAGCCATCGTCTTATCCCTTTCGGTAGATCAACGAATCACCGTACGCGTTCGCCCACTGCATCACCTGGGCGTTGGCAATCTGTCGCCTGCCACATTCGCCACGTAACTGGCGAACGATCTCGACCTGATGATTCCACCCCATCACATGGGCTTCAGACAGCAGCCCACCGTTGGTGTTCATCGGCAGTTCCCCACCAAGCTCAATGCGCCCATCCTGGGTAAACGCTGCCGCTTCGCCTGGTTTACAAAAGCCGAACCGCTCCAGCGCAGTCCACGCCAGAATGGCAAAGGCATCGTAGGTAAACAGGGCGTCGATGTCTTTGTGGGTGACACCGGCCATTTGATACACAGGCTGGAGGCCTGGCTGGTAGTCAAACACCTCTTGTTGCGAGACGCCAAACCCTGGATAGGTCCAGATGAATTCCTCTCTCCCAGCCGGTAAGCCTTGCATACCGCTGATATAGACTGGCGGTTTTTTCAGATCGCGTGCTTTTTCACTTGACGTGACAATAACACAGGCTGCACCATCGTTGATCAGGCAATAATCAAGCAGATGCAGCGGCTCACAGACAAAACGAGAGTTTTGATGATCGTCTACCGTAATCGGCTCACGCATGATCGCCGCCGGATTCAACGAGGCGTGTTTGCGAAACGCCACAGGCACAGCGGCAAGCTGGCGGCTGGTCGCAGCAAAACGAGAAAAGTATTTTTGCGCAACGAGCGCTGCTCCCGCACCAGGAGAGGTCATGCCAGAGACCGGGTCTTCACCATGCCCACCGCCGCCCTCTCTCGCTCCCTCGCTATCACCTGTGCCACCCATCATTGGTTTACGAAAGCCGGAGAAGCTCACCGAGGCAAGACAGGCAACCGCATTGGCGAGGCCAGCAGTGACCGCCATCGCTGCCCACTGGATGCAACTGGCAGTGAAACGGCCATGTGCCCAGGTTTGATTATACAATCGCAATTTCAGGCCGAGGGCATAGGCGAGGGTATCGGCATCTGCGCCAATCGGCGTGCCGAAGCTGACGATCAGTCCATCTAGATCATCTCGGCCCAAACCCGCATCATCCAACGCATTGCGGATCGCTTCACTGGCGAGATCGATCGCACTGCGGTTCAGTCGTCGGCCATACGGAGAATGACCGACCCCGCAGATCGCGGCTTTCTCTTTGAGATCCCATATAGGCATCGCCTGCCCCTCCTTTGGGCGACACAGTAGGACAGAAAGAAGGAAGCTGTCAACCGAAAGCGAATACCTCCCCTTCTTTCAATTCGTCTCACCCGTTTGGTGCGCTAATCATAATTGGATTTGATTCGATCTGGTCAGGCATCTCGGAAAAAGGCTTGTCGCAAAAATGCAAACGGATGTGGACCTTGCCTTCAACCTGGAATGTTTCGGGGATTTTCCACTTCGATATTCGCTCCCCAGGATCTTTGATAGGCAAACACGTCTCACTTTTCCCCTCGAAGGAAAATTCTTGCAGCATCCGTCCGTCCTGCACGATGGCAAAACCCGAGGCCAAACCAAGAGGATAGTCAGTAATCCGCGCTAACCGCAGTTCAATCTCTTCCCCTGGTAAGTAAATGTCTTGCTCGGTACGGACCATAATCCGCTTATTGTGCTCGGAAATATTGGTCCGCACTTTCGAGGTCGTCTCGTCCCAATATCGTGCCGGTCCAGTATCCACATGCAGGGAATTGTCATGATAAAAGCCGACCCCACAGCAGTTCAGGGTCTTAATGGTCTCAAAAGCTTCGGCTGACAAAACCTTTCGCATACGGATATCAGCCGCCATTCCTTCCATATGGAGACTGGCTTTGGCGGCCAGGCGACCCTTAGCACGCAACCCCTCGTTATATTCTGGGCTGCGATAGCCAGAGATGATCTCGATGGGGTGACGGTATCGATCTTCAAGATAATCCAGGAACGAGATGAGCCGCAGTGAGATCTGGTCGCTCGAGCCAGCCGGAACACCGAAGAGACGGTTGAGCTGTTGGTGCCCCTCGCGCGGATACGAGCCGTCCGGTAACCGGTACTGGATACGCGCCGCCTTGCCAGTCTTGGCATTGCTGAGCTGAATCCAACCATCACCACTGAGAAAATACCGGTCGTTTGGTGTCGTCTCTTCTGCCTGTGAAGAAGAAAAAAGCCAGCAGCATACACAGAACAGAACGGTCCCAAACCCCATCAATTTATGAGCTGTTCTTTTCCGCACGTGTCTCCTCGGGAGGTTCCTTTTGCTCGGATCATAAAGTCACAGCTCCAACGGGTCAAGAAAACCCGACAATCTTGCTTGACGGCACGCACAGGACAGGTAACAATCCCGCCAGTTCACTCTCCACATAAGAAGGAGGTTACACCTATGGGGTTTGTCAAGACTCGCGAGGAAGTGGCTCGCATTCAGGCCGCCTTGGCTGAGCCGCATTTTTTCAGCGCACAAATGCTGACGATTCAGTACCTCACCAAGCCGGAGATCATCCGTCATGTCCTGCCGCCCGGCCTGCAACCCACCGATCAGCCTCTGGTTACGGCTATGGTCGGTCGCTGGGGTCGTAGCAATTGTGTGCATGCTTTTGAAGGTGGCGCATTATACGTGCAAGCCAGGCACAAAGACTCCGTTGGTGATTACTGCTTAGCGATGCCCATGTCGAGCGATGCGGCCATCATCTTTGGCCGTGAGTTATTTGGCGAGCCAAAGAAACAAGCCACGACGACTCTGGAACGCAAAGGCAACACCATCAAGGGCAGTTGTTCCCGTTATGGGAAACCCATTATCAGCATCGAAGCCACTATGGAGAAAAAAGATAGCGCTACAGAGAGTGGCTTCGTCAATTTCCATTATAAGTATCTGCCTAAATCTGACGGACACGGACTCGAATGGGATCCAGTGCTGGTCATGGCGACATTCAAAACGATAGTTTCGCTCGCCGAAAAGGGCAAAGGAAAACTGACACTCGGGAATACCATCCACGATCCACTCGGAGACATCGAGATCGTGCAATTGCTCGACGCCGCCTATACTGAGGGGGATATCTACAGTCGCTGCCAGACCTTGGCCCAGATCAACGCGGCAGAGTTTCTTCCGTATGCCTACGGCAAAATTGATGACTGGACTGCCCTGGATAACGAAGCCGAAGAGCCGTGGGGACGAGTCAGAGTCTAAAGAACCGGGGACGTAGGAAGACAAGAAAGAAGCGGAGAACCGGGGAAACGGGGAATGAGGAAAATACGAAAACAGGAAATCAGAGAATGGCGGAAAGAATCAACAGTTATCGGGACTTGCGTGTGTATCAAAGCGCGATGGAAGCGGCGATGCTAATCTTCCAGTTGACGAAGAGGTTTCCGTCGGACGAGAAATATTCCATGGTCGATCAGATGCGGCGTTCTTCTCGATCTGTCTGTGCCAATATTGCCGAGGCGTGGAGAAAACGACGATACCAGGCAGCATTCATTGCAAAACTCAGCGATGCAGAAAGCGAAGCCTGCGAAACTCAAGTCTGGAGCGAGTTTGCTAGTAAATGTTGCTACATGAATGACGCGACGAGAGACGAACTTGATAGGATTTATGATCAGATTCTCAGCCAGCTTGTTCGCATGATCGACGAAGCTGATAAATGGTTGATCCGGTGAGTGAAGAAAGGAAACGGAGAAACGGCAAAGCGGTGAAGCGGCGAATAAAAAAGTCTCCGTTTCTCTCCGTCTCCGATTCCCCGATCCTGTTCTCTTTCCGTCTCCGATTCCCCGATTCGTCCTACACGCCATTATGCAGCCTTTTTTAACGTCGCTGCTTTCTTGTGCCAGGCGTTGTTGTGATTGCGGATACGCTTGTTGATAAAGCCTGGAATATTCTTCGTATCATAGAAACGCTCATCCACGTGGCCAACCTCGATCATGAAGTATGGGTTCTGAAAGTCACTGAAATACACCGGGTATCGGCCCCACTTCTCAAAACAGTAGCGCACCACCGCCTTAGCAGCATCGACACACCAGTCCGCGATTTTTGACTTCGGGTGCTTCCGCAACGCTTCGAGGATTTCAGGTTTGTATGGCCCTTTGTCGATAGGGAAAAACTCCGTACCGTCAGAGAAGAAATGCCCCTTTTTATACTTGTCGTGGAAAACCTCCTCGACCACAGTCTCTGGACTCTTGTTCCACGGTGCTGGGAGTCCTTTGCCTTCGAGGACCCCCGGAATCCCGACATAGTTGTTCCCGCCGTTGATCGTCGAGTAGGTAAAGCCTAACCCTTTCGTGCTGGTGAACTGCCCGTCTTGCAACCCGACGGCTCGCGCCACCGCGTCAAAGCCACCTAAAATGAGATCCATGTTGGTCGAGTGGTTCCAACTCCCTAACCCCATGGCCTCAGCAGCCAGGCGAATGTTTTGCACTGTCATGCCTACGGGGTTCGCCTCAGTCAGCGCAAAAAAGGTCTCATACTGACGGATGGTGAAAGGCATATGGAGCGCATACTTTGAGTCGTTCACCCATTGTTCCATGCCAGCGGGCTTCATCGTTTCTTCATCAACGAGATACCAGCCAAGAAACTCAAAGCCGGCGAAATAGTAGTTGATCAATTCATGCGCCGTGCCACAAACCGGGAAGAACACAGTTGAACCCGGCTTGTTGGAGTTTACTTGATAAATGCCTAAGGGTCGGCCAGGCATGACTGTCCAGTCAATATCCGGGCGCTTATCTGAGAGTTTGATCGTCCCCTCACGGAACCACTTCAGCACCTTCTCGTAATCCTCTTCTGTCTCGATTTCCACCGGACGCTCACGGTTGTAGGTTGGTTTGTACAGGAACGTGCCATCGTCATTCGCAAAGATGATATTCACTCCTGCATCGTTACAGGGGCCAGGAATAGTACGGCCCGCCATGCAGACCATAGTCGAAAGATTCTCATTGATACCGATATCGC
>CAZCWX010000048.1:0-13307 GCA_964502465.1 uncultured Enterobacteriaceae bacterium | reverse complement strand
TTAAAGAGCCAGCACTTGCCGACTTTGAAACCGGGGGGCGGGTTCGGGCTGGAAACCTGGTATTGCATCCAGCGTGTGGACTTTCCCAGGTATCGAGCAGCTTCGGTCAACGAAAAGTGACAATCGCTTGCGTGCAACTCGTTTCGCATGCACGCATTTTCTCACAGTTGCGCGGTTGTTTACCGTGTCGAAAAGGGGTACTATTTTTTAGGGTAAAAGTTAAGGAGATCGCCCCTCTGTCGATAAAGGGGATAACCCCATGAAAACTCTAGAAAAAATCAAAGAAGCGCTGAACTCCCTCCGGCAGATTAACGGCGTAGACGGGTGCTGGGTGGAAGCAGAGGAGGGAGATATGGTCCATGTCTATACGGTCACCCGGACGGTGGACTACGATCTCGACCAGCGGATCTTTCAGCAATACGCCGAAATAGAGCAGCAGTTTCCTGAGGTCAGTTTCGAGTTCCTCATTACCTCCCGCGAGCCAGCCCCCCAGGCTGAGGTCGTGTTCTTCTCTTCCCCCCTGTCTGCGCCCCCAGCAGCTGAAGTGGCAGTCTCCTGAGCATGACCGTTCAGGAGCACCTGCAGCAGGCTCGCCATAATGAGGGCCTCGCTCAACGTCTCGGCATCCCTCCATTCAGGACCTACGATTGGGCGATTACCGTTCTGTTCTACTGCATCCTGCATTTTGTAGACGCCTACCTTTTCCAGTTTCACCAGATTGTTCCAAAGGGCCACACTGCTACACGGGATAGAAGAACCGGCCAGCGGCTCCCTGGACGGAATGACTATGTCAACCAGTATCTTCCTCAGATCGCGCGTGCATACAAAATGCTGTACTCTGCCAGCAGACGGGCACGCTATGAAGGGGCATATCTTGGGCTGAATGGTGCGGGGTACTACCAGCGGCTGAGAGACAATGAATTTGCCAGTGCTAGGCAGTTCTTCCGACAGTGGGGGTGGTAGACGTTTTTCTCTTTTTCCTCCTCCACTCGGGATGGGCTCTTTTATAATCAAACCAAATTGTCTCTATCGTCTTTTCGTCTCGGTCCACATGATTGAGAGCCACCATATGAATTGTTGCATCAGTGGGGGTGGTTTTGTTCGCCCTGCGAGAGAGCTGTTTAAGCACGTTCTCAATCGTTTCCACCTCCTTTACTGAGATGCCGTACTTGTCAGCAAGCGCGCCCCTCGCTTCTTTCTGATACAGTGCTGAAGAATATTCTGGCTGCTCACACAACCCATTTTTACCCTTGAAGTCTTTGTTCAGCCCCTCACAGACAGGCTGCCATTTTTTGCAGTCGTCTATGATGGCCTCTTGCTCCTCTGCCGGCATCTTAGGCCGGCCGATAGGATCACACAAAACACGGCCGATTTTTTTGAGCTATTCTCGGGCTTGTTTTCCTTCTGGAGAGGAAATCATCTTTCGCGGCCACCAGGTGCCGATGGTTAAGGCGTAGGTAGTGTGATCGGTCAGGATGCTAGGAGCAAGCGCTAACGCGTCAAAGAAGGGCTCCGGATCTCCTTGCCGTAGCTTGTCAACAATTTCCGCCGTATTCACCGGTGGAGTTTCCTGAAGTAATTCGTCTAATTTACGTTGACGTGTAGGAAGCTCTCGTCTTGCGGCGCGATACAGTGCCCACGTCCATCTCTTCCAGTCCAGCAATTGAGGGAGCAGTGGATGCACTGGAGAATGTGGGCCGAAAAACTCCGGCGAAATCTCCGGTGTTGGAAATGATCTCAAATATTCTATGTTCTCTTGTTCCGCTTGTATGCGTGCGTGTGCACGCTGATATGTTTCAACCGTTGCTCGCTTGGTGCGCTTCTTCACTGCCTGCTTTCCTCCAGGCTGTTCCTGTTGGGTGAGAAGGGGAAGGCGGGTCAGGAAAGTTACCCGCCGTGTTGGCCACGGTCGCGAATCGTGGCCTATCCCCTCAGTGCGAAATTACTCTATCGTTGTCGTCTGTTCCTGTCCATCGCTGCCAATATCACAGCTTGTACGGTTGCGGATAGGTTGCGTATTGGTGCATGCAACGTAGTGAAAACGTCGTTAAGTGCCCGTGAAATCATTGAATTTTCTACCGTCGAAAGCGAATCGCACTCTAGAGGTCGTGGGTTCGACTCCCATCGGCTCCACTTGTGTTTCCGCATACTTACCTCGTCCCTGTTTACGCAATCTTTTGGTTGATGGCTGGTGTTATTGGCACGGAAAGATCATTGTGTAAGGAAAGAACAATCACAGGATCAGGTCAGGAGAAACTCCGCGTTCCTTTCGAAGAGTTCGTTCTATGGATCGAGGAATTGCAGAGAACAGGCCGGACCCAGGAGGAGGTCAGTAAGAGTGGAGTCGCTTGCCGATAGAGTCATACGAAAGAGCGACCAAGCAACCGAATTGTACTACCGCCTCATTCTGCTGGTGGCCCCAGCCGGCGCGGGCAAAACTGCGGCGCTTCAAGACGTTCACGAGCACACGGACGCTCCGGTGGTCAACGTTAACCTTGAGCTGTCGCGTCGCATGCTTGATCTCACCGAGCGCCAGCGGATACTACAATTGCCACTCGTCAGCGTGTCAAGCGTCGCGCGTCATGCGTCAGGAGGATTCGATGGCGAAAATTGAACGATTTGAGGACATCCAGGCGTGGCAGGAAGCAAGATTGCTGACTAAGGCACTTTACTCGGTCACGGAAATTGGACGTTGGGCCAAAGACTACGCTCTGCGGGATCAAATTCGCCGTGCATCGATCTCTATCATGTCCAATATTGCCGAGGGCTTTGATCGGAAAACGGATGCCGACTTCGGGCGGTGTCTATCTATGGCCAAGGGATCGGCAAGCGAGACTTAGATGTTACTCATTATATTGGGATTTCTAGGTCTCCTGATCGCAGCGTGGGGATGGATGACACAACCCTTGCTACCGGGCGGAACGATGAATCCAGGAGCAGTAGTTCAATCTGCACGACTCGAAGCCCACGTGCGGATGTTATCCGAAACATTTTTCCCACGAGACGCGGGACATCCTGAAAATCTGGATCGGGCCGCGGCGTACATCCGCCGAGAGTTCGAGCAAGCAACCGGCAGAGTGTCGGAACAGCCCTATGAAGCAAACGGCACAACATATCGCAATGTCCTCGCTCTGTTCGGACCTGAGACCAAAGAACGGATCGTCGTGGGTGCGCATTATGATACGGCAGGGGAGCAACCTGGCGCTGACGACAATGCCAGCGGGGTGGCGGGATTGATTGAGCTGGCCTCTCTTCTGAGTGACTCATCATTGCCAATCTGTGTAGAGCTCGTCGCCTTTACCCTAGAAGAGCGGCCATATTTTCCCACTGCTCAGATGGGTAGTGCGGTCCACGCCAAGTCGCTCAAGAACCAGGGGATTCCTGTCCGTGTAATGTTCTCGTTGGAGATGATCGGGTATTTCACTGATACCCCTCATAGTCAAAATTTCCCCTTTTCTTTTTTTGCCGCGTTCTATCCTTCGCAAGGAAATTTTATTGCGGTCGTTGGCAAGCTCGACCAGGGGCTTGTTGTCCGTCGCGTCAAGCAGGCGATGCGAGACGCTTCTCCCCTGCCGATTTACTCCATCAATGCACCTCGCTTTGTGCCAGGGGTCGATTTCTCCGATCACCGGAGTTATTGGGACGCTGGGTATAATGCAGTCATGATTACGGATACGGCCTTTTATCGGAACCCGCACTACCACACCGTAAGGGACACACCTGATACACTGGACTACCCACGAATGGCAATGGTCGTACAGGGAGTGTATGCTGCAGTTCTTGCGTTTGCGCAGTAGCACTACCCATGCTCGCCCAAGACAACCCTAAGATTGAACACTGTGAGCGGCAACCAGCACACCGCTGGTGGCTTTCTGAAACAAGTCAGCTAGCAGACATGACCTCCATCGCTTCTATCCAGTGCGCCCTCGCATTTGTCGAAGTCTATGACAAGATTGAGATCCCCTGAGCCCTCTTATAGGTTCTGCAGCAGCTCCAAAGTAGTCCCATCAGGGTCCCTGAAATACACTGCCTTGACCTTACCATACCCCTCAAGCTCGAAGAGCTGGGGTGCAGAATAAAACTTCACCCCTCGCGTGCGGAGGTCGAGATACGTTTTCTCAATATCTTTGACCCAAAAGGCCACCTCCGTAATTCCCGGGTTAGTAAGACGAGGATATGGGACCCCTTCCGTACCTACCGGCTCGACAAAATGTAGCAGCTCAATTGGTGGTCCCTTCAGATCTTCCTCGCTGCGTAAGTACACGGCCCGAAGCTTGACTCCCTTTTCCCGCGTGATCTCATCTGCTTCATCTCCCTCTATGGTGATGTCCCCGAGCATCTTGAGGCCCAGTAGATCACGGTAAAAACGTAAGGCCCCTTCCATATCCCTCACAGTAATCCCAATATGTGCAACAGCTCCTAACATTAGATGGTCCTCCTTTGCTACAGTGTGCTATCCTTTGGGTAAGCGTAGGACACGCTCGCCGATAATATTCCGCTGGATCTCGCTCGATCCCGCCGCGATGGTCAGCCCACGCGCCCGCAGCGCCCGATAGACCCAACGTCCATTTTCTACTGCGCCAAGCGAACCGCGTTCAAGCAGCGCATACGGCCCCAGCAGTTCATCCGCAAACATCGCTACTCGTAGGTTCAGCTCGGTCGCATGGAGTTTGCCAAAGGAACTCTCTGGTCCAGGTATTTTCCCGTTGAGTTGAGAACTCAGAGAACGATAGCGGCTGAGTCGTAGACAGAGTGCCTCTGCAGCAAAATGCGCCAGCTTCTGACGCACATAGGGGTGCTTTGAGGCTGCTATACTCTCAAACTCGACCGTCCGCGAGAGTTCAATCAACTCGTTGATCGTGCGCTCTACTGGATGCCGCGTGCCACCAGAGACGCGCTCGTACATCAGGGTGGCAATCGATACCTGCCAACCCTGGTTGAGTTCACCAACAAGATTTTTCCGCGGCACTCGTACATTATCGTAAAACACTTCGTTGAAATCCGACTCGCCAGTGATCTGCACGAGTGGGCGAATGGTGATGCCAGGAGTGCGCAGGTTCACCAACAAATACGAGATCCCGCGATGTTTTGGCGCGTTCGGGTCGGTCCGCACCAGCAACACTTGCATATGCGCGCGATGGGCCAGACTCGTCCAGACCTTCTGTCCGTTGATGACGAAATCATCACCGTCAATCACCGCACGTGTTTGCAAGCCGGCGAGATCCGAGCCGGCACCTGGTTCAGAGTATCCCTGACACCAGATCTCTTCGCCACTGAGCATTTTGGGAAGATAGCGCCGTTTCTGCTCGTCCGTCCCAAAAGTGATCAGGGTCAGACCAACCCGATCGATGGCCAGTTGGTTCGCCCCATACAATGGTAACCCCAGGCGTAGCACCTCATCTTGATAAATGGCTTGTTCAACTAACCCAGCACTCCCTCCACCCCACTCTTTCGGCCAATGCAACGCAACGTATCCCACTTCATAGAGCCGTCGATGCCATTCCAGCATCTTCTGCCAACGGGTATCACCGTCTTCGTCTCGCTCAGCAAGTGGATCACTGCTGGCACCAAAAACCTCTGCTTTGTTTCGCTCCAGCCACCCACGCAAACGAGAGCGAAATGTTTCCTGTTCTGGGGTATAACGAAAATCCATTGCCCCCCCTTTCCCAACAGAAACTCGTACCTGAAACCACTACCTTGAAAACATCATCCAAGCAACACGAAAATGGTAAAAAGGCAGGACAAGCCTAGCAGCCGATTCATGACGCGCAACTGTATCAAATCAGCACTGAGAACGGACAGCACTGCAAGGGGAAATATCTATGCGTCGTGTTCAGGGAACTCAGCAACGAAGAAACCATTAGAGGAGACCATAATGAGGCTTGCAGAAAAAATCGCTTTAGTCACTGGCAGCAGCATGGGGATCGGCCGCGCTATCGCGGTTCGTTTCGCCCAAGAAGGCGCCGATGTCGTTATTAACTATAATCGCAGCCCTGGTGGTGCCCAGGAAGCGCTCCGCGAAGTCGAAGCGGCTGGACGTCAGGGTCTGATCGTCCAAGCCGATCTGGCCAGTACCGCAGACGTACAGCGACTCATCACTACCGCAGTCGAACATTTTGGCAAGCTTGACATCCTGGTCAACAACGCAGGGATCGAAACGCATGCACCGTTTTGGGAAGTCACCGAAGAAGACTATGACCGCGTGCTCAATGTGAACCTTAAAGGTGTCTTTTTTGCCACTCAGGCGATGGTGCAGCATCTGAGGCAGAGCAAGCGGCCTGGTAAAATCGTCAACATTAGTTCGGTTCACGAAGAGTTACCATTTCCCAATTTCACCGCCTACTGTGCCAGCAAAGGTGGCTTGAAAATGCTCACTCGTAACCTGTCGGTAGAGCTCGGCCCGTTGGGTATCAACATCAACTCCATTGCGCCAGGAGCTATCGAAACACCGATTAACACAAAACTGCTCAATGACCCAAAGAAGCTGAGTGCCTTACTTGCCCAGATCCCACTCGCCCGATTGGGGAAGCCAGAGGATGTGGCCGGCCTGGCCGTTTTCCTGGCTTCGTCCGACTCCGACTACGTAACCGGCTCCACCTATTTCGTCGATGGTGGACTCACGTGGCATTACGAGGAACAATGACAAGGAGATAGAGATAGAGACAGAGAAAAAGAGAGTGTAACGGAGCCCAAATGAAGCGAAGCGGAACCTAGGGACACTCGGCCTATGGCTCGCGCGCTTTGCTCGCTCAATGGCCTATGGTTTTTGCCATAGGCCATCAGCTACATGCCATGAACCATATTGAGTCGTTGAGTCTATTGGGGCTATTCGTCCATTGGATCATTAGGTCATTGAATCATCCCTGCGGACGCTGCTGTAGCTGCGCCCACTCGCACACCTGCCGCAGCTACGCTGGTCGCTTCAACTCTTGGCTCTCTTCAATAAAAATGATCGGCCTCGCCTTGTTGATCGCTGCAGTTTCCTTGCTTGCCGTGTATACGCTGCTCTCCACCCTCCCCCCGGAAAGAACCTATGCCGTCGGAGTCGTATCCGAGGATGCCTGATGAAGGAGACGAAGGTAACAAGAAAGGGGTGGGCTTTTAGCAGGAAACACGGTAAGAAATGGAGCATGAGTCACAGCAAGCGTGCCCTCATCTTTCAACCTCTCACGAAAGAGCGCTGGTCTGACTTTGAACAACTCTTTGGGGCAAATGGCGCCTGTGGTGGCTGCTGGTGTATGTGGTGGAAACTGAAACGTTCTGAGTTTGAACAGCAAAAAGGCACCGGCAATAAGAAAGCCTTGCAGGCCATCGTACAATCTGGCCAGGTTCCTGGTCTCCTGGCGTATGCCGGGCAAGAACCGGTCGGGTGGTGTGCAGTCGCGCCTCGGGAGCACTATCCTACCTTGGACCGGTCACGGATTCTGCAACGGGTTGACGAAACCCCGGTCTGGTCAGTCACGTGTTTCTTCGTAAAGAAATCCCAGCGAAAAAAAGGAGTGAGCCTCCAACTACTCCAGGCAGCAATTGACTACGTCAAGCGGCGGGGAGGAAAAATCGTAGAGGGCTATCCGGTTGAACCCAAAAAAGAGAGCACTCCTGCAGCTTTTGCCTGGACAGGCTTTTCTTCTGCTTTCAAACAGGCGGGATTTACTGAGTGTGCGCGCCGCTCTCCAACCCGGCCGATTATGCGGTACTCTATCCGGTAGACACCGAATTTCCCTTCTTGAACAGACCAGACAGCCTTGCCTTCATGTCAGGTCTCTTGCAGGAAAAGGCCAAGAAGTGCATAGAAAGAAACAGGAGAGACTTTTGCACAGGAACGCTTCGTTGTCGGGCACTGCGCGTGTGAGCATCTCGTCAGCCCGTAACCAGAAAGGCATCCGTCATGATCGGTTTCCAACCGAGTGAAGAGCAGCAGCTCATTTGTGATACCGTTGCGAGCTTTGCCCGAGAGCAGATCCGACCAGCAGCTCACGAAGCAGACGAGACAGGCCACATCCCAGAGGCACTGGTACAGCAAGCGTGGGCACTTGGTCTTGTACACAGTACAATCCCTGAACTCTTTGGAGGTGTTGGTGAATCCCCGTCTGCATTGACAGGAGCCCTGGTCTGCGAAGAACTTGGCTGGGGCGACCTCTCGATTGCGCTGTACATTCTTGCCCCCTGGCTCGTGACTCAGCCGGTCATCACTATAGGCAGCGATGAACAAAAACAGCAGATTCTTCCCCATTACACGGGCCAAAAGTTTGTTGCCGGTACTGCTGCGGTAATGGAACCACGTTTCGGCTTCGATGTGCATGAGTTTGCCACCACTGCCGTTCGCTCCAATGGTGAGTTTGTATTAAACGGAGCGAAGTGCTACGTCCCGCTCGCTGCTGACGCGCAGCATATCATGGTGTATGCCCGCTGCGTGGAGGGTCTGGGTGCTTTTATTGTTCCCCAGGGAACACCCGGCCTCGCTGTCACAGAACGTGAAAAAAACATGGGCTTGAAGGCAGTGGCCACTTATGAGCTCACACTGAACAACTGCCGCGTCCCTGCCACAGCTCGTCTGACAGGAAATCTCTCCACCCTGCTCA
The DNA here is from genome assembly GCA_964502465.1 of uncultured Enterobacteriaceae bacterium. Lineage (GTDB taxonomy): Bacteria > Desulfobacterota > Binatia > Bin18 > Bin18 > CAZCWX01. The sequence goes on along the minus strand of CAZCWX010000048.1, from coordinate 4,725 downwards.
ATCGCTCCCGTGTGGCTTTAGCAGCCCTTGCTGTGGGTGTTGCACGCGCAGCGTTTGAATATGCACGCGACTACGCAAAAGAACGGCACGCATTTGGGACAGCAATTGCTCAGAAGCAGACGATTGCCTTCATGCTCGCCGAGATGGCAACGGAGATTGATGCCACTCGCCTGCTGACGTGGGAAGCTGCGTGGAAGATCGACGCTGGCCACGATGTGCCGATGGGGCCAATCTCGGGTGCGACTCGTGAAGCCTGTCTTGCTAAGAATTACGCAGCCAATATGGTTCTCAAAGTGACGGATAATGCTGTGCAGATCCTCGGTGGGCATGGTTACATTCGCGACCATCCGGTTGAATTGTGGCTACGCAACGGCCGTGGCTTTGCCACGTTTGAAGGCCTTGCCATTGTTTAAAAAAGTCCCTTGAGTCCGTTGGGTCTATTGAGTCTCTTGAGTCCTTACGGTTTCTTGACTCTATAGACTCTATGGACCCTATAGACCAAGTAGACCTGGAGGTTTCCCATGATCGACTTTTCTCTCCCCCCAGAAATTGAAAACACCCGTCACCTGATCCACACGGTGGCTGAATCCACCATGCGACCTATTTCCCGCGAGTACGATGAGCGTGAGCATGAGAAGCCGATGGAGTGGCTCACCATGATGTGGAATGCCTCTCAAGGGTTGGTCAGTTTTGGCGACGGAGAGAAAAAGGCAGCCAAAGGTGGGCGCAACCCATCGGAACGCCAACTGCGCACCGCTGTCATTATCGAAGAACTCGCGTGGGGTGACGCAGGGCTGTATCTCAGCATCCCCAATGCCGGTCTGGGAGGTGCCGCTGTCGCTGCTGCTGGGACCAAGGAACAGCAAAGACGCTTTCTCTCTCGTTTCCGCGATGGGGAACCAAAATGGGGCGCGATGGCCATCACCGAACCTGGTTGCGGCTCCGATTCTGCTGCGATTACAACCACCGCCGTCCACGATGGTGACCATTGGGTACTGAATGGGACCAAGATTTTCTGCACCAGTGGATTAATGGCGGTTGAGAGGTCAGAAGGCTTTGTCGTAGTCTGGGCGACAGTTGATAAGTCAGCAGGCCGTGCCGGCATCAAGGCGTTCGTCGTGGAGCATCACACTCCAGGGATGACCGTTGCCAAAGTCGAGAATAAGCTGGGGATCCGTGCTTCCGATACCGCCATGCTCGTCTTTGAAGATTGTCGCCTTCCGCTCGACAATATCCTGGGTAGCCCAGAGGTGCAGCAGACCACCGAAGGCTTCAAAGGCGTTATGGCGACGTTCGACGCAACTCGGCCTATCGTGGCGGCAAGCGCTATTGGCATTGGCCGCGCCGCGATCGACTTTGTGCGTGAAGTGTTTGAAAAAGAAGGTGTCGAGATTCGCTATCATGTCCCGCCGACCAAGTTGACAACACTGGAGCGAGATTTCATGGACATGGAAGCCAACCTGCAAGCAGCCCGGCTTCTGACCTGGCGGGCATCATGGATGATGGATCAAGGGATGCACAACAGCTTAGAGGCGTCGATGGCCAAAGCCAAAGCAGGGCTTGTGGTTACTCAGGTTACGCAGAAAGCGGTCGAGATCCTTGGACCACTGGGCTATTCGCGCAAGTATCTCCTGGAAAAATGGATGCGCGATGCCAAGATTAGCGATATCTACGAAGGCACACAGCAGATAAACTTACTGATCATCGCCCGTCGGATTCTCGGTTACTCAAGCAAGGAACTGAACTAACCATTCAGTGGCAAGAATGGAGGAAAGATGTCAATCTGAGAGCGCACAAGAGAATAACAAGAGAAGCCTTGCTGAAGCTGTTGCTATTTTCGTCGAGGGAAAGAGATCCTATGCGCTGTGTGAGCTGCGGGTTTGAGAATCCCGAAGGGATGAAGTTCTGCGAAGAATGCGGCACGAAGCTCAGACAAGTTTGCCCAAGCTGCGGACACGAGGTCAGGCCAACCGCCAAGTTCTGCGGTGAGTGTGGCGTATCTCTAGTGCCTAGTTCTCAGTTGTCAGTTACCAGTCCCCAACACCCAACACCCAACACCCAACACCCAGACCCTAGACGCCAGACTCTAGACTCCTCCCGCCCAGAGGCCGAAAGACGGCAGTTGACCGTGATGTTTTGTGATTTGGTGGGCTCCACCGCACTCTCCGAGCAACTTGATCCCGAGGAATGGCGCAAGGTGGTACAGACGTATCAAGGAACCTGCGCGGAGGTGGTCAGCCGCTTTGACGGGCATATCGCGCAGTATCTTGGTGATGGACTCCTCGTCTACTTCGGGTATCCCACTGCCCATGAAGACGATGCCCAACGAGCCGTACGGACAGGCATAGGCATTGTCGAGGCGCTGCAAAAATGGGTCCCCTCTCCCCTTGTGGGAGAGGCCTGTCCTGAGCCTAGTCGAAGGGGACAGGGTGAGGGGAAAGTAGGGGCACGGCATGCCGTGTCCCTACAAGTGCGCATTGGCATTCACACCGGACTGGTCGTCGTAGGCGAGATCGGCGGCGGTAAGCGGGAACAGTTAGCCTTAGGCGACACCCCCAATATCGCGGCTCGCCTGCAAGGGCTCGCAGAGCCGAATACTGTGGTTATCAGCGCCGCCACGTACCGACTGATCGCCGGCTTCTTTGACTGCCACGATGACGGATTCCAGTCCGTAAAAGGCGTCTCTGCTCCTATCCAGGTCTATCAGGTGCTGAGCGAGAGCAGCGCCCAGAGTCGGTTGGAGGTGGACGTCAGCACGGGCCGATTAACTCCCTTGGTGGGCAGAGCTCATGAAGTGGGCTTGCTGCTGGAGCGTTGGACCGCAGCGCAGGCGGGCGAGGGACAAGTGGTGCTGCTGAACGGGGAGCCGGGCATCGGCAAATCTCGCCTGGTGCAGGAGGTCAAGGAGCGCCTGCTGCAGCAGGACGCGACGTGCCTGGAGTTTCGCTGTTCTCCCTATGCGCAAAATAGCGCCTTCTCGCCAGTGCTGACTCACTTGCAGCGGGTACTGCAGTTTGAGCGGGATGATATGCCTCAGAGCAAGCTTGCCAAACTGCAGCGAACCCTTGTGCAGTATCACTTCCCCCAGGCTGATACTCTGCCGCTCCTGGCTGCGCTGCTCTCATTGCCTCATCCTGAAGGTATCCCACCTCTTACGCTGAGTCCGCAGAGACAGAAGCAGAAGATCCAAGAGGCATTAGTGGCGTGGCTGGTGGAAGAGGCCGAGCGCACCCCGGTGTATTGTACGTGGGAAGACTTGCACTGGGCTGATCCGTCTACCTTAGAACTCTTAGGCCTCCTACTCGATCAAGTGCCGACGACGCGCTTACTGCTGCTGTTGACCGCGCGGCCCGAGTTCACGCCGCCGTGGAGCAGTCGCACGCACCTGACCCCTCTCACCTTGACCCGACTGCCGCGCACCCAGGCAGCGGAGATGATTGACAAGGTCAGCGGCGACAAGCCATTACCGGCCGAGGTGCACCAGCAAATTGTCAGTAAGACCGATGGCGTACCGTTGTTTGTTGAAGAGCTGACCAAGATGGTACTGGAATCGGGGTTACTGAGGGAGACGGACGGGCATTATGCGCTCACGGGACCGCTACCCCTACTGGCCATTCCCACCACGTTGCACGACTCGCTGATGGCGCGGCTCGATCGGTTGGCTACGGTGAAAGAGGTAGCGCAACTGGGAGCGACTTTAGGGCGGGAGTTTTCTTATGAATTAATTCACGCGGTCGCGCCGGGAGACGAGGGAAGCCTGCAGCACGCGCTGGCGAAGCTAGTGGAAGCGGAAGTGCTCTATCAGCGGGGGGTGCCTCCACAGGCCCGCTACATCTTCAAGCATGCCCTGATTCAAGACACCGCCTATCAGTCCTTGCTCAGGAGCACCCGGCAGCAGTATCACCAGCAGATTGCTCAGGTGTTGGAAAAGCGCTTTGTGGAGGTCACCGAGACGCAGCCGGAGCTGGCGGCTCATCACTACACCGAAGCAGGACTGATAGAGCAGGCCATTCCCTACTGGCAGCAGGCAGGACAAAGAGCCATCGAGCGCTCGGCCAATGTGGAAGCGAGTGCTCACCTCACCAAGGGGCTAGAGTTGCTCAAGTCTCTACCCGATACGCCAGAGCGTGCCCAGCAAGAACTGACACTGCAGCTCACACTGGGAGCGGCGTTACAGGCCACCAAGGACTACGTAGCTCCTAAAGTGGAAAGCACCTACATGCGAGCCCGAGAGCTTTGTCGGCAGGTGGGAGAGACCCCACAACTTTTTGCCGCCCTGATTGGCTTACGGCGGTTTTATTATGTCCAGGGGAAGCTGCAGACGGCGTATGAATTAGACAAGGAGCTGCTCAGGTTGGCGCAACATGCCCAAGACGTATTCCTCCTCGCGATGGCCCATCAATCGATGGGAGCAACCTTATTCGCTCTCGGCAAGCTTGTCTCCGCCCGAGAGCATCTTGAGCAAGGTATGACTTTCTATGATCCACAGCAGCACCGCTCTTATGTACTGCTCCACGGAGAGGACCCGGGCGTACTGTGTTTAGGCTTTACCAGCCTCGTGTTGATGTTACTGGGCTATCCGGATCAAGCGGTGAGGAAGAGCCACGAGGCATTCACTCTCGCCCAGGAGTTATCTCATCCCTACAGCATGGCTTTTGCCCTTAGCTATGCTTGCTCTCTCCATCAGGAGCGCCGGGAGGGGCAAGTTACCCAGGAGCGGGCCGA
>CAZCWX010000047.1:0-2596 GCA_964502465.1 uncultured Enterobacteriaceae bacterium | reverse complement strand
CATCGAGAACGGGCTGGAGTTGCGCTGCGCGCTCCTCTGAGTTAAGCCGCGTATCGAGATGAACGCCAAAGACCCGCACCGGACTTCCGTAGCCGGTTTCAACGGTCGCGGCAAGCGCCAAACGGCAGCGGGACCGAAAGTGCAGCCCGAACCGGTTCAGATCGAACGCCGCGGCATCTTTGACCGGACGGCGGCTCAAAATGGCAATGCCTTCCTGAATGCCGTCGACACGAGGTTCCGAGGACGTTGCGAAGAAGGCGTGGAGTTGCAGGCGGTCTACGAGAGTTTGCAATACTGTTTGGTTGCCTTCCGAGTGGACGACTTCCTGCAGAAAAACAATGTCAGCGCCCTTAAAAAGCTGCAGCCGCTGGAAGTCTTCGAGAATATCTTCCATGTCGGAGCTGCCGGCCATGTTCATGGTGACTACCGTGAACGGCCCCTCCGGCCGCGCGGGCAATTGTGGGTGCAAGAACTCGATGAGGATTGGTTCGCGGCACTTTGAAGACCAGAACGACGTTTTCATCAGGTAAAGGATGAGTACCAAAAACGCAATGACGGCAAGCTTCTTCATGGGGGCTCGGCATAGAAAAGGTGAGCTCCGCCTGTTAGAACCTTGTAGAGGCTGTCTTGTTCCAGGGAAAGCCCGTAAAGCCCGGTCTTTAAAGGCCGGGGCCGGTCCCCGTCGGCCTGCAACGCGCCTTGCCCCGGTGCTCGGAAACTGGAAACTGCCCCGCCAGTATTGCGCCTTTGGAAATCGGCGCGCCATCGGCAGGCCTGGTAAGAACATTCGGTACCGCACACCAGACCGAGACGCTACTCTCGCAAGACAACCAACTCGCCCGGCGGCTACAATAGCATAAGCAGTCGCGGCGGGCATTCCAAAGAAGCGGGCCGCAGGTTGCTCCCTTCCCTAGCGCGCTGGAGTGGCGAAATTGGCAGACGCACGGGACTCAAAATCCCGCGCCCTTCACTGGGCATGTGGGTTCGACCCCCACCTCCAGCACCAAGTAATTCAATAACTTGCAAGTTTATGGTTTTCCTGCGGCAGCGGCTGTGCTATTTCCGTGGTCGCTCTGGCCCGTCCGTGGCCAGCGACTCGCCGTCAAACGCTCCAGCTTTCCAGCCGCTTCGAGCAGGTCCGCCTCGGCGGTAATGTCATGTCATAGCGCCGGAACACCGATTCGGCTTTGTGGCCTGAGATCCGCAAACTGGGCCAGTGCAGATCGCGTTCCGCCTTCGCGATGCTAAGGATGGCGGCAAGCTCCGCGACGAGGGGGATTGTTCGCGGTTCGCCGTTCTTCGTCTCGGGCAGTAACTTCCCAAGGGTCTGTCCAGATCTACGAACTTCCACCGCAGCAAAAGGACCTCGCTGATACGGCAGCCCGTCCAGAAGCAGAACAGGCAGACCGAACGCGCAGGTTCGATTAATTCCACTTTGACTTTGTCCCACTCGGAGGCCTCGAAGAATCCCTGCCGTACTTGCGATTCGGCGAAGCGCGGCGTTCTCCGCTTGGCAGTCGCAATCGTCGGTCTGTTCAGACTTAGATGGCTCAGTTTCGCCCGTTTGGGTCAAAGCGCGCACCAGAATGGAGCAGACCTTGAGTGTGTCTTCCTCACCTTGAGCGGAGTTGAACGCACTTTTGGCAAGCGAGACTGAACGCGTGACCGTATGGTCAACCTCTACGACGCATGGGCGGCGCGCTGCAACGTGCTGCCGTGGAGATCGTGGGAAGAGGGATGAAGTGCCGAAGGGGGGAACCTTGCCGCCTACCCTGTCGATTCCCAGTGACAAAGAAATCAGGAATCTCAATTTGCTACCTTTTCGATGGAGCGAGGTGATGGAGACCTCAATTCATCAACACCACGGCGTATGCTGTAACCGCCCTGGAGGGTTTGTCAACCGGGTGGTAATACGTAATTCGAAGAGAGCGCGAGAATCGGAGCGGCGGGAGTGACAGGACTCCGGTGTTATCGCCAGCACTGTCCTGTGCGTATGCTCGCGAGTTTTTGATCAAAGGATAATGGAATGGAAAGCCATCGATTTCTATTTGAACGGTGTAGTTCATGCCATCGTGTTCGTTCTGGAAGAAATACCCAAGTAAGGCGCCAGTGACGAGGCACCCACGTCCTGAGATGTTGAGGAGTTCTCGACTTGAAGGACCCTCGTCTCTATGATGATCCTCGAAGAAGCGTAGAGCGTTGAAATTTTCTCTGGATACAGCTTCTGGACAGGGGTGAATCGCCTCAGAGAGTGTCGTCTTGGCAGCCGCGACTTCGGCCCGAAGATTCTCGATCTGCTCCGCAAGCGATGAGATTTCGGAGTCAGAGGTTTTAATGGTCTTGTTCGTCGTTGATTGGGCAATTCCCAGGGCCGTGATCCAAGCTACGACGATCGATGTTATGCTTCCAATCAAGGTGACTAGAATATTCTTCCGAGATGGCGACATGACGGGTGTCTCCTTCCACCTTCAACTGGGATTTCCGTGTTGGCCATCCCGGCACGGACAGGGTACTCCAATCCACGGCTCGGATGCAACGTCTTCGTTCCTTCTCACGATCGATGTTCCGTTCGCTCCCGTTTCGGTCGCTGAATGCC
>CAZCWX010000046.1:0-13536 GCA_964502465.1 uncultured Enterobacteriaceae bacterium | reverse complement strand
ACCATCGCCGGGATCTCAGTAAGCCCAGCTCTCATGGCGTCAAGGATCTGGTGTTCGCGTAGCTCGCGGTGCGCAATATATTCGTTGAGTTTCTTATACGGGTCGCGGATTGCCGGTCCATGAGCAGGATAAATAACCGCGAGATCGAGAGGGAGCAATTTCCGTAGCGATGCCATATACTCGATCAGACCACCCCCTTCTTCGGGAACTACGGTTGTGCCTGCCCCCAGCACAAGATCTCCAGTGAAGAGAGCTTTTTCTTCTTCCAGGTAATAGCAGAGGTGGTCGCGGGCATGGCCTGGTGTATGGATGGCACGCAACGTCGCACCATCAGTCTCGATGCGTGCACCGTCTTCGATATACGTCAACGGCAGGGTGTACGCTTCGTCCTTGCCAGGCCAGGCCTTCTTCGACACTTGCAAATCACCGAACCGCGCGCGTACTCGGGATGCACCCCCAATATGATCTTGATGGACATGGGTCAGGATAATTTCCTGAAATTCAGTTGCTCCTTTGGTTTCAGCTAATCCTTTTTCGAGCAGAGGGTCGTAGACTTCGAGTCCGATTCCTGTGTCGAGGAGGATCGGGCGTTTCCCAGTGCCGATGAGGTAGGTATTGGTGCCCGGCCCGGTGAATGGACCAGGATTCTGTCCGAGCACGGTAGAGACCCGCTCACTCCAAATGTCAAAGTCGGGCATCCGCAGCCCGGCCATAGTGTCAGTAACGATGCGTGTCGGTTGTGCCATAAATTGTGTACTTTCCTCTTTTTCGTGTTTCGACAGGCTCAGCACGAACGGTCGTTTCCCGTACTGACCCGATCACCCTGAGAGCGTCGAAGCCTGTCCTGAGCTTGACGAAGGGGGTGACCGAGCGCGCTTATCTTGCCAAAAACGTCCGTGCGATCGTCTGTAGCTGAATATTGGATGTTCCCTCGTAAATCTTACCGATCTTCGCATCCCGGTAGAACTTCTCGGCTGGAAAGTCTTTGGTATAGCCAACTCCACCAAAGATTTCTAATGCCAACGAGGCAACTCGCTCACCAATCTGCGAGCAGAAATACTTGGTCATCGCCGCCTGGCGCATGAAGGATTGGCTGCTTTCCTTCAGACGAGCGGCGTTGTAGACCATGAGCCGGCCGGCTTCGATTTCAGTTGCCATCTCGGCCAGTTGGAATTGAATGCCTTGGAATTCAGCGATTGCCTTGCCAAACTGGCGGCGTTCTTGGGCATAGGCTAACGCCGCCTCGAATGCCCCTTGGGCTAAGCCGATCATCTGGGCGCCGATGCCGATGCGTCCTTCGTTCAGCGTTTCGATCGCGACCTTATACCCTTGACCAACCTCGCCAACGACATTCGCTCGCGGCACCCGCACATCATCGAGAATCAACTCACAAGTCGAGCTGGCGCGAATGCCCAGTTTGTCTTCCTTCTTGCCCACACTGAAGCCGGGCATGTCTCGGTCAATGACAAAGCCGGTAATCCCTTTGTAGCCTTTTGCTGCATCGGCATTGGCGAACAAGAGATACAATCCAGCCTCTGCTCCATTGGTAATCCAGAGTTTGCGGCCATTCAGTACAAAGGCGTCACCATCGAGTCGGGCTTGGGTCGTCATGGCAAATGCATCACTCCCTGACCCCGGTTCAGAGAGCGCATAGGCACCCACCGTGTCGCGAGCCAAGCGGGGCAAGAATCGCTCTTGTTGCGCCGGGGTGAGCCAACGCATAAAGGCGTTATTGACGAGAGTGTTTTGCACATCGACGCACACGGCAACAGAGGGATCGATGCGGGCAAATTCCTCAATCGCCAGGATCGACATAAAAAAGGTAGACCCAGCACCACCATAAAGAATCGGGATTTCAATCCCCATTACACCAAGAGAGAACAACTGATCAATCAGATTACGCGGTATGCGTGCCTCACGGTCCATTTCCATGACGAAAGGTTTGACTTTCTCTTCCGCAAATTCGCGGACCATGCCTCGAAACAACTGCTCGTCTTCGCTAAGCAGTGTGAGCGGCTGACGCGTCTCTTGCACGTCTGACATAATGCCACCCCCTCTATGCGTAAGGTGGGGTTACCATTTCACGTTGCCTGACCCCTGTCCAGACGATATAGTCACGCGTGTTTCGACAGAGCTCAGCACGAACGGCGGGGATTCGCCATTCCTGTTGACCCTAAGTGTACCATGAGCTTGTCGAGGGAGAAGTCGAAGGGTGAAGGCAAGGAGACTGAACGGCAATGAAAATCGGCCTGATTTCCGATACCCACATTCCTGAAGCGATGCCTGAATTACCGGAGCAGGTGCGAACCGTGTTCAGCGGAGTAGACCTCATTCTGCACGCTGGGGATCTACACTGTCTCGACGTCCTGAACTGGCTGGAAGAAATTGCCCCAGTGCTGGCGTGTCGCGGGAATGGCGACGACGGTTCAGGGGGCCGACCGGTAGTCCCAGAAGATCCGCGCCTGCGTGAGGCAGTCGTGACAAAAGGTGCAGGGTTTACAATCGGCTTGGTGCACGATGTCCTCGATCCAGACGAATTTCCCACCTGGCCGATCGAGCGAACAATGGAATTTTATTTCGGTCGCCGCACTGATCTGATTGTCTGCGGACACACCCATGTGGAACGGATCACACAACACAGCGGGGTTTTTGTCATCAACCCCGGAAGTCCGACCTTTCCTCACAACTATGCTGCTCAACCTGGTACGGTAGCATTGCTTTCTCTTGCAGAAAATCGTGGTGGGACAGTCACCGTCTACGATCTCAAGACTTTGGCGGCGCTACCGGGGCTGTCGGTACGTTTCTGAAAAGCAGGGGGCGTTCAATTGAACGCCCCCTGCTTGGTTATTTCTATGCAGTTCCAGTATGAATGACGAACACGTGGCACGGGGCCTTGCGCACGAGCTTCTCTGGCAGATTCGAGATCAGGTGCAAATGGAAGCCCGGATAGTAATGAGCACTCAAGACAATGAGGTCAATGTGCTTGTCACGCACGACCTTCAGCACATGCTCGAAGATCTCTCCCCGCTCCATTATGGTTTCGCAGTTGGGGGAGTCATGGAGTTGCTCACGACGTAGCTGTGTAAGCCACTCTTGCGTTTTTTCCTGGGCGTTCCGGTCAAGCGCATGATAATCGCCGCTCACCATGCCGTAAAGCTCACTTGTCGCATCAACGATAACATGCAGAATAAAAAGTCGCGAGCCAAATTTTTCTGCAAGCTCCCGCGCATACTCGAGTGCCTGCGTTGCCTCAGATGAAAAGTCGGTGAGAAACAGGACACGTTGCATCTCTACCATGGCCCCCTCCTTTTGAGAGTGATCTGCTGCGTTCTCACAAGAGCAGTGGAGGCCGAGTCCCCCCTGCGTTTTACCCACCCAGACTAATCATTTCGATTTTCTTATGGTCCTTAGGATCGTACCCTGTCGGTGAATGCAAGGCCGCGAGTCGTTCTTCTGAATAACGGTCCGTTCTCTTGAGCCAAATTTGACTGATAATGTCTAGCAATTCAGCGTCGGTTGCCCCATTGCGCATGAGAGTTTTGAGATCATACCCCTGTTGGGAAAAGAGGCAGGTCACCAATTTGCCATCGGCAGTGAGCCGGGCGCGGGTGCACATAGCACAAAAGGGTTCAGTCACCGAGGCGATCACACCAATATCGCCACTGCCATCGAGAAACTGAAAATCAACCGACGGTGCGCTGCCTTTGTCCCTACCTATTTTACGTAGCGAATATTTCGCGTTGATGCGAGCAAGAATCTCCTGTTTGGAAACCATCTTGTCTGATTTCCAGTTATTTGTATTGCCCACGTCCATGTACTCGATAAAACGAATGGCGAACCCATAGTCGCGCGAGAACTCAACGAGGTCAAGAATTTCATCGTCATTGACCCCACGCTCAATCACGGCATTGATCTTGATTGGATTGAGGCCCAGGCTTTTCGCCGCGAACAGACCTTCGAGGACTTTTGTCAGGTCCCCGCGTTTGGTGATGTACCGGAACCGATCAGGCTTGAGGGAGTCAATACTGACATTGATCCGCCGCAAGCCAGCGGCTTTCAGGGCTGCGACCTTTTCTGCCAAGAACGAACCGTTCGTAGTCAGACAGAGTTCAGGAGCGTTGTCGAGAGCCGAGAGTTTGGCAATCAAGGTGTCTAAGTCACGACGCGCGAGCGGTTCACCGCCAGTCAGGCGAATTTTTTCTACCCCCAGCGAGACAAAGAGGTTGGCGAGCCTGGTGATCTCTTCGAAAGAGAGAATGGCGCTTTTTTCGAGCCATTCATATTCGTCGAGTGGCATGCAATACGTGCAGCGGAAGTTGCACCGATCCGTTACAGAGATTCTCAGGTCTTGGATCGGACGATTGTACGTATCGCGTAGCATTGCTCTCAGGTCTCCTTCAGCCTTCTATATATAACCATTCTCTCTCGTGAGCCAAGACCACTTATGCAGATAGAGATAGAGATAGAGACGGAGATAGAGGCAGAGATAGAGACGGAGATAGAGACAGAATGGGAAGAGAGTGACTGTTACGTAGCAGTGTCAAACAACGTAATCTTGCCGTATTCGCCATCATAACCAGGCGTAATCTGTACCTTGCCACGACGAACTTTCGTAATGCCAACAAGAATACGCGGTGGGGTAATCGCAGCTAACTCTTCCTCTTCCAGGTCAAGGAGGATACGAAATTCTGAGCCGTAATGCTCGACCAGACGGTCATATGCGATGGTGACCTTCTTGGTGTTGGGCCGCTGACCCAGTGCAGCAGCGATGATTTCTTCCAATGGCAGGAGATGCTTGGCTGGAATCGCCCCTGCGGGCTTGTACCCTTCTTCGCGATCGGCCAGGGCGTCGACCCGATGTAACACGCCGACCGTAAGCTTTTTCCCACAGCTCGGACAAATGGTGTTGGCTTTCCTGGTTTCCGTTGGGGAAAGTCGAACCTGACAGTGTCGATGCCCGTCGAGGTGATACTTGCCTTCTTCAGGAAAGAATTCAATGGTGTAAAGAAACCGGGTCGGATCGTGGCTCGTCAGGGCGTTGAGAACGCCAGTGTAGCTCAGATCGCACTCCAGCACATTGGCCTCACGGCCCAATTTGCGTGGGGAATGGGCGTCAGAATTTGAAATCAACGCGACCGAGTCCAGGGCTGAGAGTCGCCAGTTCATCGGCGGATCCGACGACAGCCCAGTCTCAACTGCGCGGATGTGCTGAATGTCTTCCCCATAACATTCTTCAAGGGAATCAAATCCGGAGAACGAGCCCAGCACGGAAAACCATGGCGTCCACACGTGCGCTGGAATGACCTCGCACTCGGGTGCAGTGTCCAGGATAATTTTCAGCAGGTCGTGAGCCGTACAGGTCAAAGTTGGTCGACCATCGAGTGCCAGATTGCCGTGGGAGGCAAGATGAGCATTGAGACGATCTACAGCAGCAAAACTGGGCGCGAACACCAGCGTGTGGGTTTTTCGCAGCCGTCCGGCCTGACGAAAAATGTTGGTGATCTCGACCGTGAGCATGAAACGGACACTATGTTCCCCTTCTCGGAGCCGAAAAAGTCCTTCTTCGGCTGATTCAAGCTTCTGCTTGAGGTAGGTGAGATAGATAGGATGGGTGAAATCTCCCGTGCCGAGAAGGGTAATGCCCTTACGTTTGGCCCACCACGCGAGGCGTTCCGCCTCCATTTCGCGGCTGCAGGCAGCGCTGAAGCGCGAATGAATATGCAGATCGGCGATAATACGCATGGAGATGCATTTCTGCCGATTTGCCGATCGCTGTCAAGGGAACTCTCGTGAATATTCTCTCTCACTTTTCAGCGGGCCGCCGTAAAGAGCAGCACATAGGCCACGCTCAGCAAGATGACGGGCATGAGAAAGTCAAAGATATTCATGGAGATTCTCCTTCCTCTTATGCTGCGACACGCTCTGAGACCGTCATGGACGGAGGGGACATCTCGATCTCATCGGGAAAGACCGGCACCGAGATGCCCATGTCCCAGTTCACCAGGATCAGATGACGGCCAAGGTTTTCCATTTCGTAGACCACAGTGCCATGGCTATCCCGTGGCAGATTGCCTTTCACCGTACGGATCAAGTGGCGTGTATGACACCGTATCCCAGCATGTTTGCGATTGATCATGACTGCTTCTCCTTTCTAAAAAATACGGGACCCGTGCCTGTTTGGTTTCATAAAGGCAGCGTCATTGCTTATTCCATCTCTACGAACACGACAGATCCCACGCAGGTATCGACTCATGTAGCTATGAGATGCTTTCTCCTGCCCTATCGCTTCTTCCTACCTATAAGGCGTAACAAATCAGGGAACAGGTGTGCATTTCGAGTGAACACTGGGAGGCACAGCACAAAATTGTGCCCATTTATGGGCAGGCAGAGGGAGTCGCCCTATTGACGGCGCGGGTCAACCTGTATCTGCTGGCGAGAAAAGGCCGGTAGTTCGTCAATTCAATTCTGATGGGCCCATTTCCGTCATTCCCGCGCAGGCGGGAATCCAGGATTTTGCTATGCTCCCAGTTGTCCCATTGCGGATTGCTGACTACTACGAGCTTGGGGTATGATAGCACCGTTTTTTTAACGGAGGGGTACATCATGCGTATGCAAAACAAAGTGGCGCTCGTGACTGGTGGCAGCCGTGGAATCGGTCATGCGATCTGTCTCAGGCTGGCTGAAGAAGGAGCAAAGGTGGCGGTGGTTGATATTTTAGAGGAGGAAGCCGCGCAGACTGCTGACGCAATCAAAGCAAAGGGAGGTCAGGCACTTTCGGTCAAGACTGATGTGACTCAGCTTGACCAGGTCCGCGTGTGTGTGCAGAGAGTCACGGAAATCTGGGGACAAGTGGATATTCTGGTGAACAACGCTGGGTGGGATAAGATTGAACCGTTCATCGACAGTCAGCCTGAGACCTGGGATAGGGTCATTGCCATCAACCTCAAAGGGCCTATTCACTTCTGCCATGCTGTCATTCCACAGATGGCTGCCCGGAGCTCGGGCAAGATTATCTCGATTAGTTCAGATGCTGGACGCGTTGGTTCGACTGGCGAAGCGGTGTATTCCGCGTGCAAAGCTGGGGTCATTGGTTTTTCCAAGACGCTGGCACGTGAATTGGCTCGATCTAAGATCAATGTCAATGTCATTTGTCCCGGCCCCACCGATACTGCTCTTCTCAAGCAAGTGACATCCGGAGACAAAGGAGCGCGCATTATCGAGGCGATGACACGGGCAGTCCCGTTCCGGCGCCTTGGTACACCGGAAGAGATCGCCAATGCCGTCGCCTTTTTCGCTTCTCCAGATGCGGATTTCGTGACTGGGCAAGTGCTCTCTGTGAGCGGCGGGTTAACGATGGCGGGCTGAAGCAGAAACGGAGAAACGGAGAGCGGGAGAAACGGAGAACAGGAGGGAAGGTTTTTCTTTCACCGATTCACCGTTTCGCCGATTCACCGTTTCCTCTTCTGAGATTCCCCGATTCCCAAATTCCTTAAGCGAAACTTGGTAGAGGGATATATGCCTACCACGACTCGAAAGGATTACCTGCTCACTCCCTATCGTGTACTCGATCTGACTGGCGAGACCGGCTTGATGTGTGGCAAGGTACTCGGTGACCTTGGTGCTGAGGTTGTCATCGTTGAACCACCTGAGGGGCATCCGGCACGCGCAATTGGACCATTCTATAAAGATGAGGTGCATCCTGAAAAAAGCCTCTTCTGGTTTGCCTTCAACACCAGCAAAAAAGGAATGACCCTCGACTTCACACGTTCCGAGGGACAACGGTTACTCAAAGAGCTGGTGAAGCAAAGCGATATCGTCATCGAATCGTTCGCCCCGGGCTATTTGGATGCACTGGGTTTAGGGTATGCGAGCCTTTGCGCAATCAAGCCGGAGCTGATCTTCACCTCGATTACGCCATTCGGCCAAAGCGGGCCACGCAAGGATTGGCAAGGGACCGACCTCACACTGCAGGCACGTTGTGGGTTTCAGTATTTGCTTGGTGACCCTGATCGAGCGCCAGTGCGTATCAGCGTGCCAATGATCGCGGTCAAAGCTGGCGTCGAAGCGGCGAACGCGACGCTCTTTGCCCTGTTCCATCGCAACCGAAAAGGCGAAGGGCAGCACGTGGATGTGTCGATCCAGGCAACCGGTGTCTGGCAGATGATGAATGCCTCTTCGTTTCCCAAGCATCATGGGACAAACCAGGCACGCGCGGGCAACCGCTATAATGCTGGCTTTGGCAACGCGCGGGCGATCTTGCCCTGTGCCGATGGCTATGTGACGTTTTTCACCGCTGGCGGACACATGGGGGCACCAACGCTCTATGCTATGGGCCGCTGGATGGAAAGCGAAGGAAAGCTCCCAGACCTCATGCGTGGCAAAAAGTGGGAAGAGTGGGACCTGGCAAAACTTGCTACCGATCCCAAAGCGCAGCAGGAAATGGACGATTTGAATGAAACCATCGCGCTGTTCCTGGCGACCAAATCGAAATGGGAAATCTTTGAGCGTGCGTTCAAGGAACGCATTTTGGCTGCGCCGGTGAACAATGTAAAGGATTTAGTTGAACATCCGCAACCGATTGCTCGTGGCTTCTTCCGTACACTCGCGCATCTGGAGTTGGATGCAGACATTCTCTACCCTGGCCACTGGGCGCTGATGAACAATGCCCAGGCTGGCCCACGTTTTCGCGCCCCGCGCATCGGGGAACATAATGAGGAAGTGTATTGCCAGCGGCTGGGTTACTCTGAGGAGCAACTGCGAACATGGCGGCAGGGGGGGATCGTGTAAGCAGAAGAACCGGAGAAACGGAGAGGGGGAGAAACGGAGACAAAAACATCCCCTTTTTTCCTCTCCGATTCCTCGGTTCTCCGATTCTCCGGTTCGTTTTCAAACTACTGACTACTGAATGCTGACTACTGACTACTTTTAGCTACCGACTACTTTTCCATGAGGAACTTGTGATGTCTCGCGTATTCGACGGTATCAAAGTTGTTGACTTCGGCTGGATCGGTGTTGGTCCGATTACTGCCCGTTACTTTGCCGACCACGGAGCCACGGTGATTCGCATCGAATCGCTCACACGCTTTGACGGTCTGCGTATGGCACCGCCGTACAAGCATGCTAAACCTGGCCTGAACAATAGCCAGTTCTTCGCTAACTTCAATGCAAGTAAGCTGAGCCTGGGACTGAATATGGCCAACGCCGAGGCATGCGCGATTGCCAAACGTCTCTGCCTGGAATGGGCAGACATGATCGTCGAGGGATTTACGCCTAAACAGATGCGAGCCTGGGGATTGCATTACGAAGACCTCTCACCAACGCGCCCCGACCTCATCATGCTGTCTACCTGTCAGCTTGGTCAGACCGGTCCCTACTCGATGTATGCTGGCTATGGCAACATGGCAGCCTCACTTGCTGGCTACTATGAAATTACCGGCTGGCCTGATCGTAGTCCGTGTATGGTGTACGGTGCGTACACTGACATGCTCACCCCGGCTGTTGGGGCGACTTTACTCACGGCAGCTCTTGATTATCGTCAGCGGACCGGCAAGGGACAGTGGATTGATCTGTCGCAGTTCGAGACTGGGGTGAATCACATTCCTGCTGCTGTGCTTGATTACACAGTGAACGGCCGCATTGCGACCCGTCGGGGCAACCAGGATGATCGTGGCTGCCCACATGCGGTGTATTGCTGCCAAGGAGAGGATCGCTGGGTCGCCATCGCAGTGTTCACGAACGAAGAATGGCAAACCTTCGTGCACGCAATCGGCAATCCCTCTTGGGCACAATCGCAAAAGTTCGCCACGTGGGCAGGGCGAAAGGCCAATGAAGCCGAACTCAATGCCAATATAGAAGCGTGGAGCAAAACTCAGGATGCTGAGCAGGTCGAGACGCTGTTGCAAAAAGCTGGGATAGCGGCTGGTCTGGTGGCAAAACAGTCTGATCTGTATGAAGACCCGCAACTGCAACATTGGGGGTTCTTCGCCTGGCGCGAACACAAAGTGATGGGGCTCTCACCGTACGATGGACTCATGTCACACCTTTCTAAAACTTCTGGAGATGTTGGACCTGGCCCTCTTTTAGGCGAACACTATGAAGAGGTGCTGAAAGGTATCCTGCAGTTCTCGGATGAAGAGGTCGTTGAATTGATCGGCAAGGGTGTGGTGGAGATGATGCTTGAATAAGACAGTCCAGGGTCTAGAGTCTGGAGTCTAGAGTCAAGAAGTTCGTAGGGGCTTGATTTATCAAGCCCTTTTTTGACTGATAACTGGGAACTGATCACTGAGCACTTTTCTCAGGGAGGGACCATGCCATTCCAGGACATTCTGTACGACAAGAAAGAGGGGGTCGCGACAATCACCATCAACCGGCCACAGGTGCGCAACGCGTTTCGCACCCTCACGGTGGATGAATTGATCGCTGCGTTCCAGGACGCTTGGTGGGATCATTCTATTGGAGTCGTCATTTTCACCGGGGCTGGCGATAAAGCGTTCTGTGCCGGCGGTGACCAGAGTGAGCGTGACAAAGGTGGGTATGACACGAGCTCCGCTGGCCATGAGATGAACGTCGAGGGACTACACAATATTATCCGCAATATTCCTAAACCAGTCATTGCGGCAGTGAATGGTTTTGCGATTGGCGGCGGGCATGTCCTGCATGTCATTTGTGATATCACCCTGGCGGCGGACACTGCCCGCTTCGGTCAGACCGGTCCGCGTGTGGGAAGTTTTGATGCCGGTTACGGCAGCGCCTATCTCGCCCGCGTCGTCGGCGAGAAGAAGGCACGAGAGATCTGGTACTTCTGCCGTCAGTACACGGCAGAAGAAGCACGGGAGATGGGATTAGTCAACAAAGTCGTGCCAGCAGACAAACTGATGGAAGAAGCCGAAGCCTGGGCAAAGGAACTGTTACAAAAAAGTCCAACCGCGCTCAAGTTCCTCAAGTACTCGTTCAATGCCGATACCGCTCACATTGGTGGTATTTCCAACATGGCCATGAGTGCGCTTGAATTGTACTACCAGACCGAGGAGGCGTTGGAAGGGGTCACGGCATTTAACGAGCGCCGGCCGGTGGATTTCTCCAAATTCAGAAAATAAAAGGTGATAGACCAAAGGCTGTAGGCTGTAGGGAACTCTTTAGCCTGAAGCCTATCCTATTTCCGCTGATAGCTGAAAGCTGAGAGCTATAATTATGCGTTTCACCAACAAAGTTGCCCTTATTACCGGCTCCTCTCGTGGTATTGGCCGAGCCATCGCGTTACGCCTCGCGTCCGAAGGGGCGTCGATTGTGGTGAACTACCGTCGCAACGCCGAACAAGCTGAGGCGGTGGTCGCCGAGGTCGCACGACTCGGATCACAGGCCCTTGCCGTACAAGCTGATATGAGCGATGGCACTGCCGTCCGCGCCATGTTCCAGCGAGTCAAGGAGCATTTTGGTTGTCTCGACATCCTTGTTGCGAATGCGGCTGCGACTGCGTTTCGGCCACTCGTGCGTCAAGGTGAGCACAACATCACTCGGACTTTTGATCTGACCGTGAAAGGATTTCTGGTTGCTGTGCAAGAAGCAGCCCCATTAATGGCCGGACGCAAGGGAAAAATTGTGACGATTTCCGGCATCGACTCTTTGCGTGCGCTCTCTGGCCACGGCTTGTTAGGTGCAGCGAAAGCCGCGTTAGAAAACCTGACCATGTATCTGGCGCATGAACTCGGACCACAAGGAATTGCAGTCAATGGCATCAACCCTGGTCTGATCGAGACCGATTCGTCCAAAATATACTCCGGTGGAGAGGAAGGCTATGAGCAATACGTGCGGGATGTGCTACCGCAAACTCCGGCTGGCCGCATTGGCCGACCTGAAGACGTCGCGGCAGTGACTGCGTTTTTGTGTTCTGAAGACGCTGACTTTATACGCGGACAGACATTACTGGTAGACGGCGGATTGTTATCATCGTCGGTTGCGAGCCGACCTCACGACTGAATCATTCTCCAAGGCAGGTGAGAGACTTAAAAAGAAAGGGGAAGGTCGCCATGAATACCCTAAACCCACAAGAACTCGGGTTTGATCCGATCGGGCTGGAACGGTTAACCACAACAATTCAGACTGATATCGCGCAAGAGAAATATGATGGGGCAGTCCTGGTCGTCGCTCGCAGTGGCGAGATCGTTCTGCACGAGGCTATTGGATTGACGGACCGAGCCAAGCATCGAGCGGCCCGCACTGATGATGTGTTTTGTCTTTTTTCCGTGACGAAGACGTTAACGGCTGCAACCGTCCTCCAACGTATTGATCGTGGTGAACTGGCACTCACAACCAGAGTAGCGGACATCATCCCTGAGTTTGGTTGTAAAGGAAAACAACGTGTGACAGTTGCGCAGTTGCTGACGCACACTGGTGGGATGTCCGCTGGCGTACCGCCTGTTCCGCCTGATCTCATGGGAAACCTCGAAGCGGTGGTTGCGGCGGTGTGTCAACAAGGACCGGAAGCAATTCCTGGTCAGGAGGTGAGTTATAGTCCAATTACTGCTCATGCCGTTCTTGGAGAGATCGTCAGGCGTGTTGATGGCGGTACCCGACCGTACCGTGAGATTCTCGCGGCCGAGGTGCTCGATCCGCTCGAGATGAACGATACTGCTCTTGGTGCGAGGAAGGATCTTGCATCGCGCAAGGTCCCAATTATTGTGCGCGATCGTAGCGAGGGCCTGTTTGCTCCTGAGATGTTGGAGGCGTTTAACTTTATCCTGACGGAAGAGGCGGAGATTCCGGCAGGCGGTGCTGTTTCAACTGCTGCGGACATTTTCCGGTTCGCAGAGATGCTCCGGCGTGGTGGTGAGTTGAATGGGTCTCGTATTCTGTCTCCTGCGATTATTGAACTGGCGACAACCAACCACACAGGCTTACGTCCAAATAACCTGTGGAACTATGCGCGCGAACTGCGAGGATGGGATGAGTTTCCTGCCTACCTGGGTCTGAGCTTCTTCCTGCGTGGGACGGGTATCTTCCCAACCTATTTTGGTACAATGGCATCTTCTGGGACGTTCGGTGGTGTTGGTGCCGGCTCAACATTGTTTTGGGTTGACCCAGAACGTGACCTCACCTTTGTGTGTCTGACCGCTGGCTTGCTGGAGGAAAGCCGCAGTATGGAGCGCTTCCAGCGCTTGTCGGATCTCGTGTTTGCCGCTGTGATCGATTAATCGCCTAAGGAAATTTGGCGATCAAACTTGCTAGTCCCTTTGTGGTGCAGGCGTCTCGCCTGCACTCCTGGGCAACCGGGGCGGTTGCGCCACAAGATCACTGTGCAGGGGTACGGGATCAACGCCGGTGCCATTACCGCATGTGTTTATCAAAATTCATTCGAAATCCGCGTTCTCTGACGAGTTGTTCTTGTCACCTGACACGGGCGCTCACAGCTGCTTCCAGTCGCCAGCTTGCTCAAATGCATAGGCGGCGCGATAGATGGTAGGTTCGTCAAAACGCTTGCCGACCAGCATCATACTCACTGGCAGACCGTCGCTCATCCCACAGGGAATGGCCATCGCC
>CAZCWX010000045.1:0-3131 GCA_964502465.1 uncultured Enterobacteriaceae bacterium | reverse complement strand
TCAATAATCGCCCGCGCTTCTTCCGGGTCGAGGCCTTCAATGAGCGCGGTGGAGCCTTTGAGATCGGCAAACAAGGCGGTGATCGTCTTGCGTTCGCCGTCGGTAAGACCGCGTGCTTCCATCGCCACTTGCTGGGCCCGGATGCGCTCAGTCAGGTGTGCAGGCGTGTAGGCCGCTGGGGGTAGGGAATGGGGGGTTAGGGGTGGAGAGCCTGAAATGGGGAACGGGGAACCTGGAACTGGTGAGGCTCCAAGCCAAACGAGAAAGCGCCCGTCTTCATCGACGGCGAGTCGCTTGGCGCCGATGAGTTCTTCCTTGAGGTCTTCCAGGTACTCATCATCCAGGGCAAACCGCCGCTTCAAGCCCCGGTAAGAGACCCGCTGCTCGTGCTGCAGCAGCGCTTGAACCTGGGCGAGTACTTCATCAAAGGTCATGGCGCGTCTTCCCTCTGCCTTGCCATCCTGTTCGCTGTCATTCTTTCAGATAGCCAGTTGGTCTTGTCATCTAACGTTAAGGATTTAATCCGTCCTGCGGCGGAATGCAACCCTCGATGCAACCCTGCGAACCCTCAGCGCCGCAGGGCGCATAAATCCTGGTTGAACTGAACCGCGGCTCTCCTGACCGCGGGCGCTATGGGGCTGCTAATGGGTCTGCGGGGCAAGGCTAAGCGTTGCGGCACCGCCCAGGACTCCGCCACGGGGCAGAAAGGCGCAGCACAGGGAAGCGACAGCGCGGCCGGAGGCATTGAGCAGCCCCCTTCTCCCAAGCTGGGGAGAGGTGGGAGCTACTGTTGGGTAGACAGGGGCGAGCCGCCCAGACCGCGTGGTCATAGGTGGTGCGCAGGGGCGACAGAGAGCTGCGAAAGTGACACTGGGGGTCATGGGGGGATACCTCGGTGGGGGGCGAGAAGTGCCATGACCCGCAACGGTCCGCCTCCGCAGGCCGGACACCGTGCCGTGGAGGCGGTCTCCGCGCCGGCGGTCGGTGTCTCTTGCGGACGGGAAGGGAGGAGGGAAGTCGCGGCGGCGGCGGCGACCGCGAGAAGCTGGCGACAACGGCTGAGCTTGTACTGACGGGTGCGATTGGCTAAGAGACCGAAGTGACGAATCCGCACGAAGCCTGGAGGCACGACATGGAGGAGAAAGCGGCGCAAGAACTCCTCCGCCGCTAATGCCATGATCTTAGTCGTCCCCCCGGCCGCGTAATCTTTATAGCGGAAACGCACCACGCCGTCGCCGACGAAGACCAGGCGAGAATTGGCAATGGCCACGCGATGGGTATAGCGGCTGAGGTACTTCAGCACCTGCTCGGGACTGCCCCAGGGCGGTGTGGCGTAGACGACCCAGGGAGTAGCGTGGAGGTGCTGACGCAAGGCGGTCCACGCCCCGTCTTCGGCCAGCGGTCCACTCTCCCCGGCAAAGGTCAGCCGCTGCTGGCGGCGCAACCGCTCCAGCCCCGCGACGTATTTCCCGCGGAAGACTTGGCTCAACGCCTGCACGGCAAACAGGAAGCGCCGTCGCCCCGCACGCCAGTGCGTGCCATCAGGACTCAAGCCGCCGCCCGTGACCACACAGTGGACATGGACATGCTCGGTCAACGTCTGCCCCCACGTGTGGAGGACCGCTGTGATCCCGAGTTCCGCCCCTAAATGTTGCGGATCACGGGCAAATTCCTGCAGGGTCTGACTGGCGGCCTGGAACAAGAGGGGGTAGAGCACACGCTGGTTGACGCGAATCAGCGGATTGAGGAGATGAGGTAAGGTGAAGACGAGGTGGAAGTAGGGGACCGGCAGGAGTAACGCCTGCTCGGCGGCTAACCACTGCGCGCGCGCACGGCCTTGGCACTTGGGACAGTGGCGATGGCGACAGGAATCGTAGCAGACCCGTTCCGTCCCGCAGCTCTCACAGACTGCGACATGCCCGCCAAGCGCAGCGGTGCGACAGTGGGCGAGCGCACGCAGCACCCGCGCTTGCTCGTGCGAGACAGGATGGGTCGCGCGAAAGGCCTCTCCATACTCACGCACGATATCGGCCACCTCGAAGGGTGGCGGCGGCTGATGCCTGGCCCTACCGCTTGCTGCCGCGGGCGACGACAGCTGGGGCATGGTCTACCTTAGAGGGGGCAGTTCCGGTAAGCTCTCCAGCGGTGAGCCCTGGGCGACGGCGTGACGGCGCGCCACATGCACGTAGCGCATGGTGGTCGTAATACTGTCGTGGCCCAAGAGTTGTTGCAGCGTGGGGAGATCCATCCCACCTTCCACCGCATGGGTGGCAAAGGCAAGGCGCAAGGCGTGAATGCCCCCCGCCTTGGTAATGCCAGCACGTTGCTTGGCGGCGTAGTAGCGCTTCTGCGCCGTGGCGGGATCCATCGGCCGTGGTCGGCGGCGCTGCGGGAACAGCCAGGGCTGGACCGGCCGATACCCTTGCCAGTACTGGCGTAACGTCGCCAGCAGGCGCGGCCCTAAGAGCGTGTAGCGGTCTTTGCGCCCCTTGCCTTGCTCGATCCGGAGCATATCCCGCTGGGCGTCGATAGCGCTCACGCGCAGCCGCACCACTTCACTCACGCGCAACCCGCCGCCAGAGGTCGTCATTAACAGCGCCCGCTCACGGAGTGAGGTCGTGCTCGCTAGCCGCCGCGCCACCTCCTCCCGGCTGAACACCACCGGCAACGTCTTGGCCCGCTTAGGTAAGGGCAGGTTGTTGGCAAAGGGCCGGTGCAGGGTGTGGAGATAGAAAAACCGTAGCCCCCTCACCGTCACCCGCACACTGCTGGGGGCGAAGTGCCGCTGTTCAATCAAATACTGCAGGTACGCATGGAGCTGGGCCTCACTGAGGATGTCTGGTGGTTGGTGATAGTACTTGGCTACCCCTTGCACCGCTGCCAGGTAGGATTGCTGGGTGCGAGGGGACATCCCCCGCACTACCAAGGCTTGCTGCATCCGCTCGCGTAACTCGCCCATACTGACCTCCTTGTGGTGACGACGCCTCGTGGACTTCGCTCACAGTATTTGTGGAGGTCATGCCTCATTTGTATGGAAGTTGCCAAGCCTCAGAAGAACGCTAACCGGATAGGGGAACGAGGGGAAATCTCCAAGCCTTTCACAACAACAAGCCGCCGCGCAGCGGTTTCGT
>CAZCWX010000044.1:0-10270 GCA_964502465.1 uncultured Enterobacteriaceae bacterium | reverse complement strand
GCAACCATAAGAAAACAGGCATCAGTCATTGAGCAGGGAAGGAAAAAACTGCAAGGCCCGCTTGACAGGGAACACCGTAAGTTTACTTGTTGCAACAGAACAAGCCATACGAAAGAAGGGTGTGATGTCGTTCACAGAAATGCTGCAAGCAGGGTGGCAAAGTCTTCTCAACGGCTTTCAATCAGATAAGCAACCAGAACTTTTTGATATACTGCGTGGAACCTACAGTGAGGAAGTCAATAGTGTGGCGCAATACACGCAGTACGCCCGGTCCATGTCGTATCCGCATTTCCGGGAGCGACTCCTTGCCATCGCTGAGCAAAAACGGGAACACGTACAGTGGTTACAGGAAAAAATACGTGACTTGGGCGGAGAACTCCCCCAAGTCACTCGCTCTTTTGAGACTGGAAAGAATAGTTGGGACTGTCTGCGGATCGCGCTTGCAGCAGAACAACGCTGCCACACGGCATTACGGCAACGCATACAGGTGGCCGAGCAGAGCAATCCAGAAATCGCCGAAGGGCTGCGCCGTATCCGCAGTGCGAGGCAACAATTTAGTACCGAGTTGACGGAGATGTGGTTGAAAAGTTTCCCGTACGCTATCCAATCCTCAACAACGCCAGACGAAGAAAAACAAAAACACCAATGGCTTGCACAGCAAAAAATGGTGTGGCTGGATCACAAGCGCGCAGAATGGGAGGCAGAAGGGAAGCAGGTGCCCTGGGCTGAGTGGATGGGAGAACGCGAGCTGGAATGGCTCGTCAATCAACTGCCTACTCACGAGTTAGAATGGGACAAGCGATGAGCCGAGCAGGAAACAACCACCCGGTTTTGAGCCATCCAGCTGCATATGTGTCTACCGCTGCCTCAAGTGCAGACTTATTGAAATGTCCTGCTTTGCGCAAGCAAGTTTGTCACTGTACCGGACTCCCTCTAGGCGCTACGCCGATTCCTACGACCGCGCGGACCGAACCGCCGGATCGCGCCGCTGGCAATTCGCGCAGCGCGAGACGCGACCGGCAGGGTAAAGCGACGCACGGTGTCAGCACCTGGTTCGAAGCCCACCACGACTCGACGCGGGAGAGTGACACCGATGAGGCGCTCGATGTCGCGGACAAAATCGACTTCTTCGGGCGAGGCTAGCGAGATCGCGTCCCCTGTGGCGTCGGCCCGAGCGGTCCGGCCGATACGGTGCACGTAATCCTCAGGCACGTTGGGTACGTCGAAGTTCACCACGTGAGAGATCCCCTCCACGTCAAGGCCGCGTGCTGCGACGTCAGTCGCCACCAGGACCTCAACTCCCCCATTGCGGAAGCCGCTGAGCGCTTGCGTGCGTGCCCCCTGGCTTTTACCCCCGTGCAGCACCGCTACCCGGCGGCCGGCTTGCGCCAGGTGCCGGGTCAGACGGTCCGCTCGTATCTTAGTACGGGTGAAAACCAGAACGTGTTTCATGTTCCCATGCTGCAACAGATGGCAGAGGAGATCACGCTTCTGTTCTGCTTCTACCGCATAGATCACCTGGCGAACAGTTGCCACCGGGGTGGCCCTGCGGCCAACGTCAATAATCACCGGCGACCTGAGCGTTTCGTGGGCGAGGCTCTCAATCTCGTGAGGCATAGTCGCAGAAAATAACAGCGTCTGGCGCGCCGTCGGCAGGGCGCGCAAGATGCGGCGCACCTCGGGTAAGAATCCCATGTCAAACATGCGATCTGCCTCGTCGAGTACCAGCACAGAGAGGGCAGAAAATGCCACGTTGCCTCGTTCCATGTGGTCGAGCAGCCGACCGGGAGTGGCGACCAGCACGTCTACCCTCTGGCGCAGCCGCTCTGTTTGTGGCCCCAAACTCACCCCACCGAAGACCACGGCCGTGCGTAACGGCAGATACTTGCCGTAGGTACGGGCACTCTCACCAATCTGTGCCGCCAGTTCCCGGGTGGGCGTCAGCACCAGGGCACGCAGAGAGCCCCGCTGGCCTTGTGCAAGGCGCTGGAGGAGGGGCAGCAAAAAGCCGGCAGTCTTGCCAGTCCCGGTCTGTGCACAGCCGAGTATATCGGCGCCGCACAGGGCCAGCGGAATCGCCTGGGTCTGGATCGGGGTGGGGATGTCATACTCCGCGTCGCGGACCGCGCGCAGCAGTTCAGGTATGAGTCCAAGTTCAGCAAATGTTTTCAAACACTCTTCTCTTTCTCCATGATGCCCAGGGGCACGGATTGGGTAGACACATGGGCCTTGAGCCCAAATGTATGGGGTTGTACAGAAAGTCGAGGAAACGTGGAACTCGGGTCTGGGCACCCAGAGAGCCCGCCTCTGAGCGGGGCTTCTCGCGGAGGAGAAAAAGGCCTGCTCATAGTTTATAGTTTATCAGATTGTAGTTATTCTAACTGACTTCGAGTGAAAATGCGAGAGGAGGGCAAGTCTTCCTCGTACAACAACCTCCCAGGGATGCTCGCGTTTCAGGTCACGGGGCGTAGCAAGGGCGCCATCGGTTTTGTCGCGCATTTGCCTGAGGCCGCTCGTTTGCGCCAGGAAGGCAGCCTGATCGACCTCACATGACATGCTTCCAGGCGTGATACGAACTCCGGACCAGAGGACCAGCTTCGACATGACGAAAGCCGAGGTGCAGCGCTTCGTGTCGGAGGGCGACGAACTCATCGGGGTGGACATAACGCTCGACTGGCAGTTGGTCTTTGGACGGCTGCAGATACTGACCGAGTGTCAGGATATCGCAGCTCACAGCGCGAAGATCGCCAAATACCGTCAATAATTCTTCGTAGGTTTCTCCTAAACCCAACATCAAGCCGGTTTTCGTCTTCAACTCTGGACGAACTTCCTTGGCCTTCTGGAGAACGCGGAGGGAGCGTTCGTACTTGGCACCGGGCCGGACACGTTTGTAGAGGCGAGGGACCGTTTCTGTGTTGTGATTGTATATCTCAATGGGTGAGCGCGCGACCGTTGCCACCGCGTCTGCGTTGCCCTGAAAGTCCGGAGTGAGGACCTCAACTGTACAGTCAGGCTTGAGCTGCTTCAAGGCAGAGGCAGTGGCAGCAAAGTGCTCGGCTCCACCGTCGGGGAGATCATCACGATTGACTGAGGTGACAACGACATGCGAGAGTCCCATTTTGAGCGCGGCTTCAGCCACACGCTGTGGCTCATCTGGATCAAGAGCGGCAACGCGACCATGGCTGACCGCACAGAAGCGACAGTTGCGGGTACACACTTCTCCCATCAGCATAAATGTCGCCGTGCCATGGCCCCAACACTCACCGATATTTGGGCACTGCGCCTCCTGACACACGGTGTGTAACTGAAAGAGCGAAACAATCGCCTTGGTTTTCGTATAACCCGGACCTCCAGGCATGCGCACTTTAATCCACTCGGGATGTCGCCT
Organism: uncultured Enterobacteriaceae bacterium; assembly: GCA_964502465.1. Classification (GTDB taxonomy): domain Bacteria; phylum Desulfobacterota; class Binatia; order Bin18; family Bin18; genus CAZCWX01. Next base: position 6,882 of record CAZCWX010000044.1, on the reverse strand, counting down.
TACTGGCTTGCTGCGCGCACCAAGTCCGGAGTCTGGAATGTGGAGTCCAAGGTCCGCAAGTCCTTCTGCCATACGATCTCCTTATAGCCAAAATACTCAGCAAATTTTTCCGCCACGGTTCTTGTGAGCCCCTGACATACATCTGGTCGATCCCCGAGCACTCGGGCAATTGACGTCATGCGTACACCGGAGAGACCACAGGGAACAATATCCGTAAAATAGGAAAGATCAGGGTTCAGGTTCAGAGCAAAGCCATGATAGGTTACCCAACGGCGCACGCCGACACCGATGGAAGCGATTTTTTCTTCCCCCACCCATACTCCCGTAAGCCCGTCTCGTCTGTAGGCATGGACACCACACTCCGCCAAAGCGGCGATCAGTACCGCCTCAAGGGTACGCAGATAGGCATGGATATCGCGCCCGTGGCGAGTCAAGTCACAGATCGGGTAGCCGACGAGTTGACCTGGCCCATGGAATGTCACATCCCCTCCCCGTCCGACCCGATAGACAGGGACCTGACGCGGGTTCAGGAGATGTTTCTCGTCTCCTCCCCGTCCCAAAGTAAAAACTGGGGGATGCTCAAGAAGCAGAAGTATATCTTCGCTTTCCCCCAGACACCTTTTTCTCAGCAAGGCCTCTTGCCAGGAGAGTGCCTGTGTGTATTCTACCAGGCCGAGATGAAAACAATGAAGATACATATACGTTGCACAGTCACACATTGCGTTTTTTCTGTCATTTTGACCGCGTGAAGGAGAAAAGTTCAGGAAGTGGCCATGAGTAGTATAGCAACTGGTCACACAGGTTCACTTTTCCTAAAAATTGATCGCCCGTCCTTCCGCATCCAAGGCCGCTTCCATAATCGCCTCGGCTAAGGTGGGATGGGCATGGACTGTGCCGCTCAACTCCGCGGTAGTCGCTTCAAGCGTCCGAGCGAGGCCGGCTTCGGCAATGAGCTCGGTCGCTCCATAGCCGATGATATGGCACCCCAAAATCTCTCCATACTGTTTGTCTACCACCAGCTTCACGAACCCGTCCTCATGGCCAGCAGCAATCGCCTTCCCCAGCGCACGAAAAGGAAATTTGCCAACTTTGACCTCGTAGCCTTGTGCCTGCGCCTGCTCTTCGCTCAAGCCGATAACCGCAATCTGCGGTTGGCAATAAATGCAGGCGGGGATTCGCAGATGGTCAACTCCTTTGTCACGCTTGCCGGTCATGAATTCGACAGACACAATCCCTTCCTCCGAGGCAGCATGGGCCAGGAGTGGAGGACCATTGACGTCGCCAATCGCGTAGATCGCATCGTTGGTTGTGCGCATCTGTTCATTCACTGTGATGTAGCCTCGGTTCAACTCGACGCCTAACGCTTCCAATCCCAGGCCGGCACTCAGGGGAGTCCGTCCGACTGCGACCAGCACTTTATTGGCAGTGCGTCTTTTTAAATCTGTGCCATTTTCTAGGGTCACTTCGACGCGTCCGGAGAATTTCTCTACGCTATGGAATTTGCTGCCTGTCAGGATCTCAATCCCCTTCTTCTTGAACACCCGTTCTAGCTCACGAGCGACCTCGGCATCGACCCCCGGCAGCAACTGTTTTTCCATCTCTACTATGGTCACCCGGCTACCAAACACACTGTAGATATAGGCAAACTCCACGCCGACAGCACCACCGCCGATAATGACGAGCGCTTCAGGAACCTCGTTGTCGATCAATGCTTCACGGCTGGTAAGCACCTGTTTCCCATCAATGTCCAGGCCCGGAAGGGTACGCTCACCAGAACCAGTCGCAATGAGAATGCGGTCCGCCTCAACCTGCTGAGCGCCCTTACCGTTGGCCTCGATAATGACGCGCTGCGTTCCTTCTAAACGCCCGGCTCCGGCAAGAAGCGTGACGTGGTTCTTCTTGAAGAGGAACTCAACACCTTTAGCCAGGCGATCCGCAACCTCGCGCGACCGTTTAATCACCTGGGCGTAGTCGCAAGACAGTCCTTTGGTTTTGATGCCATGGCGCTCCCCTTCCTTGACCGCTTCGTAGAGTTCAGCCGAGGTGAGAATCGCTTTCGAGGGAATACAGCCCCAGTTGAGACACACCCCCCCTGGCCGGTCTTTCTCGACCACGGCGACTTTCATGCCAAGCTGGGTCGCGCGAATTGCTGCAACGTATCCTCCGGGACCAGCACCAATAACGACAAGATCGTAACGCTCCATGTGTTCCTCTACACCATCAACCCTACCGGGTTCTCCAACAGTTTCTTTAATTCCGCGAGAAATTGACCACCAGTCACCCCATCCAGAATACGATGATCGCATGAGAGCGTGACCATCATAGTATGAGCTGCACGGATGTGTCCGTCATGTACCACCGGTCGTTCCTTAATCGCCCCAACGGCGAGAATCGCCCCCTGCGGGGGATTGATGATCGCCGTGAAATGCTCGATCGGCAACATGCCCATATTCGAAATGGTAAACGTGCCACCGGAGAGATCTTCAGGAGTGGGCTTGCCGACACGGGCCCGCTCGATCAAAGCATTTGCCTGGGTCGCGATCTCTAAAACCGAGAGCGTGTCACAGCCATGCAGGACCGGCACGATGAGGCCGTCGTCGAGTGCCACCGCTACACCAATATTAATCTCGCTCTTTAACTCCCGCCCGTCTTCAACGAACGACGCATTGAGCCGCGGGTGTCGTTCTAAGGCGATCGCCACCGCCTTGATGATGAAGTGTGTGTACGTCACATCCGCTGACACACGATCGCTGGCCTTGAGCGCAGCCCGGAGGCGCACCGCCTCGCTCATGTCAATCTCGCAGGTCACATAAAAGTGCGGGATCTCTCGCATACTTTCGCGCATGCGCTTGGCAATGGTCATCCGCAGGCGAGAAAATGGTTCTTTGGTTCCTGTTCGTGCAGCAACAGCAGGTGAGGTCGGTTCTGGCTGAGGTCGCGTTTGTGGCTGTGTAGCAACGGGCTTGGCTTGACTCAAGTGTGCTTCCAGATCCTGTTTCACGATGCGACCGCCAGGACCACTGCCGTGAATCTGGCTCAGATCAACCTTCTGTTCCTCAGCCATGCGTTTCACCAGCGGAGAGGCAAACACCCGCTCGCTCACCGGCGGCACCTCCGGCACTTCCCGCCGGATGCGGGATTCACGAAGCTCACGCACCTTTCGTTCTGAAGCTTTTCCTGGTTGGCGGGTTTGGTTCTCCTGGGGTGTGGGCTTGGCAGCAGGTTCTGGTTTCCGGGTGTCAGCCTCCTGAGGTTCTGCGGCCTGGGCAGTTTCCCGATTGACAGCCTTGCCATCTTGTTGTTTTGCTTCAGCTTCGTGTTCGACCTGCGTATCCGGAGGAGATGCAGGCGCAGAGACAACGGGTTTGCTCGCCTCGACCTTCTGCGGTTCTGCGGGAGTCACACCGGCACCATCCTCGCTCAGAAGAGCGATGACTGCACCGACTGGAGCAGATTCCCCTTCTTGGACGCGAATTTCAGCCAGTACTCCGGCATCGATCGCCTCCATTTCCATGTCAGCTTTATCGGTTTCTATCTCAGCAATGATGTCACTCAGCTCAATCAGGTCGCCAACCTTTTTCAGCCAGCGCAGCACCTTCCCCTCCTCCATGGTGTCGCTTAACCGTGGCATGAGAATCTCAATAGCCATACGACGCCTCCTCTTCCTGGCTAGTATATCTGCCTGATGGGAGGGGTTGGAACCCCGTCTTAGAGCAAACGGAATGACCGGCGGTGAATGGGTGAAGGACCAAAGCGGCGTAATGCCTGGCGATGAGCTGTGGTCCCATACCCCATGTGGCGAGCGAAACCATACTCTGGATATTGTTGATCGAGCGCAACCATCAAGCGATCGCGGTAGACCTTAGCAACGATCGAAGCAGCAGCAATAGAGTACACGTCACGGTCACCTTTGATGAAGGTGGTATGCGGACAAGGAAGGTTGTGCAGAGACCGACCATCGACAAGGACATGTTCCGGGGCAACGGGGAGTTGTGCGACTGCCGCGCGCATGGCTTTGAGGCCAGCGTGATAGATATTGATCTGGTCGATCTCCTCAACCTCGACGACACCAATCCCGACACCAATGGCGATCCGACGAATCTCTTGATCTAACCGTTCTCGTACCTTCAGCGTCAACGTCTTCGAATCTCTGACCCCAGCGGGAAAGAACCGCAGGGCTTCCTCACTGCCACGAACTGGAGGGAGCACAATCGCCGCCGCCACCACCGGACCAGCCAGCGGTCCCATGCCGACTTCATCCACCCCGGCAATTGCCTGCAATCCACCCAGCCACAACTCCAGTTCTGCAGTCAGCCGGGGCGATATCACACGCGAGGACAACCACGTTCCTCCCTTTGCTTGTCGCTTACTCTTGGTGCTGGCTTCGCTCGTCGCGTTTTCGTGCACAGACAGCATACAAAGGGTCAGAAAACCCCGGGCGAGGACTCAAGTCGTACACCACTGGCTCTTCGTATCCCCCCGCATACTGAAAATAGGCACACACCAGCTTGGCCCGTCGCTCATCGCGCAGGACTTGCCATATCCGCACAGCTTTGGTGGGAAACATACGATTCGAGAAAAACACGACAAAAGGGCTGTCCGGTTTGAGGACACGCCGGACTTCGGCAAAAACCTCGAGCGGTTGAATGAGATACTGAATCGATACCGTGACCAGCGCGCCATCGAAAGAGTCATCGGCAAAGGGCAGATGCGGATCAGTGTTCACGTTATGCACGACATATTCGTCTAAATCGGGGTTGTCGGCCATCTCCTCGGTATTGAGACCAAGACCGACCAGGCGTTGTTTGGCAAACCCTGAAGGGAGATGCGAGCGCCAACTACTCATGAGATCGAGCAGCACTCCATGCGGCGCAAAGGTCGCAGCGATGAACTGCCCGACTGCAGCGATGGCTGGCTCGTCGATATGAACAACCTTCCGTGGGAATGAGTAAAACTGAGTGTCGTCGCTATCGTCCATACGCTCGAACATGTCGGGGGTGAAAGGATGTGGCATCGATATTCCTACTCGCGTCGCACCGCTGTCAGTGAATCCGTTTCTCAAGCCGTAAAACGTAACGAATAATACGAAGGGGGCATGACAATTTCTTGGTCAGCCGCACAGGGATCGTGGCCATCTTGTGGTGCAGGCGTCCCGCCTGCTGCCTGAGACCGCCGAGACGGCGGCACCACAACTGCACGACACACCAACAGGAGAACGCAGTCTCTCGTTCCTAATCATGTGATAGGCACCCTTTCACGAACGACATTTCACGCCTGAAAAAATTCACACAAGAGCTTGGCCGTCTCTTCCGGTTTCTCGAACGGTGGCGCATGTCCGCATTGTTCCAGGATCACCAGTTGCGATCCGGTAATTCCTTCGTGGTAGGCCTGGCCATGAGCCACCGGGACTAAGCGATCAGATTCCCCCCAGATGATGAGCGTAGGGACAGTAATACGGTAGAGTCGTTCCCGCAGCTTTGGGTTACAGAGCAAGGGATTCCACCCGACCCGTGCAGTCGCCTCGCGGGCTTTCAGCGTGTTTTCTAGCACCTCCGGCGAAGGCACGTCTGGTACGAACATCTTTGCCAGCTCAGATTGTGGATCATGAAACACCAGGTGACGAGTTTCTTCTGGGGTGGCAGCAAAGATATCCGCAATCGGAGAACCAGGGACACGCAATCCCACCGCATTGATCAGCGCGAGCTTGCGGATCCGATGAGAGTGGCGGGTTGCCAGTTCTGCCGCGAGCCAACCGCCCAGGGAGAGTCCAGCCACATACGGCTGAGTCAAACCGAGATGATCCATCACATCGGTATAATGGAAGACCAAATCTTCTATCGTATCGATCTTGTCCAACCCTTCAGATTGACTAAACCCTGGGTGGGCAGGCAGATAGACGGTAAAGTGTTGCGACAGCAGCTCGAAAAACGGCAGCCAGACCATTTCACCGCCTGCGCTATGGAGATAGAGTAAAGGCTCACCCGAACCACCGGTGAGCAGTTGCATTTTCGTTCCGCGAATAATGAGAAACTCTTCCCGAAAAGCCATCACCTACTCCCTCTAGCCCTTACGTGTACATGCCACCGTTCGGGCTCACCACCTGGCCAGTAAAAAAGCTGGCCTCCTCGGACACGAGATAGGCACAGGCAGCTGCAATATCATCCGGCACACCGACACGACGCATAGGGGTACGGCCGACGATAGTTTCGATGAACCCCCGTACTTGCTCCTCAGGAAGGCCAGATTTCCGCAAGATAGGGGTCTCAATCAGACCGGGAGCGATCGCATTGACCGTAATACCAATCGGTCCCACTTCTTGGGCTAAGGCTTTGGTAAAGCCAATGATTCCAGCTTTCGCCGCAGAATAGTGGACTAACCCTGGACCTCCGCCGAGGCCAGCGACCGAAGAAATACTGACAATTCGGCCCCATTTAGCATCGACCATATCTTGGATCGCCGCCTTCGTACAATTGAACGTTCCCTTAAGATGAATAGCGATCATCCGGTCCCACTGCTCTTCGCTCATCTGCGCGAGAGGGGCAAACTCTCCAATCCCCGCATCGTTAACCAGGATGTGGATTGGTCCCAATTCCTTGCGCACGCGTTCGACTGCAGCATCGACCTGAGTGCGGTTAGCCACATCCACCTGACAGGCAACCGCTTTGCGCCCCAAGGCTTTGATTTCCTCGGCAACCTTTTCGGCGCCGGCCACGTCGAGGTCCAAAATCCCCACGTTGGCACCATCATGGGCGAGACGCAGACAGATACCACGCCCGATGCCCGAGGCTCCCCCGGTCACGACAGCATTTTTCCCAGAAAGGCTCACATGTTTCTCCTTATGCCGACGAAGGGCGTCCATTTTCCGCCCTCCTGTAGCATATC
>CAZCWX010000043.1:0-3913 GCA_964502465.1 uncultured Enterobacteriaceae bacterium | reverse complement strand
GGCGTAAAACCGAAAGGCATCCATGTCATGGTGATACAACGTAATGCCTGCACGTTCCCAGGGGACGATCTTTTTGATATGCCCCGTGATGGCTTTCCACAGACCTTCGGTATTCCGTTAGGAAAATATTCGCGACTTTCAGAAGGATTGGATAAAAGTTCTGACCTAACCGATCAATTTTGCGATCTTTTGCAAATATCATATTCAATTCCTTCCATTGCGGGGGTCACATAGATGCCGTTTTATGTAGAGCCGGTCGGGTGCTTAGAATAACTGGACGACTGGGCAGGTCATTGGATCACCTCCTTTTTACTCCGGAGGATGGCGAGAAAACCGGAAGACAGTGATCTTAATTTAGCGAAAAGATAGCGTGGGATCTGGTCAAAATTGCTCGGTATTGAGGAATTGAAACGATGACGTCATTAAAGGGGGCCTAGCTTGGGTCCAATGAGAACCTGCATCGCGGAAACGGATAGGGAATTTGGTCATGGAAGACGACATTAAGCGGGAGCGGTGCACGAGCATCCCGCCTTTGTATTCAATTAGCCCAATTTGCCTAACGTATTCAGGAATAAACTAATACGGGAGCGTGTGAAGCAGATCAATTCTATGAAGGCTTTCTGTTTGCGCTTTGTAAGGGACAACCATCCAAAAGGTGGGCACCGATTGGAAACCTCAAATGGGTAGTCAGACAATGACCTCATTTCTCTTCCCTGCGAGGCATGGCATAAAGCTGCCAATCTCACTCACTAGAAGCCACTGGACATACCTCCAGAATCGATAGCAATCATGATGGTTGAACAATTAGCTCAAATATGAGCGGGGGCTTCTTGCCGCGAAATTCCAAGGGGTCCTAGGTTCGGCCTCTACGTGATATCGTACTGGGCGCGGAGGACACAAACTGGCGAGACGCCGCGTGGAATTTATCTCACGGAATCCTTTGAAGTGGAGGCCTGGATGTCTCTGGAGTCGAGATCCCGTGTTGGGTCTTTCGTTGCGGCCAGGAATTCGGAGATGTTTCGTTCAGCTCTTGGGAGACGTCCGACAATCTCGCGGCCCACCTCGTATTCTGTGCGGACCAGCGTGATGTCTCGCAGGTGAACCAGAGACGCAAGGGCACTGATCACCATATCGATGGGATCAATGACCGGATGCACGGTACTTTCGTATCGGTGGTTCGTGCATGAAAAAATCTCTCGCCCGTCCTTCGTCGAGACCATTCTCACGGTTGCGCTCACCTCCCAGGCCGCGACAAGGAAGGCGTAATACGCCCCATAGCTCAGTAGCTCTCCGTAGATCACCGTATCTGCATCAAACCAGCGACCGAGTTCATCGGGGGGAACCGCATTGAGCTTGTCCCGGTCGGTGATTCCGTGGGTGGCCAACACCGCATCGACCGTGATTAAAGGCACGATAGTGAATTCTCGTGAGGCAAGTTCCCCCGCAACCGCACGCCGCACCCGGTTCGCATGGGTCCATGACCACTTGTTGAGTTCTCCCTTATCGCGAATTTTTAATGGAATCTTATTGATGAGGTAGTCCCCTTCCCCTTTATCGGCAAACGGCAGCACTGCAATATTTTTCGGCGGGCGTTCTTGATAATCTTCTGCGATCACGAAGGAAGCCTCTCCTGGATCGGCCTCAATGAGACGATCAAACCATGTCTTGCGGCCGTGCGTGTCTACCTCCTGCTCGGTTAAGAAAAAGGTCCGCTCCTGTTGTAGTGGGCTAGCGCATCCTACGAGCAGCGCCAGAAGGAGTAAGAAATACATCACGCTCACACCTGGCTGTGGCTCTTTCGTGAGGAGTCTGGTCATCTGAGTTTTTCCGTTCATCGTCCTCTAACATTTCATCAAAACACAAATCCCCGTCAATCTCATATTGAGTAGGCCGAAACCTAGTAACAGAAGTACGACTAGCATTCTGGTCAGAATTGCTCAGTGTGGAAGAATCACGATCAGACTCACAGGATGCGAACCGGCCCGGCCCCACGTTATTTGAAAGAAATCTTTTGGTCTTCCGGCTTTATCAGTAAAACGGGGCTCACCAATTGGATTCGCATGATCGGTCCCATGAGTTGCAAGGGCCCTTCGTAGTGCACGAAACTCGGGACCTCATCAGCCAGGATCCAACAGTTATAGTGAAATTGGGCCGGGAGCTTGCCCGTGGCTTTGCCGAGCATCTCCCGAATCATATCGATGTCCGGCTCGAATACGTAGTGCAGCGTCTTCCGTGATACTTCGTCTATTTTGACGGAATACTCTTCCATGGGAAGGAGATCAAGTTTAATAATTTCCGGCTTTGGTGTGAAGGCGAGAAAGCTTACGGTTTCGCCGGCACCTGGAGGCAGGTTCAGCAACACTGTGATCACCATGCCGTTATACACATCCTTGGGCAGATCAAACACGCCGGTCAGCACCTCCTCCTTCCCCTCTTCCCCTGTTTTTGATAGGACCGTGTATTCTCCTGACGTACGGTCAATCGAGACGTCGATCTGGTCCGGAAAAGACGGGCCATGCTGGCTCAGATGATAGCTGATCAGCGTAAACACCCGCCGTTGCGAAAAGACGACTTTCTCATCGTGCAGCGAACCGTCCTTAAACTTGAACACCAAATGACTTTTGACCAGCTCTCCCTCCTTGGCAACCTGAGTCATTTCACCCTGGCCAATGATCTCCCCGGCAAGCGAACGCACTAGCAGAAAGCCATGGGTGACCCCCTCCGAAAACCGCACGGCAATAGGAGCGGCCCTTGCAGGGGAATAGGTGAAGGCCGCGCTCACCAGCATGATTGCGAAGCATGTGCAGACCTTCAGATTGGACATAAAGTTTTTCAGACAACCCATCTCGGCCGCCTTCTTTTTTCTTGATCCGATTTTTCTTGGTCCGAATCCTTCAGGATCCCGGCCGTCAGAACCGACTCATGCATGGCAGGATACCCAGGCAAAAGAAGGCCCAACCTTACCCGCCGCTTGGACCATCACTCCCATCGGGGGAAGGAGGAAAAGATCTTCTTACTCGGGTTGAGGCGTAGGACTGGCTCGCTCAGTGATGTTCCGACTTTTCCCGCTTAACCTCGGAGCCTAATTCCTTCTCCACGTCGCATCCAATCATAGACTGAAGACAGATCGGACAGACGTGGAGCCCAAGAATTTTCGAGGAAAAGAAAACTTCCAGATCCCTCGCCCCACATTTACCGCAGCACACTGGATTTATTGGAATCGATTCTTCAAACAATCGGGCAACTCGGCAGGTCATCATGTCCCTCCTTCAGCTCAGGATGATGGCAAGGAAGTCCACGTCGTAGTATTAGTGTAGCGGGAAAACAGCGTGTGTTTCTGTTCAAAATTGCTCAGTAATCAGGAAGTGCAAAAGTGGCATTGTTTAAGGCTACCTGGCCCGTACCCACGAACCCTCCGCAATGGAAACGGATGAGAATCGTCATAGACTACAACATTGCGACCGGATCTGTGCACGAGCAACCCGCAAGAATTAAAGCCTGGGTCGACAAAGCTCTCCTGGATGCGAATGTTGCGGGCCAAGAGATGCGCAAGTTGCAGGCCTATGGGGTCAGGCATGACTATTGATTTATTGGGACCAGTTATTTCGCTGAAGAGATGGAGAACTCGACAGTTTTTCCTGCAATTGCCCTCTCCTCCCATGCCTCCTTTACGTTCTTGGGTTGAGCCCTTGCAATACGCCTTCTTTACTGCCTTGCCTTGGTCGCTCCAGGCATCTTCTTCCCTCCCCCGTTCTATGGGCCGACATCGTGGTGGAGTCGGCTGAAATTTTTCCTTTCGCTTTTCTTCGGTTTCGATCGGAGAGAATGAAGATAGATGCCCGCTACCTACTTGCAGGCATGAGTGAAGAAGATAAGATGGATTCCCGATGACAAATGTCGGGAATGACGGAGG
>CAZCWX010000042.1:0-13016 GCA_964502465.1 uncultured Enterobacteriaceae bacterium | reverse complement strand
TCGGTAAATCCGCAGAAACGTGATGAGGAACGACCGCTGCATCCGGTCCCGCCGGTGTCGCAACCGCAGTCGGTGCGGAAGTAGAGACCCATCTCTCAATCGCGGTAAACAGTTGGGTTGGCTTCAGGGGTTTTGAGACATAGTCGTCCATACCGGCCGCGAGACAGCGCTCGCGGTCGCCTTTCATCGCATGCGCAGTCATGGCAATAATAGGTATGTGAGAGTGAGTGGTCTGCTCCCGTGCACGAATAGCGACAGTGGCTTCCAAGCCATCCATCTCGGGCATCTGCACGTCCATGAGCACTGCATCGAAATGTGCTCTAGCTAAAGCGTCGAGCGCCTCTCGGCCATTGCTCGCTACGCTGATTGAGTACCCCTGCTTTTCCAGGAGGCGGATCGCCAGCTTTTGGTTCACTGCATTGTCTTCAACCAGCAGAAGACGCCCCCCATTCCCGCGCTGTACTTGCTCTACAGGTGGGTATTCGCGGCGCATCGGTTGGGAGAACAGGGGAGGGGATTGAGAGATACTTTGTGCCATCCCTACAGCAGCAAAAAGAGTTTTTCGTAACTCCGATTGCTTGATGGGTTTCATCAAGTATGAGGTAATCCCTAATTGCCTGCAACCAGCTACGTCGTTCGGACAGATTCCTGAGGTGAGCAGCACAATCGTCGTCTCTGCTAATGCTGGGCTTTGTTTCATGTGCGCGGCCAGGGTAAACCCATCCATCTCGGGCATATGAACGTCAAGCAGCACTAAGGGGAATGGTGTTCCGGCACTAGCCGCGCGCTGCAGGGCGACCAATGCTGCTGTCCCACTTGCTGCCAGACTTGGTTGCATCTGCCAGGAGGTGAGGAGTTCTGCAAAGATGCGTCGATTGGTCGCATTGTCGTCCACGACTAACACCCGCAGATTGTGCAAATCTCTAGACTCTGCCGGGAGTGAATGGGTCGTTGTTGCTTTTTGCAGGTCAAACTGTGTAGTGAAGTGGAAAGTACTTCCTTTGCCCACCTCGCTTTCTACCCACAGCTGGCCTCCCATGAGGGCGACGAGTTGTGCCGAAATCGCCAACCCTAACCCAGTGCCCCCATATTTGCGTGTTGTCGACCCATCCGCTTGGGCAAAGGGGTCGAATATGAGCCGTTGCTTGTCAGCTGGGATGCCGATTCCTGTGTCGCGAATGGCAAAGTGCAGCGTACAGGAGTCGTCTAGGATCTGGGGGCTAGAGTCTAAACTGACTTCGATACTTACCTCTCCCTGTTCGGTGAACTTAACCGCATTACCGATGAGATTGACTACCACTTGACGGAGACGACCTGGATCACCTATGAGAGCATCCGGCACATGTGGTCGAACATGACAGAGAAGCTCCAGCCCCTTCTGGTGGGCACGGAGAGCAAGTGCCTGTACCGTGTCGCCGAGGCTGTCTCGGAGAAGAAAATCAACAGGGTCAAGCGCAAATTTGCCGGCTTCAATCTTGGAAAAGTCCAAAATATCGTTGATCACGTCGAGTAGGATATCGGCTGAGCCTTTTGCCAGGTGTACATAATCTGCTTGCTCTGGGGTCAGTGAGGTATTGAGGGTCAGCTCGAGCATGCCGAGAATGCCGTTCATGGGTGTACGGATCTCGTGGCTCATATTGGCCAAGAAATCGCTCTTGGCCTGGTTTGCTGCTTCAGCCACCTCTTTTGCTTGCTTGAGGGCCTCTTCTGCCTGTTTGCGCGCTGTAATATCCCTCGCTATCCCCAGCGTTGCGTACGGTTTGCCATCACGGTAGATGAGCGCACTTTTGGTCTCGAGGTAAACAGCCTCCCCATTTTTCCGCTTCACGGTGAAGTAGCCGACATCTTTTTGCGAGCCATTTGCCAGGATTTCCTGCTGAATCTGTAGTGCGGTAGGAATTTGCTCTGGCGCTACCAGAGAAGCAAAATTGAGAGAGAGGAGTTCCTCTTTCGGATAACCGAGCAGACGCTGTGTGGAAGGGTTTGCGTCGAGGAGTCGCCCGGAAAAATCCTGGACGTACACACAGTCTAAAGAACGGTCGAATAACGCCTCGTACCGTTCCTCACTCTCGCGGAGCTTATCAGTCAGACGGGCGCGCTCAATCGCGAGCGCGGCTTCGTCGCCCAGCATTTGCAACAAGCGTAATTCATGGCCATCCGCCCCGCGCTGAGCGGCGAAACAGACAAGCAGGACTCCCACCGCATTCTCGCCGTTCATCAAAGGGACTGTCCAGGCACTTTTGACAAAGTGATATTTTTCGCGCGTTGCGTTGCTGAGCTGTGCACCTTCTAACCAGTCAAGGAGAACCAGGGGCTGTCTGTTTTGAAACGCCACAGTTGCTGGTACGATGTCCGCCCTGAGGTTGAGTCGCTCGTGACGAAAGGCATCGCTGCCCATACCAAACGCGGCAACCCCATGCAGTTCGGTGCCTTCAGCATTGACGAGCATCAGGGATCCTGAATCAGCATTGAGGAAGTGTTGTATCCGAGCGAAAAGAGGCTGGGCAATAGCATCAATATCTGAGGTGCGAGCAAGGTCATGCGCCAACTGGTAGAGTAACTCTCGTTCCTGTTCTGCCCTTTTTCGCTCGGTGATGTCGCGAATCGAGCCAGCCATACGGATAGGAATGCCTTTTTCGTCCCAAACAGCTTGCGCACGCCCGTGGAACCAGCGGTACTCTCCGCTTTTGGTGCGCAGGCGGAACTCGACATTATACGGTACCCGACGGTCCAGGTTGGCGCGTAATGCTTCGAGGATGCGCGGAGCATCGTCCGGATGGATCAATGACCCCCAGGCTGCAAAGGTGTTGGCAAATTCCTCGCCTGTGTATCCGAGCAATGCTTTGAATCGAGGGGAATAGTACACCTCGTTGCGTGGATGAAAGTAATCGATGGGGTTAATCCACGCGTGCCAGATCCCATCGTTCGATCCGCGAACCGCGAGTTCAAACTGTTCTCTACTTTCCTGGAGATTTTTCTCCATCTGCTTGTGCAAGGCAGCGAAGAATGCGAAGAAGAGGGGAACGGCATCGATGATCCAATACAGTGGTTGCGCAATCTGTACCTGTAAAGCCGCGGCAATGGTGAGGGGTTGGTTGCGCAGAGAAAGGTCCAATATGGTTGCCGCAAGTGGAAACAAAAGTCCAACAAGTCCGCCGAGGAAGACACCTCTCGCTGCTGCCGTATGGCACCAAGTGAATACCCATTTCATCCTTGTTGGTTTCCCCTAAGTCTATAATATCGGTATGTGAAGCGTATCTTTTACCTTTGGTGAAGGAGGAATTCTGATGGCGAAAGATCCTGCTAGCAGTCAGCATGTAGGAAGTGGTCCACAATTGGGCGCATCACCTGAGCCTTCTTTTGCTGAACGATCTCGCACTTTGCTGTACCTTGGCCGTACTGGAACCCTGGCGACGGTGTCATGCAAGTATGCTGGTTGGCCATTCGGTTCGGTGATGCCCTATTCTCTCGACGCACAGGGCCGGCCAGTATTCCTGATCAGTGCCATGGCCATACACACACAGAACCTACGAGTAGACTCTCGCGCGAGTCTGCTGGTGACGCAATCGGACTGGACCGGTGACCCACTAGCCGGTGCGCGAGTCTCGGTAATGGGGCAGGTGTCTGAGCTACCAGAGGCTGACCTGGAACAGACGCGAGCCACGTACCTCGCTCGCTATGAAAACGCTGCCGCCTGGGTCGCTTTCGCTGACTTTGCGTTTTATCGGCTCGAGGTCGTTGACGTGTACTACGTCGGTGGCTTTGGCGCGATGGGTTGGGTGTCAGCGGTGGATTACACCGCAGCCGAGCCTGACCCGCTTACCGATGTCGCTCCTGGTATCATCGCGCACATGAACCGCGATCATGCTGACGCCTTACGGTTGTTCTGTCGCGCCTGTGCCGAACTGGAGGCGGAGGAAGCGATGATGACGTCAGTAGATCGGTTAGGCTTTCGGATGCGTGTTCGTACTGGTGAGCGTGTACAGGGGGTGCGATTAGCTTTTCCACGCGAGGTGCGGAGTGCTCAAGAGGCACGAACCATGCTGGTAGCCATGGTGCGAGAAGCGCGGGAGAAAAGGTCAGGATAAGATCGGAGAAGACAGAAAACGTCACGCATAAACCGTGAAACGGAGGCATGAGGATTTCTTGGTAAGCCGCACAGGTGTTGTGGCAACCTTGTGGTGCAGGCCAGAAGCCCGCACCACAATATAAGAACGGCCAATTTATTGATGCGCAAGTTCTTACTGCAGTCCCGTCCTGCGCAGAGCAGCCAGCTGGCGCTCTAAAACTGCTGGGTCTTTATAGGGGATTCTCTGTTTGACCGTTTCGAGCGAGTAGTTAGGGCTAATGCGCAGGATCTCTGCCGCCTCCGCTCGCCCCTCTTTTTCCTGCCCTGCTTCGCCGTAGATAGTGGCCAAGAGCAGATGAGCGGTCAGATGATTGGCATTGCGCATGAGCACTCTTTTTAAGGCGACGATTGCCTCTTCAGGTTGTCCTGCCAAGCGGTAGGCATGCCCGAGAGCCCATAAGTAGTGGGCTGGATAGCGCGGGTTCAAGCGCATTGCTTGCTGTACTAATGTAATCGCTTCTGCCGGCCGTCCCGCGAAAGTCAGAATCTCTGCAAGTGTGATATAGGCATCAGCATAGTTGGGATCGAGAGCAACCGCTTTTTCTGCCTCAGCAATAGCCTGTGCGTGCTGTTTCTTTCCCAAATACGCTAAGGCCAAGGTTTCGTGCGCCGCAGGTTGGGAATCATCGAGCGTGACGGCCTTTTGCCCCAAGGCAAAAAGCTTTTCCTGCGTTTGAGGGTCCTGATTCCATTGAAAGACGATCTCCATTAAATAGGTCCGGCCTAAGAATGCATACGCTGCTGCAAATTGGGGATCGAGCGTAATAGCCTGTTCAAACATCTGCCGCGCCTGTGCGTTGGCTTCTTGAGTACGCAGTGCGTAAGACTCTAACCCGCGCAGATAGGAATCATACGCTGCGAGGTTCATCGTCGGCGGACGTCCAAGTCGGCGTTCTTCGCCTTCCCTGAGTGTGACTTTCAAGGCTGCGACAATTTTTTGCGTCACTTCATCTTGGACAGCAAAAATGTCTTGCAACTCGCGATCGTACCGCTCCGCCCAGAGATGATACCCGGTGGTGGCATCGATCAACTGCGCGGTAATCCGCACGCGGTTGCCAGCTTTCCGAATGCTCCCCTCTAACACATACTGTACTCCTAACTCTTTGCTTACCTGCTCGGGTTTCACTGTCTTGCCCTTGTAGGTGAAGACTGAATTGCGGGAGATGACAAACAAGCCAGAAAGCTTGGAGAGATCGGTAATGAGATCTTCAGTGATCCCGTCACTAAAATACTCTTGCTCGGGATCACTACTCATATTGAGAAAAGGCAGTACGGCAAGAGAAGGTTTGTCAGGCAACGGGAGGGAGGCGGAGGATCCCTCCCCCTTGCCACCCGCCGAAAGCGCGGTAACACGTGGTGCTTCCCGCACCCGATACATACGGATTGGCTTGCTAATGTTCTTCACTGTTTGCTCGCCGAGGTACTCGTATTCCAGGTCTAGCTTGGTCTCGACCTGCTCATAGACACTGCCCGAAACGCAAACGCCACCTGCCTCGGCCAGGCTTTCTAGCCGGGCGGCGATATTGACACCGTCGCCGTAGATTCGCTCCCCTGCAACGACAACGTCACCGACATTGAGGCCTATACGAAACTCCATTCTTTTTGAGACTGGGAGGGCGGCATTGCGGCCCCTGAGTTCTCGCTGAATCTCAACCGCGCAGCGGACGGCGTCAATCACGCTGGCAAACTCAGCAAGCACATTGTCACCGGGGGAGTCTACCACACGGCCACGGTGGTGCTGAATCAGCGTTTCCAGCACCTGGCGGTAGGCTGTAAGAGTGCGGATAGTTGCCACTTCGTCCTCGCCCATAAGGCGACTGTAGCCCTTCACATCGGCACTCAAAATAGCTGCGAGTTTCCGTTCCATACTTGCTAAAGAGGCGTAAGAAGGTTTCTCGTTGTTTCTCAACAGCACCATGTATTCTGCTGTTTTTCCGTACATGTTCAGCAAGCAAGGTCCTTCAGAGTGACCTTAATTTATAGGAGAATAAAAAGCGAAAATAAAGTAGAGTTTGGTTCCACGCTACATTTCGTCAGGCGGTTGTTTTTCATGCCAAGCAGTGTGCTTCTCGTATGCCTGGCCAATCTGGAGGACTGTCACTTCGTCAAACGGTTTCCCCACGATTTGTAACGCTAAGGGCAGTCCAGAGGCAGTGAAGCCGCAAGGAACGGTCAGAGCCGGCTGCCCGGTCAGATTGAAGGGGCAGGTCGCCGAAATGAGCGCCGCCATGAGGGAAACCTCTTCTCCGTGAATAAGGGCAGATCGTGCCTCATGTGGTGGAGGGGGAATGAGTTCACCCGGAGTGAGAAGAGCATCAAGGTCGGCAAAGACTGCCAGCATGTCCAGACGGAGCTGAGCTTTTGTCCGTTGTGCTCTCACATAATCTGTAGCTAAGGTAGACGTGCCGCGCTCCAGAAATTTGCGCACCTGCGGAGCATAGTCCTCGGCTTGCGTCTGTAAATACGGTTCGTGCCAGACATTGGCCTCACCATTGATGAGCACTTGTGCGATAGACCAGGCGTCCTCAAGGTCTGGGAGGGTAACCTCTTCAATTGTCGCCCCGAGGCTTTCCAGGACTTTAACTGCTAGAGTGAAAGCGTCCTGAACTTCGGGGTCAGTGTACTGAGGGAAAAAGCGGGTCGGGATGCCAAGTCGCAAGCCTTTGATCTCGCTATTCAGCTTAGCGGTGTAGTTGGGAACAGGAGTGTCACTCGACACGAGATCGTGTGGATCGTACCCAGCCAGCGCTTGCAGCATCAGAGCGGCGTCTGTTACCGTCTTCGTCATAGGGCCAATGTGATCAAGTGACCAGGCAAGGGGTGTCACGCCATACAGACTGATACGGCCGTGCGTCGCTTTGAGACCGACGATACCGCAAAAAGCTGCGGGAATGCGAATAGAACCACCGGTATCCGTACCCAATGCTCCGGCACACAGACCTGTCGCCACGGCTGCTCCTGAGCCACTACTCGACCCGCCGGGGTTATACGCAAGATTCCAGGGATTATTGACCCTGCCGAAAAACGGACTCGGAGTAATCGTCGCGAATTCGTTCATATTGAGCTTGCCAAGAAGTACCGAACCGGCTGCTCGCAACCGCTCGATGACTGTTGCGTCGTAATCAGGAACATGGTCTCTGAGCACTTTTGAGGCACAGGTCGTTTTGGTGCCTTTTGTGGCGATGATGTCTTTGTGCGCGAGAGGAACCCCGTGGAGCGGACCAAGATAAGCGTTGTGACTGATTTGCGCCTCAGCCAGTTTCGCTTCTTGGAGCGCTTGCTCTGCTGTCACACTGATGTAGCTGTTAAGCTTGGCATCGACGGTCTGAATCCGGTCAAGGTAGGCCTGCGTGATCTCGACCGGAGAGACAGTCCGCTTTTTGATCTGGTCAGCAAGTTGCGCAATCGAGAGGAAACAGAGTTCATTCGTGGCCATACATACTCCTTCCTTTGCGGCAAACTGTACCATACAAGGTAGTCAGTCGTCAGCAATCAGCAGTCAGCTTTGCCCAACAGGCTAGCAGCTTATGGCTTTCGGTAAAATCTTTATGCCAGAGAGCAAAAGGGGCGAGCGATCGAGGTGCTCTATGTCCAGAGCTGACAATTAGGATCGGGAATTCTGACCCGATGTGGAAGGTGAAACCGGGCCTTTTGTCGGGTTTTCTCTCCTCTTGAGCACAGAGATTCGCGGCTTTTATAGGAAAACCTTGATCCTTCGAGTCTGTTGCCTATGGCATTCTCTTTGCTGATTTGCCTCAGCCACGTAGAAGTGTAGAGAAAGAAAACTCTGGTGAATCCTTTTCCAGTCCTATTGTTTCTGACGAGCGCGCTTGGCATCGTGACCGTTGCCATCTTAGCCTACCTGGCGAGTGGCCGTCGCCCCGAGTCGCGGTTCACGCTGGTTGTTTCTCTCTTGCTGCTTGCAGCCCTCTTTGCGTTTTTGCCATTATCGAGGGCGCATCATCTGCCAGTCCCCCTGTTGCCCCACACCCAGACTACAGGAAACTCAGGAGGGCCGAGAGGAACTGCTCAGACCGATTTCTCTGCCGCTATCAATATCGTGGGGACTGTTGTGTCAGTTCCAGGGAGTACACATGAGGAAGGCGTTCACGGGCAGTGAACGAACACCGGTGAGGAGGGAGAACGATGGACATCCGGACCCTGATTGTTGACCTGATACGGCAAGGATTTCAGTTCATTCCGCGCGGAGACAAATTGGCCGTGTCTCCAGCCAGCAGATTAACCCCTGAACTGACAGAATTGCTCAAGGCCTATAAACCCGAGATCCTGAGACTCCTACGGTCCGGTGCGCTGTCCGAGAGGGATCCGGCCGTGTTGTATCATCAGGACCCTGATCCGTGTCCCCGTTGTGGCCAGCAACTATGGTGGATCAACATCTATTATTCTCGCGTCTGTGACACCTGTTACCCGGCTTCCTCGCCAGAAGTGGTTCTCGATTGGCTGAGGCCACAGGGCGGATGAGCAAGCCAGGAGGTTACAGCGTGAAGGAGAAGTCTTCTACAAGGGCTCCTGGCACCCGGCTGCTACTGGTCGAACGTGCACCATAGGTGCTGGGATCCAGCAGAAGATCTTGCCCCTCGGTCAAGCCCAACAAGTTATCCCCCAGCATCCGATAGAGCGTTTCATCGAATCGCATCACATTGAGGGGCGCCTGAATGGTGCCGTTTTCAACCCAGAATGTGGCAAAACGGGTCATGCCGGTGATACGGCAGGCGGTGCGGTCTGAATAGTTGAGATACCAAACATGGTTAATGTACACACCGGTATCGAGCCGACGTAATACTTCAGCCGTAGGCACGCTCCCCGCTGCCATGGCTAACGACTCTGGCATCTCTCCACTCGAAGCTCCATTGGTTGGAACCCCATACTCCTTCGCCGAGCGCGGTGAGACCAGGCAGTCGCGAAAGGCCCCTGCTTCAATCAGCGTCACCTGCGCAGGTTTAATAAACCCGGCCTCCTGAAAGTTTGGCGCTACACCGTCTTGGGTGTTTTCCCGGATCGTTACGGTAGGATGGAGCCGAATTCCTTCTTCGACCATTTTCAGCAGGGAGGTTTGTTTGGTACGGTGATCTTTGAGACCAAATCCCCCCCAATGTAACAGACCGAGAATTTCAGCGAGGGCAGCAGGTGCCAGATACACGCGATAGCGCCCAGGGCGGATCGTCCGAGGAGGCTGAGTCAGCACGGCCAAGTGCTCTGTGGCTGTTGCTACTTTACGGGCAAACTCTGTAGGATCCCAAACAAAACCAGCGTAAGTATTTTTTACGGCTTTATCGCCTTGGTGATAGAAACTCCAGTCAAAGTTATAGCTGTGGCTCGAAAACCAGTTGCGTTGCCCAAAGGAATTCGCGAACCCACTGTAAATACCGCCAGCGGCATACAAACCAACCAAGTCGTGACCGCGACCGGCTTCCTGAATAGTCGAAAGAATTGCCGCACTATCTTCTGGGAGGCGATTCTTGCCATGATAATCACTGGAGTGTCCTTCGGTGGCATAGAGGAGGTGAGGATCACTGGGAAGGTAAGGAAGTTGCGCTCGCAGCCTCATAAGGAACGACGCGACTCGAGGGCGGTCAACCTCCAGATCTCCTGCGAGAGAGATCTGTCCATCTGCATGGCGCGCACCGCTGATGAGGTTGACCGAGAGGAAGCGTTGCGACACCGTTCCCGCCTGACGCACGGCATTGTGGTTGAGGCGCACAAAGTCTGAGTCCTCTCCAGAGAAAGTACAGGTGTACATTTCTTGGCCGTGCAGCAGAGAAGCAAGCACGTCGGCAAGCTGGTAGAAATATTCCTGCATCATGTCACTCCCCTCCGAAGACCTCAACGTTGGCGAAAAGACAGGTTGGCGACGCATGTCCAACCCGGATCACCTGATTCGGCTCGCCCTTACCGCAGTATGGCGAACCCAACACCTCAAGTGTATTGAGGTTGCCTACCATTTTTAGGTTGCGCCAGAACGTGGCGGATATGCCACGGTAGTTTGGTTTCTTGACCACAGTAGTGAGTTTGCCGTTTTCGATCAGTTGGCCCCATTCGCAACCGAATTGAAACTTATTGCGCGAGTCGTCGATGGACCACGAAAGGTTCGTTTGCATGTACAGACCACGTTCTACCGTTGCGACCATTTCTGCCAAGCTGGAAGTGCCAGGTTCAAGATTTAAGTTCGCCATCCGGTCGATAGGCGGCCGGTTCCAACTCGTCGCACGGGAGTTGGCGACACCGGAAAGGCCGGAGCGAACCTGAGAAGTGACACCGCCCAAGCCGCGCAGCAAGATACCGTCACGAATCACATACTCACGGCGTGCCGGCTGGCCATCGTCGTCAAAGTAGTAACTGGCAAACTCGTCGAGTCGGGTGGGATCAAACGTGACGTTCAGCAGGTCAGAACCATAACGATAATTGCCGAACATGTCAGGCGTGACAAAACTGGTGCCCGCGTAGTTCCGCTCGTCGCCCAGGATGCGGTCGAGTTCCAATGGATGCCCAATAGACTCGTGAATCTGCAGCGTCATTTGATCTGGGGCAAGGAGGATGTCCATCTGACCTAACGGACAGTTCGGTGCGAGGAGCAATTGCACGGCCTCTGACGCAATACGTGGAGCCGCATCGTGAAAGCCGCTCCGGTCGAGGATTTCCATTCCTCCCTGACGACAGTATCCGCGCCCTGCAAAGGTGCGCGTGTGCGTTTCGACTCCCGCATTCGCCGTGGCGCTGAGCATCGGCACCAGGTAAGAAAAGTGCTGGTGCGCACGTCCTCCATCAACCGTCAGATAGAGAACGTCACTATGAGTGTGCCATAGGGATGCTTCCCAGTCGACGATGCGATCATCAGCCTTGAGCCGTTCTGCGGCGCTGCGCAGCAGAGTGATTTTGTCTGGGAGCGGCACTGCACTCCACGGTGTTTGTACCGGACTGGTGTACTCCCCTTGAGGGCATGGAAAAACAACCTGTGAGAAGTCGGTGACGCTGCAACCAGCACTATACCGTGCCCAGGCCAGGGCTTGTGCGGCCGCACGACAAAGACCGGCCGCTGTCAGATCACTCGTCCCGGCGTACCCCATTCCACCGCGATCGACGATGGTAATCATTGCGCCTATATCCTCTGAAGTCGAGACTGGCTGGAGGATGTTTTGCCGCACGGAGAGAAACTCAGAATGCTCCTGAACCAGACGCAGAGAGCAGAAATCGACTGCAGGAGCAATGGTACGAAAACGCTCGACAATACGTTCATGCATGAGTTGGCTCCTCAAACATTCACTCGTCGGCTTCGCTCAGGCCCAGCTTAGCAAAGCACGAACGGGTACCTGGCTAGCTTTCAGCAGTACCATGTTTCTCAGTACTGAGGATAACCTCATGGATTTCGAGAACATTGGGGCCAGCGAACATCTCGGCTGGTGGACGATTGCTATGGGCGATGCGGAACGACTCGCTCTTCGTCCAATCCCAAAACGCCTGTTCACTTACCCAATACGTTTGCACGAGATAATAGCCCTGTTCGGCTTTTTCTTCCCACTGACCCGTTTGATGGTTAAAGCGACGTTGTACCGGGCGCAACACCAGATTCTTGATAAATCCCGGCGAGCGATCAATAAGATGCGCGCGGTTACGGAAGCGATCTTCAAATTCGGCTTCGTGCCCGGGAGCAACAGGAATGCGGTTGGTAACGATAAACACAGTGCATCCTCCCTTTGTGCGGTTTCTTTCTCATCCTAGACATCTTGTCATCGTCGGACAAGTTCATAGGAGAAAAGCTCTTGGGCTTATGTCCAGAATTTGTACAGGCTTTGCAGTGAGCAAAGAAGGAACCTAAGAAGAGGTCAGGGATGCTGTGAAAATCACTACTGCTTCGCTTGAGGGATAGGTTCCACAGTCACCATTGTCAGATTATTGTTCGGATCATAGGTCATACTCAATAGTGTTCGGCACTCGTTATGCAAGCGCGAATATGGGTTCCTTCTCCCCTGGTGGGAGAAGGTCAGGATGAGGGGGAAACGGACGCGTCAGTTGCTGGTTGGCAGTGTTGTAGATGGCGGTGTTTATTGCTTGCGGCAACCTCATGCGGGCGAAGGAGCCACCTGTGAGGAAAGGGGACGAAAGCCACAGAAGCCGCAACGTTCCCTATCTACTACGCCTACCTTGGCTTCCAGATTGACAAGCTCTGGATAGAGTCGAAGTTATCGTCGTTGGTGACAAGATGCGAGAGGCCGAGTTTTTCCATGATAGCAACTGTCATGGCATCGTTCGTCAGCAAACAGTGTTGCGTTGAGAGGTCCACTGCATGCTTCAAGATATCCAGTGTCACTGGTTCGACATGCATAGATAAGGCCCTTAGCAGCATAGGCACCTTCTTGTGCTCGCTGAGTCCAGCAATGAGTTCTCGCCGCCGCTGCAGTCTATGGGCAAGACCCCGATGATCCAGCTTGTGTTGCTGGATAGCCTCAGCCAACATAACTTTGTGTATGGCTTCAGCGACAACGGCAGCGGAAGTTGCAGTCCTAACTGCCCCTTGTTCAATTCGTTTGATGAACCAGGTGCATTCATCGGAAAGGGGTGGTGTTTGCACGATATGGTAGCAGAGGACGTTGGCATCAACGAAGCAAGCGGTTCCATCTGGAAGATCGCGTAGCATCAAATCATGACTCCAGGATGCTATAGTCAGCGCTTTCAATGATCTCCCGAGCGACCGCTGGATCAATGGTGATCTTTCCACACAGTTCATCAACGAGGCTTGGTGTTTCAACGGTAATTCGTACCCGCTCGTGCTCTCTGAGTTGGGGCAAAGGAGAGAGGGGCTTCAGGACGCCAGATTCGTAAATGGCTTCAATAGTGATAGTCATCGGCAACTCCTTTTTCGTCCATACTA
>CAZCWX010000041.1:0-3055 GCA_964502465.1 uncultured Enterobacteriaceae bacterium | reverse complement strand
CCGCCTTTGACCGCCTGCATGAGTTTTTCCTGAGCAGGAGGCTGGAGCCATGAAAGACATCGGCCTCGTACCTCACGAGATTGATCTGATACAGGGGGTGTTTCGCCGCTTCCCGGCGATCAGTGAAGTCACGTTGTACGGCTCCCGCGCGAAGGGAACCTACCGGCCAGAGTCGGACATTGATCTTGCCCTTGTCGGCGTAGATGACGATGTACAGGCCGAAGCCGTTGCTGACGAACTGGATGAATTGCCTCTACCCTATCGCTTTGATGTGAAGGCTTACGGCGGTATCAAGTACGGTCCCTTGCGGGAGCACATCGCGCGCGTAGGTATTTTACTCTACCGGCGCGACCCGCCCGATCAGGCCGGAGCCGCGACGCTTGACGCCGCCAACCTGAAGGATCTGGGGTATGACGGTTAAACGCAAGCCAACCTCAAAACCTGACGACGTGCGGCGCTCGCTCGGGCGGGCAACAGAGCAGGCGGCATTCTCCCCGTGCCTTCGCCCGTATCAAGCATGCCTTCAGGCTATGCGTCGCTGCTTCGGGATATCAAGCAGCGCATTCAACAGGGACGTGTCAGACGGTGCTGGCTGCTAACTCGGCGATGGTGCGACTGTACTGGGACATCGGGCGATCCATCCTCGAACGGCAAGGTCAGGAAGGGTGGGGGGCCAAAGTCATTGACCGACTCGCGGCCGATCTGCGTAAGGCCTTCCCCGACATGCGAGGGCTATCGCCGCGTAACCTGAAATATATGCGTGCCTTCGCAGCGGCGTGGCCGGATCAGTCAATTGTGCAGCAGCTTGCTGCACAAATCCCCTGGTTTCACAATTGCATACTGTTGGATCGCGTGACCGAGCCGAGCCAGCGCGAATGGTATATCCGCCGCACCATCGAGCATGGATGGAGTCGGAACATCTTGGCTTTACAGATCCAAGGCCGCGCACACGAGCGGTTCGGCAAGGCCATCTCCAACTTCAAGGCGACGTTGCCACCTGTCGATTCCGACCTGGCGACACAGGTGTTCAAGGACCTGTATCTCTTCGACTTTCTCGGAACCGCCGACCCGCGTCGGGAACGCGAGGTCGAGCAAGCGCTAGTCGATCACATCCAGCGCGTCCTGTTGGAATTAGGAACCGGCTTCGCCTTCGTCGGTCGCCAAGTGCTGCTTGAGGTTGGTGACCAGGACTTCTACATTGACCTGCTCTTCTACCACCTCAAGCTGCGCTGCTACGTCGTCATCGAACTCAAGGCTGTTCCCTTCGATCCGGCGTTCGTGGGCCAGTTGAACCTCTACCTCTCGGCGGCGGACGACCTCCTACGCCATCCCGACGACAAGCTGAGGATCGGCCTTCTGCTTTGCCGCTCGAAGGACAAGATCGTCGTCGAATACGCGTTACGGCACCTCAAACGCCCTATCGGCGTTGCTGAGTGGGAAACGAAGATCGTTGAGACGCTGCCGGATAATCTCAAGGGGAGCTTGCCGACGGTGGAGGAAATCGAGGCCGAGCTTGCCGAGGTTCCGAACAGCGCGCCGCCTTGCGCCAAGGGGTGCAGTTGATGAAGTCGCTGCCGCTGTCGCAACGCGTGGTGAAGGGGGTGCCCGAGGTACTGATGCAGGGCGTACGCGGCCAGAACAAGTCACCAGGCGAGTACCGCCGCATCGCGAACTGGATTGGTGCGCCGGGTTGCACGATTGAGCAGGCCCGATTCGTTCCGGCCAGCGCGGAGCGCGTAGCAGATGCTATGTTGGCATGGGAGAACTACTTGCACAGCTCGGTGCCGGATCTGCTGGTACAACTGGCAATTCTGCACGCAGAGTTCAAGGCGATCCACCCGTTCCTGGACGGCAACGGCCGGTTGGGACGGCTACTGGTCCCATTGTTTTTGGTTGAGAAAAATTTGCTCTCGAGCCCGAACTTCTATATCAGCGCATACCTGGAAAGCCATCGCGATGAGTACTATGAGCGCTTGCTTGCCGTGTCTCGTGACGACGATTGGACCGGTTGGTGTGAGTTCTTCCTGACCGCGTTGATCCAGCAGGCCGAAAGTAATCAGTTCAAGGCACTCCGGATCCTGGAGCTATATCGAACAAAGAAGGACTGGATCGCCGAGCTTACACACTCGCATCATGCGGTGCGAGCACTGGATTGGTTCTTCTCTCGTCCGATTTTTAAGGCGTCGGACTTTGTCGCTGGAGCCGAGATTCCGAAACCCACCGCGAGCCGCATCTTACGATTGGCGCGGGATCGCGGTTTGCTTATCGAATTACGCGCCTCGAGCGGACGCCGCCCGGCCATCCTCGCGTTTCCTGAACTCCTCAACATTGCGGAGGGAAAAGGTGTATTTTGAGTCTTGGCTATGCACCTTAAGGTGTTTTGCGTCTCATTTAGCGGTAAAATTGATACACAAAATCCGTTGGTGTACATCAATGAGATCCACAAAAGCGCCATAATCTCTCAGATTATCGCTGCGACCATTGAAGCGGGTCTAATCAAGCCGGACGAGGAGGTCGGGACGTCGCGGAAGTTCGCCCGTTACCTGCCGTTCTGGGCATGAATTTATTTAAGGAGCAGTGGCACCGCCCTAGGGTATCTGGCATTAAGTCCTTGAAAACAAAGTATTTTTTATTCAAGCGTTTCCCCCTATGGCTGCCTCATTGACCGAATCCGTTGTCGAACACGCCGCCCTCGCTTGGCTAGCGAGTCTCAGCTACCAAGTTAAGCACGGTCCTGAGATAGCGCCCAGCGAAGCAGGTGATTGTCTTGACGTTCAGGCTAATGATCTCGATGACCAGTTGTTCGGCACGTTCGCCCGCTGTCACGAACTACTGCGCCAACAGCCAGTGCAAGCGGAAAGTCGGGCAGACTTGCGCAAGAAGTTGCAGGTCGCCTCGGGAGGCGTGATTTTCACGACGATTCAGAAGTTTTTTCTGGAGGAGAAAGGAGACCGATATCCTGCCCTTTCTGACCGACGCAACATCGTCGTGATCGCTGACGAGGCCCACCGTAGCCAGTACGACTTCATTGACGGCTTTGCCCGCCACATGCGCG
>CAZCWX010000040.1:0-3517 GCA_964502465.1 uncultured Enterobacteriaceae bacterium | reverse complement strand
AGAGCCAATTCGTAGTCAAGAGTGTAAAGTCTCAAACGCCGGCGGAACGGTTCTATGCTCTGGTTGCGTGGATAACAAGGAGTGATAGTTTCGCTCATCTTCATCTAAACTTTGCGACGTATATGGACCGCTCGCTCTTTGCAAGGGGATGAGTGAGGACGACAAGAAAAGGCGCAGTTGCGGCCGCCTATACGGCTGTGTCGGGCAGGAGAGCGCCTTCCCAGCCCTACTGGAATCCGCGCGTGCTCGCCTCAATGGAACCTCGGCCGCGAAAAGGCTGCGTCGCAACACAGGCTCTGCACACGCGGGTCTGCCCCTTGGCGCCATCACTTCGTTCTCCCCTTCGCAACTGTGGGCAAGCCTCGGACAGCAAGGTTACAGCGGCGGTTCTTACTCCTTGGCAAATTCCTTCGCGTTACCGACCGCCGCCACGAGAGCCGTAGCCCCCACGGGCCCGATCCCTTCGATCTGTGCCGGCTTCTGGCACTGCGTATTCTCTTTTGCCAAAGCGATTCCGAGTGTTGTACAGTTCAACATAGACCCCCCTCTCACCATATGTCATGGTGTATCCATTCTGGCCCTGTATGAGGCCGTTATGTGAGGGGGAGCGGTCCATCCCATCAGAGCTGGAAGCTTGACAATCTCCGTCGATATTGGTGGCGTTCTCTCCTGATTATTCTGAGGCTAGTACCATCGCAGCCCGATGAAGATGCCGTCCACGAAATGCTTGGTCTTGGTCGCCGCCTTGTGCGGCAACGTCACCAATTCCTCGGCCAGCTCGCGGACTGCGGGCATCAATTCTCCGTCCTTCACCACTCGATTGACCATCCCCAGTTCATACAGTTCGTGCGCCTTGAAATGGCGGCACAGGATCATCGCCTCTTTCGCGCGCCACGGACCGAGCCGCGCCGCCATCACCAGCGCCGGTCCCCCCGTGAACGCGGACCCTAATTCGACCTCCGGGACCCAGAACTCGGCCTGCTCCATCGCCACGATAAAATCGCATGCGGCGGCGAGCGCCCATCCGCCTCCCACCGCATAGCCATTCACGGCGGCAATCATCATACAGTCTAGGCGCGTGATCTGATCGAAGATGCGCCCGACCGCGCGAGCCACGCCGCGACTTGCCGAAAATACTCGTGCCCGTTCCTCCCGATTCTTGAGACCCTTCACCGCTGATATGTCTGCACCTGCCGAAAACGCAGCGCCGGTCTCATCGGTCAACAAGAGCGGTTCAGACAAGAACGATGCAGACTCCCTCAGCCCACGAGGTCAACAAAGTTCTGTGCGTAGAACCGTTCCTTTGCTGTTTCGCTAATGCCCGGCGTCGACAGCTCGAACCGCTTGAGCGGATTACGTCCGCCTTCGATATGGGGGTAGTCCGACGAGAACATAAACAGCTCGTCTCCCGCCTGTTCGATCATCCAGCCCACCGGTTCGGTCGGATGCGGCGTGAAGCGCAGCTGGCGACGCACATACTCCGAGGCCCGCAGCGGCAACGCCAGGCTTGGCTCCGTCCGCACAAAAGTCCCTTGGGCAATGTCAAGCCGTTTCAGCCACGACACCACCCACATAGCGCCTTCCTCGATGCAGCCGCCGCGCAATCGGGGAAATTGCTCGAATACGCCATCGAGCACCATGGCGCCCAGAAAGACTTCCGACGCAGTGTGGAGCACCAGATAATCTTTCGCGCCAATACTTTCTCCGCCGCCGAGGAAGTCGGTAGCTGGACGACCATTGTTGACGAACGCGGGGGAAACGGTTCTTGGAGCCGCGCCGCCATGTAAGAGGAACGGAACATTGGCGTCCTGGAAGCGCGCCCAGATGCCATTGAAGGCCGGATGCGTTGGCGACATATCCCCGGGAGGAGTCGGGGAAATCCAAATCCCGCGACAGCCGAGCCGGACCGCCTCTTCGATTTCACACTCGGCGAGGGCAGGGACATCGAGCGGGACGAAGCCGACTGGCAGCAGCCGTTTATCATGCGCGCAGAAGTCCGTCATGGCGCGATTGAGCGCACGGGCGCCGCCGTACAACAGTTCAGGGTCTCGCTGTTGCTGACCGAACAGGCCCCAGAACTGCGACAGCGCCACCGAGGGGAACACCAGCTGGAAGTTGAACCCCAGCATATCGAGCGCACGAGTGCGCTCCGTAGGGTCTGTGGCACCGAGCGCGGCCCAGCCTTTGAGGTTCATCAAGTTCGCTTCGATATTGACCGCCGTCCAATGGCCGGCGTCGCGTTTCTTGTCAAGGGCCTCCACCATGCGGCCTGCCGCGCCAAAGTACGGCGGAAGAATCCGCTCGCGAATGTGGGGATCGGCGTAGGGAGTCAACCAGTCGTGGGTTTCCATCAGATGGCTATCGGCGTCGTTGTAAATACGACCTTCGGCGTAGGGCATACTCAGTCCTTTCTGTGGTACTCGCTTCTTCAGCTCACTCAGGGCTCTTGGTCCGCTGGTACCCCTGCTCTTCCGGCCTTCTCTACCCAGGAGACACGGGGCTCTCCCAAGTTCCCGAGTTCCCCCGGTGACTTCATGCCCTGCTCTCAGACCCCGGTGGAATCCTGCGTACGCGCCTTGGCGTACCCAGGATTACTGCCTTCCGCTCGTTCCACCGCGTCGGCTTTCCCTCGCCGACAGCCTGCGAGGTTATCCTTACGGTCCACAACTATACTCATTTCGGGGCTCCATCACACGGCCTGGGGTCTTGCTCCCTCCGGCTCCGTACTCCCCTCACGGGGCTTGCACGCGGAGTTCGCTACTGAGCCACTGGCTAGGCGTTGCTCAGGTGGGACTTGAGTCCACGAACTCGCACCCACTGGAAAACAATGACCTATTTCATGGCTTTTCCTCCACTCCCTAGGTCTCGGGCTTCGCTTGGCTCGAGGAACGGTCCTTTTAGCGCACGGGCGGTGGAAAAAAATGATGAGTGCCAACGACGTCCTGGGCACGGGGATCAGAACGGCTTCCGCGTCCATATCGACAGCGCGTGAGGGTTTGAAGCTTTTCCTCATACAGAAGGGCTGAGGCGTGCCCGTCTCGGGATTAGTCTTTGTATTCCGCTGAATGGCAGCCAACATAGTTAATCCTTTCAACGGTGCAGTTATGAGAGCCGGACAGAGGGTGAAAATGACGTGTTTTTCTTGTAGGCTGCGACAGAGCGTCAGCCCGTCGCGATCGATGAAAGAGACCTCGGTGAAGTCAAGCGTCAGATGATCAGCTACAGTCAGGAACCGTTCACAGACCCGCTGAAGTTCCCCAACCTTCTTGTGACCCGTGCTGGCCTATGCATAAAGATCGCGTCTTATCTCTGATAAGACCCATTTCCGGTGCTCGGTCTCGTCAATCCAGTGAAGGGCCGGTTAGCTTCTGACCCTCTGGTACTGCAATGCGAATGCCAATCGGAAGCACTTGAAAACACTATGATCAGCGGATGACACAGTGCCGAAGTTTCGGAAATTGCTGAAACTTCGGCGAGGATTTTCGGCAGGAGGGTATTTCCGTGGCTAGACGGTTTT
>CAZCWX010000039.1:0-5981 GCA_964502465.1 uncultured Enterobacteriaceae bacterium | reverse complement strand
CCGTCCACTGCCAGCACCTGGCCAGTAATGTAATCTGAATCTGCGCAGGCAAAGAACACAAATGCTGGCGCCACGGCTTCCGGCTCGGCACGTTTGGCTTGCCCGAATGTTGCAATCGGTTCGCTCAGATGCTGGCGGCGAAACGCAAACAGCGCCTCGGTCATACGCGTCTCGGCAACAGGAGAGAGGCAATTGACCTGAATATTGTACGCCTTCAACTCGCTGGCAGCGTTGCGGGTGAATGCGATGATGCCACCCTTAGCAGCTGCATAGTCAGCCACGCCAAATGAGCCGCGCAAGGCTGACGGCGCCGCCACGTTGATGATCTTGCCCCCACCGTGCGCCTTCATGGTTGGCAGGACGGCTTGGGTGCACAGGAACGCGCCGGTGAGATGTACCGCTAGTGTCGCGCTCCACTGCGCTTCGCTGATCTCTTCCAGCTTGCTGGGATGAATAATGCCGGCATTGTTGACGAGGATGTCAATGCGTTCCCAGCGGTCTAAAACTTGTTGAACGAGCTGATCGACCTCAGTCTTCTGACTGACATCAGTGCGCAGGGCAAGCACGTCTTTCCCCATCGTAGCAATTTCGTGTTCCACCTGGCTCAAGGCGTGGTGATCGCTGACGCCCACCACGGCCACATGGGCTCCTTCACGCGCAAAGGCCAGCGCAACGGCCCGCCCAATCCCGCGGCTTCCGCCGGTAATCAGTGCGACTTTCTTTTGTAAACGCATACCCCTCTTTACCATTCCTCGACCGGGAAAAGAAAGAGGAGAGCACGGCAGCTTGCTCTCTGGGCGATAGGGTGGTAGACGCGAATGATAGGGAAAGCATTCTGACACAAAGGAGGGACGTATGAGCACCCGAAGTTCACATGAGGAGATGACCGCACGCATCGCGCGCTTTCAGGATCTCCAGCCCATTGACTACGCGAGTTTCATCAAGAATTACAAACCCGATGGTACGCAAGGCTATGCGCTCATTGGCCGCGCGGGAAAAACCATCCCCGCCATTGCCGGAGAGCATGGCTTTACCATGGCGGTGAACAAGGTCAGCCCTGGGAAAGGCGCGCCACTCCATAGCCACCCGAAACCGGAGGTGTTTGTGGTACTCTCCGGTGCCTGCAAATTTTTCTGGGGGAGCACGGGAGAGCATGAAGTGACCTTGGAGCCGTGGGACACGATTTCCTTCCCTGCTGGCACCATGGAGGGATTCCAGAATGTTGGGCAGGAGGAAGCGGTGCTCCTCGTCGTCTTGAGTGGCTCGGAAGTCGGAGAAGTAACGTTCCAAAAAATTTCAGCGCCAGCAGTCAATGCACAGGCGTAGAGGAGGGCACGCACCACTTCATTCCTGATGATGAGGTGGTGTGCGCTCTGCCAGCGTATTCCCCCTCATGGATAGACGCATGGTCGCACAGACCACTGATAGCACACCCCTTCAGAGATAATCTCCTTGGGTGGATCTCCGTTGGCTAGGGTTGTCTCGATCTCGGCAGACACCGCCGGCGGGATTTCCTGTGGGAGCAGTACCCTTCCATCCATAATGACATCGATGATGATATCTTCCATAGATTCTCTGGTATCCTTCATGCCCAACGCCACAGGAGAGCGACGATGAAGTTTGGCATTGTGCCTATTAATCTGCAGGAGTTCACTACCCCTGAGGTCCTGATTCCGTTCGTCCAACGCGCCGAAGCCCTCGGTTATGAATCCGTCTGGACAGCCGAGCACGTGATTATCCCCAAGACCTACACCTCAGTGTACCCCTATAACCCTAGTGGCAAACTCCCCTTCCCAGTCGATGCTGCGATTGTCGATCCCCTGGTAGCATTGACGTTCATCGCCGCTGCCACTACACGCCTACGGTTGGGGACGGGGGTCAACATTCTCCCGCAAATGAATCCTTTATATCTGGCCAAGTGGGCGTCTTCGCTTGATCATCTCTCCCGCGGTCGGCTGATGCTAGGAGTGGGAATTGGGTGGCTGCGTGAAGAATTCGAGGCGATTGGGGTGCCGTTCGCGCACCGAGGCCGGCGGGCTGATGACTACCTGCAGGCGCTGAAAGCTGTCTGGAGTGGCGAGGAGGTTGATTATCAGGGTGAGTTTGTGCGTTGGCAAGGGTTTATGATGCGTCCCCGACCGGTACAGCCCGGTGGGGTGCCGCTGATCATTGGCGGAGTCAGCCCCGCGGCCATCCGACGAACGGTACAGTATGGTGATGGCTGGTACGTCATCGGCAAGGATCTCGACGAGTACCGCAGTCACATGCAGGCCCTTGCTGCTGCATGTGCTCGCCACGGACGCGACCAGAGTGACCTCGAGATCACCGCATACTGGAATTACTATCGCGAAGGAATAGACAGCCTGGCCGTCTATGAAGACCTTGGGGTCCACCGACTCTTGATCAACGTGCATGCTTTACGGGAACGTGATGTCACCGCGGTAATGGAACGTTTTGCCAATGAAGTCATTGCCAAGCGTGGATAGGCCTCTCCGGTCCACCGCTCAGGACGAGGACGCTTTCCCTCTTCCTGGGTACCTCTCGCAGCATAGAGAGCAGTTGCGAGAGTGGAACGGTTTATGTGATACTCTCACGGTTTGCGCATACAACCATGACTGATAGGTGAAATCCTATACGTAGGAGGGAAGAACTATGGGAGTCTTGTCCGGCTACAAGATCATCGAATTTGCCGGGATCGGCCCTGCACCCATGTGTGCGATGCTGCTCTCGGACATGGGAGCAGAGGTACTACGGATCGACCGGGCTGAAGATGCGAACTTGGGGATACCGACTGATGCCAAGTACAGTGTGCTACACCGCGGCCGCTGTTCGGTAGCGATGGACTTGAAGCGCAAGGAAGGCACAGAGGCCGCGCTCAAACTCATCGAGCGCGCCGATGCACTGATTGAAGGGTTTCGTCCCGGCGTGATGGAACGCTTGGGACTGGGGCCGGACCGGTGTATGGCGCAGAATCCGCGTCTGGTCTATGGCCGCATGACTGGCTGGGGTCAGGATGGGCCGCTCGCCCACGCAGCCGGCCACGATATTAACTACATTGCCTTGACTGGGGCGCTGCACTCGATCGGACGCAAAGGCGAAGCGCCGGTCCCCCCGCTGAACCTGGTAGGTGATTTCGGGGGTGGTGGTGTCTATCTCGCGCTTGGGGTGGTGGCCGCGCTGCTGGAGGCGCAGAAATCCGGTAAGGGCCAGGTGATCGACGTGGCGATGATCGATGGTGCGTCGTCGTTAATGGCGGCGATTTATGGGCTACGCGCGGCCGGACGGTGGACAGATCAGCGCGGGGAAAATATTCTCGACACTGGAACGCATTATTATAACGTGTACGAAACCAGCGATGGCAAATATGTTGCCGTTGGGTCGATCGAGCCCAAGTTCTACGCCGAACTGTTACGGCTGAGCGGCCTTGAGCACCAAGAGCTACCGCGCCAGAACGATCGGGCGTGGTGGCCCACGTTGACCGAGCGCTTGGCGGCGATTTTCCGGACCAAGACCCGTGATGAGTGGTGCAGCATCATGGAGGGCAGTGAGGTGTGTTTTGCCCCAGTCCTCAATATGCAAGAGGCTCCCCTTCACTCCCATAACCGCGAACGTGGGACCTTTGTGGAAGTCGAAGGCGTGGTGCAACCAGCACCAGCGCCACGGTTCAGTCGCACGCCCAGTGCCATCCAGCGACCTCCGGCCAGGCCGGGAGAGCACACAGAAGAGGCGTTACGCGCGTGGGGCTTTAGCGCAGCGGAATTGGAGCAACTCCGCGGATGTGGCGCAATCGGTGCGCGCCCCCCGTCACCGTAACGTAGACCGTTTGAGCCATTCTTGTGGTGCAGGCGTCCTCGCCTGCCTGGCTCGGTGCAGGCTAGCGGCCCGCACCACAATAGGAGAACGGTCAAGATTTTAGAATTTTTCTTTGAACGGACGGACCTCGAGTTCCATTGTCCAGGCGCTGCGATCCTGATGGGCGAGATGCCAGTATGTCTCAGCAATTGCGTCGGGCTTCAGCAGGTCTTCTTCCTTCAACTGCGGAAAGCGCTCGCGCCTGCCGGGGATATCGATCACCCCATCGACGTTGATCCACGCAACATGGATACCCTTGGGGCCGAGGTCACGCGCGAGCGCTTGCGCGAGCCCACGCATCGCAAACTTGGCCGGGCCGAACGCGACCGACTTAGGACCGGCTTTCATACCTGCCGTCGCGCCGGTGAAGAGCATGACGCCGCGGCTACGCGCGATCATCTCGGGGGCCACTGCCTTGGCGCTTAAAAAGGCACCGTAGGCATTGACCCGCCAAGCGGTCTCGTACTGCTCGGGCGTGATCTCGGTGACGGTGCCCCAGGTGCCGCTGCCGGCATTGTAGAGCAGCACCTCAGGCGGGCCGAGTTGCTCGCGAATTAACTTGAACGCGGCTTCGACCTGGGTGCGGTCGCCGACATCGGCGGGGACTTCAAGCACCTGACCACCCGCAGCCTTGAGTTCTCCGGCGAGCGCTCGCAGATACTCTGCGTTGCGCGCGTTGATAGCGACCGCATATCCTTGCGCGAATCGACGGGCCAGCGCCGCGCCCAACCCGGGGCCGACTCCTAGCACAGCCGCAACTGGGACCTGTTTTGTGTCTGCCATGATCATGTACTCCCTGGTCTCTCAAGATATTTTCACCCCTTCGTCCGGAAGAGGTGATTGACAGCACGCCTATCGAGGAGACACACCTGAAGCAAGACCCTTGAGAAAAACAAGTCGCTCCGGTACTCTTGCGCCGACGCTCCGCATAGAGGGTGGGAAATTCATACGTATCGGCTATGTGAAGCGACGATCAAGAAATTCACCAACCGCAACACACTCGAGGTAGACGCTCAATGACGACACCTGCTATCCAATATGATTTCACCGGTAAGGTGGTAGTGATTACCGGCGGAAGCCGCGGGCTCGGGCACGTAATGGCGCTGGGATTCGCAGCAGCCGGTGCCAACCTGGCAATCGCGAGCCGCAAGCTTGACGCCTGCGAAACAACGGTCGCCGAGATCCGGGCGCTCGGCTGTGATGGGTCCGCGCACGCCATCCACGTCGGCAAATGGGACGATTGCAACCGCCTTGCCGACGAGGTCTACGCCCGCTGGGGAAGAGCCGATGTGCTGATCAACAACGCCGGCCTGTCGCCGCTCGCCTCCTCATCGCTTGAGACGAACGAGGAGCTGTTCGACAAAATCATGGCGGTGAATCTCAAGGGGCCGTTTCGTCTCTCAGCCTTGTTCGGCTCACGTATGGCAGCGGGCGACGGTGGGTCGATCATTAACATCTCATCGACCGCGTCGATTCGTCCGAACCCGGAGACGGCACCGTATGGGGCGGCGAAAGCGGGACTCAATATGCTGACGGTCGCCTGTGCCAAAGAGCATGGGCCCAAGGTGCGGGTCAACTGTATCATTTGCGGACCGTTCCACACCGACATCAGCAAAGGCTGGTCGCGCACTGAGGACTTCACCCTGCGCGCGCGGGAAACCTTTCCCCTACAACGTGCCGGCGAACCTCACGAAGTGGTCGGCGCTGCGCTCTATTTTGCGAGTCCGGCTGCGAGCTTTACGACCGCAACAACGCTCACGATCGACGGTGGTTCATCGCAGCCGCTGGTCAAGACTATCTATGAGTGAGCATACGCTTGCTGGTTCCAGCAACAAGGAAGAAATTGCTGACAGTGTTTCAGCTTCGTTGGAGGGACGCGTGATGACGACCACAATCAAGTTCGGTTACCTGCTGAGTGTCCGCAATCCGCCTGGCTCACATAGCGACTTCGGCACGTTGTATGCCGAAATGTTCCGCCAGGCCGAGTTTGTGGACCAGGCGGGCTTCGATTCGATTTGGTTGACAGAGCATCACTTTACCGACGATGGGTATCTCGCGGCTATTATGCCGACGCTCGCTGCCCTCGCGGCTCGCACGACACGCGTTTCGCTTGGCACCTACGTATTGCT
>CAZCWX010000038.1:0-17020 GCA_964502465.1 uncultured Enterobacteriaceae bacterium | reverse complement strand
AACGATCCCAGTGAGTGCCACCCAAGAATCCGACACCGAGGATAAGGGAGAGACAGATCCATGGCCAGAATACTGCAACTTTCGAAAAAGCTTGCCTCAGCCGCCGTGTGTATCTTTCTGTTGCTTGAGGCTGTTGCAGATGGGCGTTGAGGAGGCTCGTGGACTGAGGAAGCGTCAATTCAGGCACGGGCACTGCGATGTTGATCAGTTTTTCCAGGTATTGACGCGCAAACTCCATCCGTTTCTTTCTTCTTTCCATAGTCTGGTCGATCGACTGCTGGCTTTCGGTTTGACTATCGAGAAGTTCTTCCGCAACATCCTTAAATCCGAGCCCAACGCAACGCTCCACGTGCTCCAGTGCCATTCCCATGACGATAAAACACTCCCCAGAGGAGGCGAGGAAATTGATGGCTTCAAGCACCTCCAAAATTTTCTCTGGACGACAACGGTCTAAATCATCAATGAGAATGAGCATGCTACTTTCAGCACCAGACCCGTTCGCCCTGAGCCTGTCGAAGGGCGGATGCGCGCCTTGTTTCTCCATTTCAAGAAGGATTCCTATAGTGCAGCTCAAGAGCAACTGATAGAACCGTAGTACTGTTAAACTTAATCAAACAATAAAAGACTTGAACATATGCGTACCCGGACTCAGTAGTGTGTGCCAGGCGTACGAAGCGAAACCGGTGACGCAACAGACGTGCGCGCAGCGCACGCTACCAGACGAACACTTTATATATAGAGGAGTAAAAGCATGGGCCGACTTGAGAAGAAGGTAGCGATTGTCACCGGGGCGAGCTCGGGCATTGGCCGGGCGATTGCCATCGGTTTTGCCAAGGAGGGCGCTCAGGTCGTCTGTGCGGATATTCGTACAGACGCACGACCTGAGGGCTACGAGGACAACCGCCAACGAACAACTGTTGAAGTAATCCGAGAGAACGGCGGAGAGGCGTTTTTCGTACCAGCCGATGTGACCGTTGGCCGGGATGTCGAGAACGTGGTCAACCGCACAGTGGAACGTTACGGCAGACTCGACACTATGGTCAACAATGCTGGCGTCTTCACGCGGCTCGCACCGATCCATGAAAAGACCGAGGAAGAATACGACTTTACCATGAACGTCAATGCCAAAGGGGTGTGGAACGGCTGCCAGCAGGCCATCCGCCAGTTTTTGCAACAGGGAGACGGCGGGAAGATTATCAACATGGTCTCCATCGCTGGGATTATCGGGCTGCCAAACGAGCCTGCTTACTGTGCGTCCAAAGGAGCAGCGGCCAATCTTACACGGCAGCTCGCCGTTGACTACGGACCCCATCGCATCACTGTGAATGCTATTTGTCCCAACTTCCTCACGACCGCGATGTGTCGGCCCTATCACAGCGATGCGGCGATCCGCACGATCGTGGAAGAGGCAACGCCGTTACGACGCTGGGGTACAGCGGAAGAGATCGTCGGACCAGCGGTATTTCTCGCCTCAAAAGACGCGGATTATGTCACTGGTAGTATGTTGATTGTCGATGGCGGTTATACTGCCAGATAGAGGTTCTGCTCGATGGAATGATCCGTTTCGTCTCAAGCGCAGCTTTTCCGCTTTGACCGCCTACTACGGTCGTCTTGTCTCTGGTCTCAGAGCAGGCTATAGGCTGATCGATAGACTCTCGTGTGTAAAAGGAGCGGTCATTAATCTGGTCGCCGTTTGGGGGAGAAGAGAAACAGGCCATGACCAGGGTGCATCCTATGGGACGTATCGCCAGTTCAGACGAAATCGCCTATGATGTCTTATACCTGGCTTCGAAAGAGTCGTCGTTTGTCACCGGGACGGAACTGGTCATCGACGGGGGATTTATTGCGCAGTAAGTTATTGGCTGTCAGCACGGCACGAAAAATTGTAGGCTGCAGGGACATCCTCTGCTGCTGCCCAAGATTTTTTCTTATTTTTGCTGAAAGCGAACAGCTCATTGCTAAACGCTTTTAAGGGAGAAGAGTATGGAATATCGGCCTTTTGGTCAGACAGGAATGCAGGTATCCGCCATTGGGTTCGGGTGTTGGGAGATTGGTGGCGGGTACGGTTCGATTGAAGAGGAACAGTTCATCCAGGCTGTGCACCGTGCCCTCGACTTGGGCATGAACTGCTTCGACACGGCTGAAGCCTACGGTTTCGGTGCCTCAGAGCGATCACTGGCAAAAGCCCTTGGTGCACGCCGCAAGGATGCTATTGTCGTCACCAAGTTCGGCATTGGCTACAAAGAAGCGCCGAACTTTCGTGACAGCAGCCGCCAGCGCATCATGGCCTCGATCGAGAAAAGTTTACAAAACCTCAATACGGATTACGTGGACGTCTATATGGTCCACTGGCCAGACGCGAACACCCCTGTGGAAGAGACTCTCCGTGCCCTCGATGACCTCGTCCAACAGGGCAAAGTCCGTGCGATCGGTATCTCGAACTTCCGCCTCTCACAAATCGAAGCTTGTATGCACACTCGGCGCGTGGATGTCGTACAGTATTGTTGGAACATGTTCGACCAGCGTATGCAGAAAGAGATCTTCCCGTATTGTCACGAGCACAATATCGGTGTGATGGCGTATGGTTCGCTGGCGTACGGTCTCCTGACCGGTACCTTCACCCTGGGTATGGATTTCAGCGGTGACGATTGGCGGGCACGCCGCGGGCGGATGGGTGCGATCAATCTCTTTCAGCATCTCTTTGGTGAGCAGTACTTCCCGAAGAACCTGCACGCGGTGGAAGAACTGAAAAGTCTTGCCGCTCGCTATAACAAGAGTCTTCCGCAGTTTGCGCTGCGCTGGACGCTTTCCAATCCGGTGATCAGCACCGCCTTGGTCGGTTGCCGGACCGTCGCGGAGATCGAAGAAAATATGGGCGCTTTAGGCTGGGCTATTGCGGAAGCAGACATGCAAGCAATCGACGCGATCTTTGCCCGGCATGGAGTTGAGACCATGCCGGATGTGTGGTTGGAAAAGATTTGAGGGGGGTGCAGCGACCAGCCACGATACCAGACACCTACTCAGGAGGGGAGCATGGCTTGTTATCAGCAAGAACCAGAAGTCACACCACGTGATGTGGATATGAACGCAGACGCCCTCAAAAAACTGACGGACCTGTTTCAGTCTGAAGTCGAAGCAGGGAGATTATTCTGGGGGGCTCAGTTGGCTGTCTGCCGGCGTGGCAAGCGGGTACTGGACATTGGTGGGGGACTCGCTCGTGCCAGCGATCAACTACCAGTAAAACCGCACACCATGTTCGTGCTCTATTCGTCTACGAAGGGACTGGCAGCCCTGGCCATGCACATGCTGCACGACCGTGGCACGTTCGACTACGATGACCCCATCTGCCGCTATTGGCCAGAGTTTGCCCAGCATGGGAAAGAGAAGGCGACAATCGCTCATGCGCTTGGTCACCGGGTCGGCATCACCGTTGGGCCAGATTGGCTGACCTCTCAACTGTGGGGAGACCGTGCAGCCTGTGCACGAGCGATGGCTGCGCTTCCTCCGCGCTGGGTTCCTGGAGAAGCCAACGGCTACCACCCGCTCAACTATGGCTTTATGCTCAACGAGCTGATGTGGCGAGTTGCTGGGCGCGACTGTGGCCAGTTTCTCCGCGACGAAGTATGCGGGCCATTGGGATTAACCAGTCTGTTTGTCGGGCTCCCAGAGTCGGAGGAGCCACGGGTCGCGTGTGTCTACGAGGCACCAGCCGATCGCGAGTCGATCAGGCAGATGGCCGCGCTGATGCAGTTTACCCCGGATGAGGAATATTTTGCTTTTCAGCGTTCTATCAACTTCGATGAGCCAGTCGATCCTCAAGACCTGCCGTTCCCGGAGTATGCCAATATCTTTAACCGGCCCGCAACCCATGGCCTTGTCCTTCCTGCGGGTGGTGGCATCGCCAGTGCCAGAGACATGGCGAAAGTCTACGCTATGCTCGCGTTGGGAGGCACCTGGGAAGGCAAGCGATTCGTACAACCAGCGACCCTTGAACGTGCCATAACACCGACAAACAAAGTGGGGGATATCGACCGGTCGTTGCGGATTCCTATTGTGTATGGGTTAGGCTGGATGCTTGGCCATTTGGCGCGCGGGGCGACACTGCGCACGTTTGGTCATCCAGGAAAAGGGGGGCAGATCTGCCTTGCCGATCTTGATCGAGAACTTTCGTTTGCG
The DNA here is from genome assembly GCA_964502465.1 of uncultured Enterobacteriaceae bacterium. Lineage (GTDB taxonomy): Bacteria > Desulfobacterota > Binatia > Bin18 > Bin18 > CAZCWX01. The sequence goes on along the minus strand of CAZCWX010000038.1, from coordinate 12,844 downwards.
TTTCTCAATACTGGACAGAAAAACTATGTAGAGTTTTTCACGTTCGCGAATGAACTGGTCTCGCTTGCTCTGGAAGCCTGCCGCTAATGCGTGAGTCAATTGCGTTTTGACCCATGTCATTTTGAGAAATGAGGCGACAAAGAATTTCGTTGTGGGAGCGATATTGAGATGCTGAGCCGCTGCTCTGCTGCGGCTCAGCATGACAGTTTTCGTTGTTTTCCACCATCGGCTAGAGGTGACTCTCCTGAGTGACCAGCGGTATTGGACGAGGATGTTCACTGCCGGCACGGCGAATGAGATAGAGGAGGGGGCCAACACTGCCTAGTGTCAGAGTGAGGACAAGATATAGCATTGGAGAAATGCTGCGCTCACGACGAATCACGTCCATACGGTGACCACACTCAGCGCAATGATGAGATCGACAGCGGCAGTCAGCGTTGCCAGATTGGCAAAGACAGCGGCAGCGAAAAACCCTACGTAGCCATACTGTGAGACCGTGTACGCTGAGAGCCGGAGGAAACCGATACCCATCGTGAGTGCATCGGCGTACAATAACGAACCATCATCGCTGAGAAGAAAGCCGGAGAGGGTGGACAGCACGTAACTGTCAGAGCGTAAACTCACAAGGAGGTAAGCCATGAAACTTGAGGAGATGGTGCAAGAACTGTGGGACCGCGAGCAGATTAAAGAACTGACCTACGAATATGGGCTGGCGATCGAAGCTCAGGACGCAGAGCGTATGGCCAATCTGTTCACTGAAGATGGCTCAGTGGACTTCAGCTCGCTTGGGCGAGGGGTGACTCAAGGGCGGGAGGCCCTCACGGAGTTCTATCGCTCGACGTGGCCACTCAAAGTAAAGCCGTTTTTTACCAATCATGTCATTCGCATTCAGGGTAATCGTGCGACCGGTACCTGTTCCTTAGAAAATCGCGCGACCCGTGGTGACCAGAGCCTGATCGGTGCTGGCCGGCTGCACGATGCGTACGAAAAGGTCAATGGCCAATGGAAGTTCAAGTCGCGGCGAGTCGAGATGTTTTACTTTGTGCCGCTTGCAGAAGGCTGGGCTCAGGCTGGGGGGCCGGGGAAATTATAGGGGAGCGGTTTGCTCTCTACCGTGATGAGCCCATCATCCCCCATTCATAACAGGCTGTTGACTAATGTCTCTTTCCGCATGATATTTTGTGACCTAACTGCTAGAGCTGTGGAGGAGCATTGTGGGACAAGGGATTCAGTTCCCTTCGAGGGGAAAAAGGAGCATACGAAAGAATACGGCGTCCGACCAAGATACGCTGACGATCTTGCTTGCTGACGATCACGAGTCTGTGCGTGACCTTACCAGTCGTTTCCTGGTGCGCCAGGGATATACGGTCTACACTGCAAGTAATGGCAAGGAGGTGCTGGACATTCTGGCCACAGAAGAGGTGCATGTGCTACTCCTCGACCTGATGATGCCAGAGATGGATGGTTTTACCCTGTTGGAGCATTTGCGAGAGCGCGGTGGGCGTCGTCCTTATGTGATTGTGTTTTCTGCCTTAAACAGGGAAGCAGACAGAAAGGCAGTCCAGGACCTGGGAGGAGATGAGTATTTACCTAAGCCTCTTCATATGTCCTATCTGCTCGACCGGCTCCTCTTATTGCAGAATCGCTTCTCCAGCAGCAATCGGCCTGAGGAATCACCCTGAGCGTGAAAGAGCCCTCCGTTCTTCCCTCAGGAACGGGCCGATCACTCCGCTCAAACCGGAGGCAGCAATGGAAGGAGAGATAATGGGCGATGAAGCCTTAACGCTCGTGGCCACGTACCAGCGCACGATCCACGCTTCGCTCGAACGTATTTGGGAAAATGTGCTCGACTGGGAGCATTTGCCCTGGCTGCATCGGCGCTCTTTCCTTGACGTGTGTCTGTTAGCACAGACTCCTCATGGCTGGCAGGCGCGCGTGAAGCTGCCACCTGCCGAAGCTGCGCGAGAAGTGGTCATTGGCATACAGCTCGACCAACCGAACCTGCGCTATTGGAGTCGCACCCTGGAAGGGCAGGGGGCCGGCTCGGAAATCCTCACCTGTCTAGGACCCCTCGATGAACGGACCACAAAAATTGTGGTTGAGTTCCGTGTGCCAGGAGTCAGTGCAGCCCAAGCCGAGGCGGTGGGTGAGGCGTATCTCCGTCTCTATCACCGCCTGTGGGATGAAGATGAGGCGATGATGATCCGTCGGCAGGCGCTGCTGGATGCACAGCTCATCAACAAAACTCCGTTGGTGCGGCAAAAGCGAAGGAGACAGTCGGTGATAAATAAGGAGCATAGAGCAGGTGCCGAGACTTAGAGGGTGCTGAAAAACTCCGCGTTCACCCTTCGACAAGCTCAGGGTGAACGGGGTGGGTATTGAAAATTGTTGAGAATTTTCCGTTCGTGCTGAGCCCGTCGAAGCACGAAGATCAACTTCTTAGACACGCTCTTATGGAGCGACCTCAAGATAAGAGAGCAGTTCGGGCAGGGCTGCGATCACCAGATCGGCCTCAGCCGGCCACAAGGGAGTCTGGCCATTCGTCAACAACACCGTCATCGCCCCAGCGGCTCGTCCTGCCTCTGTGTCGTGGCGAAAGTCCCCTACCATCAGCAGACTGCCGATGGGAATTCCCAACCGCTGTGCCGTATAGTGTAAACAGGCAGGATCGGGTTTTGGTGGTGCGTCATCACGGGTGACTAACACGTCTACCGAGATCTCCAATCGAGAACACACTGCTACAAGGGAAGCCCGACTGTTGCGTGTGACAATCGCCAGCGGCACTGTCCGCGCGCGGAGGGTGTGCAATACTTCCTGCGCCCCATCGTTCCAGGTGACGTTCTCAACCCCGTCTTGCTCAAATTCCTCGATGCGGCGGAGAGCGTGTGCCTGTGACGATGACGGTAACTGTGCGAGCCAGTGCAAAATGTCTACTCCCTGGGGAATGCCAAGCTGTTGGCGCAAGCGCTGAAAATTGAGGTAGGGACGGGTCAAGGTGCTATCGAGATCGAACGCGACAGCACCGACTGGCCGACGTGTGTTGTTCAATCGGATGTTCATAGGCTACAGCCAATCACCTATAGATACACCTGGATGGCAGACACGGAAAAATTGTCAACCTCACCAAGAGCAGTACCGTATGAAAGTGGGTCCTTGACGATCTGAGACAGGACACGGATGGTGTACAAAAGAGTTGATTATGCAATGGTTGAGGAAGACTGTGGCAATGGCGCGAGTCTGCTTTTTTGTTGTGGCGTGCTGGCTTCAGTATAGCGCAATTGTGTGGGCCGTTGCGCTCGAAGATCTCGACACCGAACGTCAGTGGCAAGTCAAAGACATTGTGATTGCGGGAAACCACGCTTTTTCTGAAGAGGAATTACTGGCGACACTGCTGACGAAGGAACGCTCCTGGTATGTGCCGTGGCGGGAGCGACCCGCCTTCGATCCGGTGACTTTTACCACTGACCTTGAACGTCTCCAGCGCTTCTATGAAGCGCGCGGGTATTATCAGAGTCGCGTGACCTCCGATCTGCAGGTCGATGAACAGGACGCTCTTGTCAGTGTCGAGATCCACGTAGAAGAAGGAGCGCCTGTGGTCGTGGCTGAGGTTGCGGTCGAGGTGTCGGACCCTCCTCCACCATCACCAGAGGCAACGGAGCAACCCGATACCACACGCCCAACCGGCTCAATCCTGTCCGAACGGTTGCCCTTGCACCCAGGACAAATTTTTACCGAAGAAGCATACCAACAAGGTGAGCAGGTGTTGCGGAGCGTTTTTTTGGATCAGGGTCATGCTCATGTGCAGACAACCAGGAGAGCAGAAGTCGATCTCGATCAGCAACAAGTCTCTGTGCAATATACGGTGGAACCCGGACCCCGAGCGGTGTTCGGGGAAACCCGGGTGGAGGGAGCTGAGGAGATTGAGCCGCGTCTGGTGCTGCGAGAGCTCACCTATGAGCCTGGTGAGCTGTTCTCTTTACAGCAGGTCGAGGTCTCGCGGGACAAGATTTTAGATTTAGGGCTCTTTCGCTCTGTCCAATTACTGCCAGCCCACACCGAAGGCACTCCCCAGATTGTTCCCATGCGCGCTCGTGTTGAGGAAAAACCCCACCGCGATCTAAAGATTGGTCTGAAGTATGGGACCGAGGACGAATTTGGCGGGCAGGTGGAATGGACACATCGCAACTGGCTTGGCGGAGGTAGGCAATTATCCTTTCTGCTGAAGCTGTCCTCTATTACCCGTACCGTGGGAGCGACATTCGTGCAGCCCCATTTTCTCACGCCTCGGACTCGTGCCGTGGTGAGTGTGCGCCAGGATCAGGACGATGAGGAGACTTATTTGCTCAACGCGACGCGCCTGTTACCGCGCTTGGAGCATCGCTTTTCCGACACGCTGTCAGGATTTCTCGGCTATCGCTTCGAGTTCGCCAAGCTCAACAAGATAGATTCCTCGACGATCCGCGCGTTAGGTGGGGTCAAACGGGATGGTATTCTCTCTGGTCCTTCATTAGGGGTGGTCTGGGATACGGCAGAAGACCCTTTTGATCCTCAAGAGGGAGAAGTGGTGACCGTGACTGCGGATCAAGCTGGGGAACTTTGGGGTGGAGACTTCCGCTTTTACAAACTCACAGCCGAAGGGAAAAAATATCACCTGTTAGGGTGGCAGACCGTTCTTGCTGGACGGTTGAAAATCGGCCTTGCTGATACCTTTGGATCACAAACCAATATCCCGCTCTTTGAACGTTTTTATGCTGGTGGAGAAAAAAGTGTGCGCGGTTATGGTCGCAGGCGCTTGGGGCCACTCAGTGCCTCGGATGACCCCCTGGGCGGATTGAGTCTCATCGAGGGATCGGTAGAACTCCGGCGGCCAATCTGGCAGGCGCTGGGGGGTGCGTTGTTTCTTGATTTTGGTCAGGTGTCTCTTGACGCTTTTGACCTGCCGGTGGATGATCTCAAATTTGCGGCGGGTGTAGGAGTGAGTTATACCACACCGATTGGGCCGCTGCGGTTTGATCTTGCCTTCCCTTTTGATCCACCGCGGAAGGATCAGACCTGGCAGATCCACTTCAGCATTGGGCAATTTTTTTAAGCATATGAAAAAAGTACTCTCGTATCTCGGCTGGACAGCGCTCGCATTGATAGGGCTTCTTCTCATTGTCCTCGTGGGAGTTGGCCTCTTTATTCAAACAGAACGGTTCCGCGTGCTCCTCCGCGATCAACTGGTCAGTGCGCTGCACGCCTCTTCCCGCGCCGAGGTCAGCCTTGGACGCATCGAAGGATCGATCTGGGGAAATGTCATCCTTCATGATGTTGTTTTCCGCTATCAGGACAGCGAAATGCTCCGAGTCCCGAAGCTCACGGCGAGCTATGCGTTAGCATCACTACTGCAGGGGGTCGTGCACGTGCGTCGTCTTGAAGTCGTTGAGCCGGTCGTTCGACTGAAGCAAGATGCAAAAGGCAACTGGAATGTGATTGAGGCCTTTGCCTCAGACACAGAGGAACCCGAGGACCCGGCTGCAGAAGAGAGCAGCCTGAGTGTCCTGGTGGATATGGTGGCATTACAAGGAGCGCAGATTGAGATCACCCCTGCGGGTGAAGGAGCACAGACGTATCGTATCGAGGATTTACACGTAGATGCCCATGTAGAAATGTTGCCTGCTGACCTGACTGCCCAGGTGCGCCACCTCGCTTCTCGCATTCTTGTCGAAGGGATGCCGCCGTTCCAGGTGGCAACAACTTTGGTGTACCAAGCCCGGGGCGCTGTGGCTGCGGTCACCATCGAGCGCTTGACGTTGAATTCACAAGATTCTCACCTCACACTGACCGGGGAGATCACCGATCTGAACACGCTCGAAACACAAGCCGAACTCATTATCGAGAAAGTGGCGACTGCCGATCTCATACACATCGTTCCGGACTGGCCACTGACGAAAGACCTCTCCGGCAGAGTCCAGATCACTGGTTCCCTGGCGGACCTGCGGGGGACTCTCGGCCTTGCTGTAGCAGATGCCCAAGTCGCTGCCGAGTGGCAAGCGAATCTAAGCCACGAGGTACCGCAGTATGCAGGAACAGTGAAAGTCTCGCGCTTCGACATGCAGAAGCTAATCCGTGGGCAAGATCTTGCTGGAATCATCGAGGGAACCGTACAGGCTCAGGGAGTCGGAGCGTCAATCCCGGATCTTACTGGGGAGGCGAACCTCCAGGTCCAGGCACTGCGGGTCGGAAGCTGGCAGATTGGCAGTGTCGAGGTGAACGGGCATCTGGCACAGGCACAGGGAAAGGTGAGTGGCAAGCTCAGCGGTGATCTTGGACACGCAGCCTGGCAAGGCGAGGCCACTCTCACAGAAGAACCCAACTACAAATTGGCGTTGTCCGTGGAGCACCTCGACGTCAAGAAAGTCGCCCAGGGGCAAGAGTCGTTTGCCAGCGATCTCAATCTCACCGGAACAGTCGCAGGCACAGGGACCGAGTTGCAAACGATGGTGGCACAGACAGAGATCCACCTGCTGCCTTCTACTATAGGACCGGTGGAGGCGAAGAGCGGTCGGGTTGTTGCGCGCATTGCTGACGGGCGCATCCAGATCGCTGATGTCTCTCTCTCTGCCAAAGATGCCACCCTCACCGTGCAAGGGGAAATCGGCACAAGCCCGCAAGAACAGGGGCAACTCGCATACTCTTTGCGAGTTGATAATCTCTCTCCCTGGTTATCGCTTGCCGGGCAGCAGGGATCAGGTGCGTTGAACCTGACCGGGAAAGCGCAAGGGAACGTCACGGATTTACAGGTACAGGGAGCGCTGCAGGCGACCGCGCTGCGCGTAGGAGAAAACGCGATCCAGAGCGGGACGATCGCGTTCGATCTAAGTGGCGTCGGTCAGACTCCGCCGCACGGAACGGTGACGACGACGTTCACAGGGATACGGGCAGGCATTGCTTTGCAGACCGCAGAAGCGCGCGTCACGCTTCCGCAGGTGCAAGCTCCAGCGACTGATGTCATCGCGCAGGTCGCGGTGCAAGTGCAGGACGAGGTTGCCCGGACGCATCGGCTGCACGCTGAGGCTTCGTATCGTCCGGAGCACATTGCGGTGCGTCTGAGCGAGATGTCGCTGGAGTTGCCAGAAGGGACCTGGCAGCTTGCCCAACCCGCACAGATTGGGTACGCGCAAAACACTGTGACGGTCGAAAAACTGCTTATTGCCAGCCGTGATCAGCAGATTGTATTGGATGGCAGTGTGTCGTTAGCCGAGAAGCAGGATTTGCGCCTGCAGATCGATCAATTTGCCCTGACCACGCTGCGCCCCCTGCTGCCGCAAACACCGGCAGTAGAGGGAATCCTTTCGGTACAGGTACACCTGACTGGTACAGCTGCCGCCCCGAGCGTCGTGGGCTCTGCTGAGCTCGACAATCTGCGGATTGCCGGACAGGAGTACGAACGGTTGTCGACCGCTGTAACGTACAAGGAGAAGCAGGCCGGACTGCAGCTGACCTTCCAACAGGATGCGACCCACGCCCTCAACGCCACGGGGGATCTCCCGCTTGCCGTGAGCTGGGCTGGAGGATGGAATGCGCAGGTGCTCGGGGATATCGACGCGCGGGTGCGTTCATCGGGATTGAGCCTTGCCTTTCTGAATGCCTTGAGCGGTGAGTCTGTTCAGGATGTGGCCGGAGAGCTGAGTCTGGATGTTGCTGTGGACGGTCCGGTTTCGCGCCCACGGGCGCGTGGCACGGTGCAACTGCGCGACGGGCAAGCCGACGTGAAACCTCTCGGCGTGAAAATTGCCGCTATTGGAGTAGAGGTGCACCTAGACCAGGAGCAGGTGCGGATCGAGCAACTCACCGCTCAAGCCAGGGATGGGCGATTGCACGGGAGCGGGACCATTGCTTTACAGGACTATACCCCCACCAATCTGCTATTATCCCTCTCGGCGAACAAATGGCCGGCGATCTATACTCAGCAGTACAAAGTAGACATTGACGGTCAGGTGAGTTGTGCAGGCCCGCTTACGGCTCTGGCCGTCACTGGCCGGATAGAGGTGCCCAGAGCGACGTTGCAACCCGAGATTGCGGTCTTGGATGACTCGGTGGTGAAACGCGACGAAACCATTATTATCCGACAAGCGCAGAGTGAGGCGACGTCTGTGCCTGCGGCAAGTGAAACTCCGACTCAGGTTCCTGCAGGAGGAGGAGCACAAGATCTGACGCTCGACCTGACAGTAGTCTTACCGCGCAATATCTGGGTCAAACATCAGAACGCCAATATCGAACTTGCCGGAGAGGTGCGGGTCCAGAAAGAGGCAGGGGAAGGGCCGGTGCTCGTTGGTACGATTGAGACCGTGCGTGGCTGGGTTGGATTTCAGGGACGCAAGTTTACCTTGAGTCGCGGGCAGGTGGTGTTTGCGGGGGAACAGGAGATCAATCCGAGACTGGATATCGTGGCAGAGTATCGCTTCCCTGAATATGAAGTAGAAACCATTGTGGGAGGAACGGCAAAGACTCCCTCATTGACCTTGCGCAGTGAACCCGAATTAGACCAGGCAGACATTCTTTCTCTCCTCCTGTTTGGCAAACCAACCAGTGCCCTTGGGGAAGGAGAACAGGCAGATTTGCAAAACCAGGCTCTCTCAATCACGACGGGTTATGCTGCCACCAGAATTGGTGAGTCAGTCTCACAGGCACTGGGATTAGAAGAGTTAGGGCTCAGTATTCAAGAGATGGATCTCAGCAGTGGGCGGGTCGGCATTGGTGGATACATCGGCCCCAACACCTATGTCTCTACGTCTCAGGATATGAGTGGAAAGGCTGGACGCGAGGTCTCGGTGGAATACCATCTGAACCGACAATGGAAAGTGACGACTTCGACAGGCGCCGATGGCAATAACACTGCTGGCGTCATCTGGCATAAGCAATATTAGTCCTCAAAGCCAGCCAAAGGGTCACCGTCTCAGACAACCTGCGGGAAAATATATAGCGAGGAAGTAGGGTGTTTTGCCACTTCTCTTGCAGAACCAGGGCCTCAGATTCATGAAGAGCGAGAGAGCACAGTCGATGAAGAGTGCGAGAAGAGGCCGCCCCTCTCATCACGCAGAGAATGTTTTCGTAGGGCGAAAGCGAGAGATGGCTGTGCTGCTGACAGGCTGAGACGAGGTGTTTGCTGGCCGAGGGCGCGTGCTGTTGCTGACGGGCGAGCCTGGCATCGGCAAGACTCGTGCTGCCGCAGGATCCTGGCCAGGGCTATGCGGCGCTGTCTACACAGACCGAAGGAGGGGTGAGCTATACACACACAACACAAAGGCAGTCCGACCTGCTGCAACACACAACAACGACAGAAAGGGGAATAAAGTATGAGCATATTAACACGATTGACGCACAGTCGAGCTATATTGGCATTCGGTACCGCTCTCGCTTTCTTCATGAGCGTACGGGTAGAAACCTCGATTGCAAACTCTTTTCCCACGGAAGAGGTTGAAGATCAGGGACCAGAGGTCGAGAGTGAGGCAGCAGGCAGACCAAATCCGGACCTCAACCGGCGACGGCAGCGGCCGAATATTTTATTTTTCATCATGGACGATGTTGGCATCGATCAGATGCAGATCTTCGGCTACGGAGGGGAAACACCCCCACGGACCCCAAACATCGATGCCATTGCCCGCGCTGGCGTGCGGTTCAGGAATGCCTGGGCGATGCCTGAGTGCTCACCCAGCCGTGCCATGTTCTTCGAGGGGCGCTACCCGCTACGCACGAACGTGTTCAACGCGATTCTCAGTTTGGATCTCGCTAACTCCCAGGTCTCGCCCTATGAGATCACCACACCGAAGCTGCTCAAGAGGAGAGGCTACGCCAGTGGCCTGTTTGGTAAGTTCCACCTTACCAGCGGCCCGCTCCAATCAGATAACAATCCGTATGGCTACACGGCGGTGCCTGCCTTGGGTTGGGATTTCTTCGCCGGATACCTGGACGGGGCCCCTTTCCCAATCGACATGACGGCAGGCGGCGTAGGGGTAGGTATGCCAGTCTGCGTGGGCGGCTCAAATCCCGGGACGGCATGTCCGAACGGCAACGAGTGCCTGGGCGGCGGGATCTGCAACCCCGGCCCTTATGGCTGCGGGTTTGTCCCGAATGCCACAGACGACCCCCAAAACGGTGCGGACACGGGCGCCTGCTATTTTGCTGATAGTCGTCCCTGCATAGAACTCTCCAGAAGTCTCGAGCAATCCACACCCGGCCGGGCCTGTTTAGACCAGGGGGGCATTTTTGTCCCTAACCAAAGTTGCCAGTCGTCGCCACCCAGCGGCCTGAATTTCAATAACCAGAACGCCTACTATGTGTCGCAGTTGGTCATCAACCAGAAGGACGGCTCGGTCGAGGTGGTCCCATTCACAGACCCACGGGCGCGCATTTACCGCTCGATTATCGAGAGCGACCTGGCAATTAACTGGATCACACAGCGCAGGCCGCATAGACCGTGGATGGCGACTGTGAGCTACTCGTCGGCCCATACGCCCTATCAGCAGCCCCCCACAGCGCTCCTTCCCCTGGCCTCGGTCGATACCAACGGTTTCAACTGCACAGCCGAGGGCCAGCTCCGGGTCCTGAGCAATCAGATGATCGAATCGCTGGATAAAGAGCTCGGCCGGGTGATGGTCGAAGTGGGACTTGCGACCCGCAAACCGAATGGGGAACTCGACTACCATCCGGAAACGACCAACACGATGGTCATCATCATCGGCGACAACGGCACCTTTGCCCCAGGCGTGAAAGCCCCTTTCGATCCGAATCACTCCAAGGCAACGGCGTACCAAACCGGGGTGTGGGTACCCTTGATTGTGGCTGGGCCGTTAGTCAACTCCCCGGACCGTGAAGTGACATCAATGGTCAACATCGCCGATCTCTTCCAGTTGTTCGGGGAGGTTGCCGGCGTGGATGTACGTCGGGCCGTCCCGAAGTCTCATGTCCTCGACTCGGTCTCCATGCTGCCGTACTTGACTAACCCCAATCAGGGGAGCATTCGCCAGAGCAACTTCACCCAGACCGCCAACAACATCAAGGCTACGGGTGTCGTGATCTCGCCTTGTGTCGTCACGGCGGTGAATACCTGCGTCCAGCTTTTCCCGCAACAGCAACTCTGTGAATCCGAAGGCGGGGTGTGGTACGGCCCAAATGGTGCTGCCGGAGCCCAAGGACTGGCGTCGTGTTGCGCAGTCAACCAATATCTGCTGGCGCTGGAGCCACCGCAACCCCCAGCCGACCTTCTTCCCGATTCCCAGCTGGCTATCCGCAACGATCAATTCAAGCTGGTGCAGCTACAGCAGCCAAATTGCGACACCGGCCAGGATGACACGGTTACCGAGTTCTACGAAATTGATGAGAATGTTCCCCCCAAGATCGACCGGCCGGACGGACCGTTGGCCAATAATCTGCTGACTCAGGGACTCACCCCAGAGCAGCAGCAGAACTTCGATGCTCTCTCGGCCGAGTTACAGATCGTGCTCAACTCCGAAATTCCTTGCCCCGGAGACGGTAACCTCGATAAGAGGGTAGACGGGAAGGACCTTGCCGATTGGAGGTATTACCGGGCCTTGAGCGGTGGGCAGTCAAGCTGGTACGACCTCAACTTCGATGGACTCACCAACGATGCAGACCGGGCGATCATCGAGCAGAACTTCGGGAAAAATTGCCTAAGACAGAAGTAAGAACGTTGGTGTTGTAGGGGCGAGGCGGCGCTTCACCCCTACGCTGGCATCAGGAAGATTGGAGGAATCCCCATGTCCTTTCGCAACTGTCTCTTCACGAGTGTGGTTCTTACTGTTGTGTTGTTCGTCTCTATAAACGGTTTGAAAGCTGTGAGCAGTCCCACAGGAAACGAACATCCAGCGGGTCGTAACAACCTCGCCGTGCAACCTTCACCGCCTGGTATGGTGTGGATTCCTGGTGGTAAATTCACTATGGGGAGCGACTTGGCAGGCGACCGTCCGGACGAGAAACCCGCGCACCACGTGCGAGTCGATGGCTTCTGGATGGATGCGACCGAAGTCACTAATGCCCAGTTCCGCGAGTTTGTCGAGGCGACCGGGTACGTCACCACTGCCGAGAAGGCGCCACAGCTCCAAGAGATTATGGCGCAATTGCCGCCCGGTACTCCACCGCCACCGGCAGAAATGCTTGTCCCCGGATCAATCGTGTTTACCCCGCCTTCAACTCCTGGCGAGAGGTGGTGGGAATGGAAGCAAGGCGCAAATTGGCATCAGCCCGACGGCCCAGGAAGCAGTATCGCCGGGAAAGAGAATCACCCGGTTGTTCACGTTTCCTGGTTTGACGCAGTTGCGTACGCTAAATGGGCGGGGAAACGCCTGCCGACCGAAGCGGAATGGGAATACGCTGCGCGTGGTGGCTTAGAGGGAAAACCCTATGTGTGGGGAGAAGACAGTCCGTACGGAGGTACGCCACGGGCCAACATCTGGTATGGGCAGTTTCCGCACCACAATACGGGAGAGGACGGGTACGTTGCGACCAGTCCAGTGCGATCATACGCGCCGAATGGTTATGGTCTGTATGACATGGCCGGCAATGTGTGGGAATGGACGCAAGATTGGTATCGGCCTGATACCTACGCGCAGCGAGTCAGTACAGGAGTGAGCGTTAATCCACCGGGTCCCGACCGCAGTTATGATCCGCGGGAACCCACTATTCCCAAGCGTGTGCATCGTGGCGGCTCATACCTCTGTGACGTGCACTACTGCGCGAGCTATCGCCCGGGTGCCCGGATGAAGGCGAGCCCAGATACCAGTCTGGCGCATACCGGATTTCGTTGTGTCATGACGCCAGATATGGTGGCGAAGACGGGAGTCAC
>CAZCWX010000037.1:0-4048 GCA_964502465.1 uncultured Enterobacteriaceae bacterium | reverse complement strand
CTGCCCAGATCGTCGGCGCAACTCACCGTCACCCCCGAAGCAGGAGTAGCTTAGCAACGATCTCCTTATTCTTCCATTCTTGAACAGTATAAAATAATAGCATGCGGACACGGACTGTTTCTCTGTTCTTTGGGCTCGGGAAAACGCAGGGTGAGTTAGATTTTGTGGATGTGCCCATCAACGGCGACATCTCGCTTTTCATCGACCCCGATGACGAGATCTTGAATATGCTTTCTCTCGTTACCGACGGTCAGCGGGTAGAAGTAGATAGGTTCCTAACAAAACTGATTGACGAGGTCTGGTATAGCTAACGCCGGACTGGCTCTTCAGTCTCGCAGGTTGGGGACCTGCGAAGCCCAACGTTGGGTAAGGCCTTTGTTGAGCAACGCTATGCTTTGCCCAATCTATCAGCCGCTAATCACTTGAACTGCTGCAGGAAGATCACTTGATTATGCAGCTCGTCGGCGGTCAGTCGATTAAGCAGACGCAACACCCGGCGCAGTAACTCGCCGAATTGACGCTGACTGAACTGCTCCGAGAGAATGATACCAGCATGTTAACGACCAGCCAGATACCAGCTTCGAGCCAGAGGGATAAAATCCTGGATGTTGTATGTGAGGAACGCCATCCCGTGTGCAGTCGCATAGATCAGTTGCGCCTCGTCTGAATTCTCGAAATTCCCGGCCTCTGCTGTGCTCTGTGCTGTATATCCGCGCCGCTGCAATGCGGGGGCAAGGTGCGGGCCAACATCCTCATCGGTGTAGATAGCAGCAAATACACGCTGTGGGTCGTGCGACATCACTTCGTCGTGGTGTTGGAAAACTGTATCCTGCCGTGTTCATCCATGGTCAGATCGTGTTTCGCCATCACCGCTTCAAGTCGATTGTTGGCAATCTCTTGCTCAATTTCCGATTGGTGATCGAGATAGTAACTAATCGCATCGTACACCGCCGCTGCTGGCAGGTGCGGATAACTTTGCAGAATCTCCTCCACTGAGTCTCCTGCTTTGTAGAGTGCAGCGATGAGCTGCACCGTAATGCGAGTTCCTTTGATCGTTGGTCGACCACCGCAGATACCAGGGACACGTACAATATAAGGGTGCTCAGTCTGTTGGGCTTCTGTCACTTGAGAAGGTCCGGTAGCCATACTCCTTTCTCCTTTCACGCAACATACCGTGTCAGGTCAGTTTGAGCAAAGCCCTGTTTCATCAATCTGATGCGTCTCGGTAATTGGACTGAGCGTGCAAGGCCTTATTTTGTAGCCCAGATGAAATCCGAGGAGAATGTTTATTTAGCGTCCTGCCTTGCTGTCGAGTGCGGGTAGCTTATGCTTCTGGTCAAATGGTCAGCAAGCTGACATATTGTCTGCGATATGAAAATTGATCTCGACAAGGATGTTATTATGGCCGTGTTGTGGACCGCACGGTACTTCCAGGAGCGGGCGGCCCGTGCTGATCTCGATGCTTTCGATCGTTTGTTAGCTCGGGCAGGGAACGAACCACCCCAACCTGGAGATGAGATATTGCCTAAAACTGCAGGCCTCGGAGTTGCGAGGAAGTCACAGCGCAGCAAGAAAACAAACCAGCGGCGTCAGGCAAGAGAAGGAAAACGGTCGAAGAGACGGTTGACCTGAAAGGACGGCACCAGCTGTTGTCCCATGCTCAGCCCCTTCCCGCACAACTCTCGGTGCGCTTCAGTCGCATAGCCCGGAGGCAATCCAGGGAGTTTTTGCTACGCTACTGCCTGCAAGGGTGAGCACTGTCGCCAGTTGCACGCCACATGTGGCATGCTAGTATAGCGCGCTGGAGACACCTTTCACGACAGGCGCTGAGTGAGACGGAGAGACGCGCATCTTGAGATTTCAACCGTTCACCCGATCTGTCTGCGTTCGCACGGACAGGCCAGGTCAGTACGAAGGAGGGGAGTTAGATGCCAGCAGCCCACTTTTTCGCCAACAGCCTTGAGGAGATAGGTCTCGATCCACAGAAGGTACAGGCGCTGTTCGAGCGCGCTCAACGTGAAGTCAATGAAGGATTGCTGCCGGCGTGTCAGGTGGCCATCGCACGCAATGGCAAGATCGGCGCGATGCAAACCTTTGGCCGTGCTGTGCAAGGTGGAATGGAGAAGCCAGCCACCAATGAGACCTTTTTTGTGATCATGTCTGCCACCAAGGCCTTCACCTCGGCGGCGGCGTGGCTCTTGATGCAGGAGGGCAAACTACGACCGGACGATCGCGTCGTGCAGTTTGTGCCGGAGTTTGGTACGAACGGCAAAGACGCTGTCACTGTGGAGCAGTGCTTAATCCACACGTCGGCGATCCCGTATGCCCCCCATTTCCAAAAAGATTGGGGGGATCGGAAAAGACGGCTGGAGCGCTTTGCCCAATGGCGTCTCGATCATACGCCGGGCGAAAAATTCGTCTACCATATTTCCGCCAACTTCTGGCCGATTGCCGAAATCGTTGAACGCATCAGCGGACAAACCTACCAGGACTTCGTTCGCACGCGGATCGCCGAGCCCCTGGGATTGCCAGACCTAAGAGTGGGTATTTCCCCCTCCTTGAATGACCGGGTGGCAGATCTCGTGTGGGTGGGAGAGCTGATGAGCGCTGCGGAGTACGAAAAAATGGGCTTGAAACCTCCTCGCGCCGGCGTTGCTGCTATCAGTGAAGAAGGCGTGCTGGAACTCAACGAACCCGTCACCAGAGCGGCGGCCTCGCCCTCGGCCGGCGGCATCACCACTGCCGGTGATATCGCGCTGTTCTACCAAGCCTTGCTCAACGATGGACGCGCCTCCGACGGAACGCCTATTTGGCAGCCCGATATGCTACGCGAAGCACGCCGCATCCGCACTGGAGAGCTCAAGGATCCGTACTTGGGTATCCTTGCCAACCGTGCTTTAGGGATCGCCGTGGCTGGAGGGGATGGCAACGCCAACAAGCGCGGGTTTGGTCGCACCAATTCGGCAGATTCCTTTGGACATCCCGGTTTTGGTGGCCAGACAGCATGGGCCGACCCGGCAACCGGGATCTCGTTCGGATATCTGACGAACGGTTTTGACCGCAATGACATCCGCGAAGGGCGACGCCAGGTGGCGCTCTCCAGCCTGGCAGCAGCGTGCGCTGCATAAGGGATGGTTTATCCCTGGGTGCTCTTACAGCGGTTTGCCTCTGTATGAAGAGGTGATTCTTGGGTTCCCTCTCCCCGTGCGGGCAATGGCATTTAGGGAATGGCTGTCATTGCGAGGAGCCCTTCGACTATGCTCAGGGTAAACTCCGCGACGAAGCAATCTCCTGCGAAAACAAAGATTGCTTCGCTGCGCTCGCAATGACACTACGGCTTAACTTGACAGCATTGCCCGTGCGGGAGAGGCCCGTCCTGAGTCCCTCGACTTTGCTCAGGACAGGCTCCGTCGAAGGGGACAGGGTGAAGGGAAAAGGAGCGGCAATGAGTCTCCTCAGCCAAACGAAAAGTGCTATAAAAGAGCGCCATGGCGGCGTTGCCGTCTATCCCTCACTTTACTTGAGCGTGCGGATTAGTGTTGCATAGCGCTCTAAAACGGGCCACTGCGTGTCCGGCGCCCCTGGCTCAATAAGGAAGAGGACGCGGTTGAAGCCAGTGTGGATAAGCTTACGAATACGGCTCTCGTCGCTACTGACGCCAGCCAGCGAATACGCGGTAATGACACTCAGATCAAATTCGCTCATTGAGCGCCCCAGCCGTGCGGCTTCGGCGCGTAGAGCCTCGATACCGGGAGCAAGGTCATAGGGGCCGTCTACTGGGATCCAGCCATTGCAGTATTCTGCGGTGCGCTTTGCGACCCACTTGGACATTGCTCCCATCAGAACGGGGGGTCCCCCAGCCTGGACCGGCTTGGGCCAACACCACAAAGGGTCGAAGTTGACGAACTGGCCGTGAAACTCGGCAACAGCTTTCGTCCAGATTTCCTTCATCGCCAGCACCCGCTCACGGGTCACTTTCCAGCGATCCTTCAATGCCACACCGTGGTCGGCCATTTCTTCTGCGTTCCATCCAGCTCCAATGCCGAAG
>CAZCWX010000036.1:0-3114 GCA_964502465.1 uncultured Enterobacteriaceae bacterium | reverse complement strand
TTTCAATAACTTAGCTTGTGGAAAACGTTCGAAGTGCGAAAGTTGGGCTAGGGTTGGCTGTGGATGTATTTGTTGGATCGGCCTTCATCCACCTCGCCGCCCGGCGCGCTTGTTCCCAAAGATGCTGCCCACGGTAACCCTTTCCTGTGCGTCTTCAAACTCTTCCTGCAGCGGTCGGAGCGAGCGCCTATTGGCGGCTGTTGATTGAGAGCCTGCGGACGCGGTGAGGCTGAGAGCTAACGCAAGTGTTCGCTCGTCGTTCTTGTTGCACTGCCCGGAAGCAGTTTCTAGTTAAACCGTACTGGAACTGTAACCTGAAGGTACTGCCGCATTTGCATTGAAAGTACCGCCGGGAAAATGTAACTTCACATACACGCTGAACGGTGATACACTCACTCACGGTCGGCTATAAGGCCCGGGACGATTGATCCCTAGGTTGGTCAATAGCCAAGCGAGGATTCCTACAGCAGTCATTGAAGGAGAGAACAGATGCGCATGGAAACAAAGCAGACTATCTCTGCGGAAACGGAAAACCGCCGTTCGTTTCTGAAAGAGACCGGCAAGAAGGCCCTCTGGGCCGCGCCGCTGGTGACAGTCATCATGACCGCCTCTTCACAGCGCGCCAAGGCGGGTGATAGCGCTTCGGGGTGCGACTACACTTCGGTCCCGAAGTAGTGGCTGCAGTAACACTCAAGCCAAGGCGCCCGGCTGAAGTCGGGCGCCTTCCCTCCGTCGACGATCGGACTGCTTCCCAGCCGGCTGCTGGGCAGCACCCCACTCCCCGGCAGCACGCCTCGTCTTATCCCGACTCCGCCATGTGCTTAGCAGCCTGTGGCAAAGGGCGGACAGGCAGCCCATTTTCGCGCCCGGCCCGCCCATACAAGCTGCTGATTTTCATGCGGGCGCGAAAAAGGTGACAGTCCCCGAAGAGCGGCGTGCGACTTCTACCACGGGCTGTTAGGGCCAGAGGAATATTCCGCAAGGCCCCTACCTCGGTGTGTAGCAAGCGCTGTCTTTTCAACCAAGGCGCCAAAAGTACCATGGTGGACAGCTTGTAGGTACCATGGCGATCGGTACGAGCGTACCGCCGGAAAATGTGCCTTTACCGCACTGATATTTCGATAGTACGATCACCAAGTGTTTTCAGCCACGGATAGCACCGTGGTTGTGTCAAAAGAGGAGTAGTGCAACATGTTGGAGAACCTCGAAAACAAGAGTGGCAACCGCCGCGATTTTCTCAAAAAGACTGGGAAACAAGCACTCTGGATGGCGCCGACATTGACGGTTTTGATGACGGCGTCCAGCCAGCCGGCTAGGGCCACGGGCAATACGTACGGTAAGAAGAACAACAACAAGCACCACGGCAGCTTAAAGGACTTGCTGAAGAAGCTATTCAGTAAGAAGAAGAAGAAGAGGTGGTAGCCAACGATCATCGTGGTGTCATCACCGGACAACAGTGTTAAACGGTAACGGCTAAGCCGGGGGAGTAGCCGCTTTCCCGGCTTAGCTGTGTTCCGATCAAGTATCAACCGCCCCGTGACCTGTCTCGCCTGCCTTCCGTCCTTCCGGCAAAACTGGTCTTAGCCGCACCGCTGTTTTCTCTTTCCCGATCTCTCTGTTTTTCGTGGACTGCCCTGTATTTCTCACAAAGGCCTGATGACCACTCGGAAATAAGCTGTAACTGTAGGGGCGGACCTCCGCGCCCGCCTGGGTGGCGATCCTGCCAGCAACTTCGGCAATGACATCGGGACGGGGTGGGACCCGTCCCCTACATGCGCACAAAACCGCCCAGCCGCTGTAGGGGCGGGCCTCCGCGTGTCCGGGTGGCGACAGAGCCTTCCTGGCCGCAAGACATTCGCTACAGTCTGCTCCCCCGGGGACAGTTTCCGCCTTGCTCATTAGCGAGAGTCGGGGTTTGCCGGCCGCGGAAACTGTCCCCCTTAAACGTTCGGGACAGTCTGCCGATGACGGCACGGGCGGGCGCTGGAGGCTGTTTATTCCCGGCCGCACAGCTCACGGTAGCAGTCCTCGTATTGGGGAATGATCATGGTTGTTGCGAAGCGTTCCTCAGCGGTGCGCCGCGCCGCGGCGGCGAGCGCTTCGTATCTGGCTGGATCTTTGAGCAACGAGACGGCCGCTTGCGCCATGCCATCGATATCGCCCACCGGGAGCAGAAATCCGTCCGCGCCATCGGTGACGACCTCGGGCACGCCACCCACCTTCGAGGCCACGGGCGGGACGCCGCAGGCCATGGCCTCGAGCGCCGCCAGGCCGAAGCTCTCCATCTCGCTCGGCAATAGCAACAGGTCCGCCACCGGCAACAGCTCGTTGACGCGCAGTTGCTTGCCCAGAAACAGAACCCGGTCCTGCAAGCCCAACTCGCGGGCCAACGACTCGGCTGGGCCGCGGTCGGGACCGTCGCCAACCATCAGCAGGCGGCAGGGGACTTCCCGATTCACCTTCGCCAGGATTCGCACGCAATCGAGGATGCGCTTGACGGAACGGAAGTTCGAGAGGTGAAAAAGGATTTTCTCTCCCGGCGGGGCGAACTCCCGTTTGGCTTTGATCTCGGGGCGCGGCTTGTAGAGGTCGCAATTGACGAAGTTGTGGATGACGCGGATCCTCTCGGGACGAATGCCAAAAGTGGCGATGGTCGCGTCTTTGAGGTTTTGGCTGATGGAGGTGACGGCGGGGCTGCGCTCGATGGAGAAGCGCGTGATGGGCAGGTAGGAGGGGTCGACCCCGACCAAGGTTACGTCGGTGCCGTGCAGCGTAGTCACGAAAGGCAGACGCCGTTCACTCACCATTTGGCTGGCCAGCCAGGCGCTGATCGAATGCGGAATCGCGTAGTGAACGTGCAGCAGATCGAGCGACTGGGCGCGCGCCACCTCAGCCATGCGCGAGGCCAGGGCCAAGCTATAAGGCGGGTACTGAAACAGCGGATAGTTGCTGACCTCCACTTCGTGATAGTGAATGCGAGGCGACTCGCCGCTTAAGCGGATCGGGTTGGCATAGGTGATGAAATGGATCTCGTGCCCGCGAGCGGCCAGTTCCATGCCGAGCTCGGTGGCGACGATGCCGCTGCCGCCATAGGTGGGGTAGCAGGTAATGCCG
>CAZCWX010000035.1:0-25588 GCA_964502465.1 uncultured Enterobacteriaceae bacterium | reverse complement strand
AGCTTCATTTTCTCTTTGACCAACGCCAAGAATTCCATCGCATCAAGTTCCTCAAGGCCACGGTGTTTGCGACTCGCGTTCAGGGCAGCTTTGAGAAAGTAGGCCGTGTTCACGCCGGGGATCTCAATGGGATATTGAAACGCCAGGAAGATCCCTTCGCGCGCACGTTCTTCTGGGGCCATCTGCAACAAATCCTGCCCTTCATATCGCACCGCGCCAGCGGTCACTTCGTAGTCTTCTCGTCCAGCCAGGACGTTGGCCAGAGTGCTCTTGCCTGAACCGTTCGGCCCCATGATCGCGTGCACCTCACCAGCGGTCACTGTCAGATCAAGGCCCTGCAGAATTTCACAATCATTGACTTTCGCACGGAGGTTACGAATTTCCAACATGGGTGCTCCTCTTTCCTCAGGGATTGACTCAGCCGACGCTGCCTTCAAGGCTCACGCCGAGCAGCTTCTGCGCTTCTACCGCAAACTCCATGGGCAATTCCTTGAATACCTGTTTACAGAAACCGTTGACGATCATCGACACCGCATCTTCGGCTGCAATCCCACGCTGTTTGCAATAAAAGAGTTGGTCATCGCCAATCTTTGAGGTTGTCGCTTCGTGTTCGACTTGCGATGAGCTATTGTTCACTTCGAGATAGGGAAAGGTATGAGCACCACATTTGTCCCCCAGCAGTAACGAGTCGCACTGCGAGTAGTTGCGAGCGCCGGTGGCGCCTTTCATGATCTTTACCAGTCCACGGTAGGTATTCTGGCCGTGGCCCGCCGAGATTCCTTTGGAAATGATCGTGCTCTTGGTGTTTTTCCCGATATGGATCATCTTCGTGCCAGTGTCAGCCTGCTGGTAGTTGTTCGTCAGCGCCACCGAGTAGAATTCGCCAACCGAGTTTTCCCCCTGTAGGATGCAGCTCGGATACTTCCAAGTGATGGCGGAGCCGGTCTCGACCTGTGTCCATGAAATCTTGGAGTTTTTGCCGAGGCACTTGCCACGCTTGGTGACAAAGTTGTAGATACCGCCCCTGCCCTGCTTGTCACCCGGATACCAGTTCTGCACGGTCGAGTATTTGATCTGCGCGTTATCAAGCGTGACCAACTCCACAACTGCGGCATGGAGCTGATTCGTGTCTCGCATCGGCGCGGTGCAGCCTTCCAGATAGCTCACATAGCTCCCTTCATCGGCAATAATCAGCGTGCGTTCGAACTGACCCGTATCAGCAGCATTGATGCGAAAGTACGTCGAGAGTTCGAGCGGACAGCGCACTCCTTTGGGAACGTAACAGAATGAACCGTCACTGAAGACCGCGGCATTCAACGCTGCGTAGAAATTATCGGTATAAGGCACCACCGACCCGAGATACCGCTCAACCAAGTCTGGATGATGCTGAACCGCCTCGGAAAAGGAGCAGAAGATGACTCCCAACTCAGCGAGTTTCCCCTTAAACGTGGTGGCAACAGACACACTGTCGAACACCGCATCCACTGCAACGCCGGTGAGCCGCTGCTGTTCCGCCAACGGGATGCCAAGTTTCTCAAAGGTTTCTAATAACTTTGGATCAACTTCATCGAGGCTCTGGGGACCGTCCTTTTTTTGTTTTGGTGCGGAGTAATAAATGATGTCCTGGTAGTCGATCGGGGGAAACGTGACGTTTGCCCACTTCGGTTCGCCTTCCGCTTTGGCTAACTTCGCCCAATAGCGATACGCTTTGAGACGCCACTCCAACATGAACAGGGGTTCGTTTTTCTTGGTCGAGATCAGACGAACGATGTCTTCATTGAGTCCACGTGGAACCACATCGGTTTCAATGTCTGTCACAAACCCATATTTGTATTCTTGATTCTTCCAGGTCTCTATCGTATTCGGGGCTGTTGCCATGTGTGTTCTCCTCGTTACAGTTCACTCTGGACGGTGATGCGCTCCCTGGGGTCGCCAGCTGTTACCGGGCGATGGGTCCCGAAGGCCACAAAATTCCGGGGGAGCGGGCGCGTCATTGCCGCAAGGGTCAAGGTTTCCAGGGCGCCCTGCACCGCTTGATTGATCATCTGCCAGTTGCTGCCGACCGGGCATTGCCGCTCTAATTGGCAGATCCTCGGAGCGTGCATACTACACTCAGTCATCGCAATCGGCCCTTCCAGGGCACCAATGATGTCTGCCACCGAAATTTCTTCAGGGGGCCGAGCAAGACTAAATCCCCCTTTTATCCCCCGGTGCGCGACTAAGAGCCCCTCGCGCGCGAGGATTTTTAAGACTTTACTCACCGTTGGCAAGGGCAAATGCGCCTCTACTGCGAGCTCGCGCGCATTGCGCGTGAGCAGTGGGTCCCGAGCAATGTATGTTAATAGCATGATCCCGTAGTCAGTGAGCTTGCTTATTCGGATCATGACCAACCCCCTTTTCTTTCTCGCTCAGCGACGCGATGCCTTGTTCTCCAGACCGGGGGGAGGGTCTCTGGAGAGGGAACCAAGTCTGGAATGGTGCACATAAATAAGACTAAACCAGTACTATTTTCTTATAGTGCAGCAGCTTCGCTATTTTGTCAATGGGTTCGCTCTTCTTGGCAATTCTCCCAGTCCAATGCGACGCATTGTTGCCCCTTGGTATCAGTACGGTAAAAATGCAAACCATCGTCATATTTGACTTATTAGTCATTTTTGCCTACCCTACAGTGAGTTCTCTCAGAAAGCGATGTCCTCGTGTGCAAAGAAACGAGGCTCTCTCCTAGGAGCAATCGCGGCCGAGGAGGCAAAAGATGATTGAGCAAAAAAGCGCAAAAGAGCATACTAAAATTTCTCCTTTCGCCAGGCTTTGCCTGTTGGAGATTGACGAAGGAGCTGAAGAAGGAGAGGATCACAGTCTGCTGTGGGCAGGCCGTTGAGTGGAGATGGATTGTAGGAGGAAAACCACGGAATGCAGGTAAAGAAGGGCTCAGCTACCCCTATGCACCAAATGTTGAATCCCAATGTTCGTGGTCTGACCCAATCCGCTACACTTGCGATCAACGAGCGGAGTAACGCGCTCCGCCGCGAGGGGCAGACTATCTATAAATTTGGCCTGGGACAGTCCCCCTTTCCGGTGCCGACCGAGGTGGTCAACACGCTCAGATTATATGCGCATGAAAAAGATTATCTTCCCGTCAAAGGATTACCAGCCTTGCGCGAAGCCGTTGCCGATTTCCATCGCAGGAAAGACCATGTAGAAGCCCAGCCGGACGGTGTGCTGGTCGCTCCTGGCTCCAAAGAGCTGTTGTTCCTTTTACAGTTGGTCTTCGACGGGGAGTTGATTGTCCCGACTCCGTGTTGGGTCTCCTACGTGCCCCAAGCCCGTATTTTAGGGCGGCGTGTCCACCTGATTCACACCACTTTTGTCGACAAATGGCGCCTCATGCCTTACCAGATCGAAACCCTCTACAAGAGAAACGGCCCTCAGCCTCGTATCCTGATGCTGAACTATCCAGGCAACCCCGAGGGCGCAACCTATAACGCTGCTGAGCTTGAAGAACTCGCCGCAGTCGCGCGACGGGCTGGTATCGTGCTGCTCTCCGATGAAATTTACGGACAGCTTCATCATGAGGGGAAACACGTCTCGGTTGCGCGTTTTTATCCTGAGGGTACGATCATCAGTTCAGGGTTATCAAAATGGTGTGGGGCAGGAGGCTGGCGACTCGGAACCTTTACTTTTCCCGCATCTTTGCAGTGGTTACTCGAAGCGATGGCTGCCGTCGCGAGTGAGACGTATACTTCGGTCAGCGCACCGATTCAGTATGCGGCTGTGCGCGCCTTCCGCGGCGCGATTAGTATAGAGCGTTATCTGTGGCACGCGCGGCGGATCCTGGCTGCGTTAGGTCAGCGGTGTGCACACCTGCTCTCCCACGCTGGGGTTCGCGTGCACCCACCGATCGGAGCATTTTACCTCTTTCTCGATTTTTCGCCTTTGACAGCCCAATTGTCGCGGCACGGGATCCAGGGAAGTGTCACGCTGTGTGAACACCTTCTCAAGGAGACTGGTGTCGCCCTTCTGCCAGGGGCCTCGTGCCACCGTCCCGCTGAAGAGTTGACCGCCCGGCTGGCGTATGTGAATTTTGATGGAGCAAAGGCCCTGGCAGCAAGCGAAACTCTGCCCTTGGACCAACCACTGCCAGAAGACTTCATTGATTTTTGGTGTGAAGATACGGTCGCCGGCGTTCAATGCCTGGTTGATTGGCTCTGTGCTCAGCGATAACATCCGCAGGCAGTGCTCCTCCAATCATGCAGATTTACACAAAAATCCTCCTGGGTATGGTTATCGGTGCGCTCGTTGGTTTGCTCCTGGGCCCAAACTCGGTGCTCTTCACCCATGACATATATAAAGTCACCGATGCCGCGAGCGTTCACTTACGATTGGACCGTACTGATCCTTCGACCGAGGTAAAGCTACCAGCAAACGTGCCTATTCGCTTTACTGTGGTAGACACCTTGACGAAGTCTCAGGTTGATAACCTCGACCATGCACACACTGTCCCAACCTGGGTCCAGGTCCGATTTCCCTTCCACCGACTGCTCGCGCTTCACGACCCAACCGATGTATTACGCCAGCGCCTCGGAGCAACACAAACGGGAGATACGGTACACGGCTGGTTACGGATCGATAGCGAGCCGCTGCCTGATGGCGGCTTCAAACTTTCCCAGCTCCCGATTAGTGGGCTCGGTGACACGATCATTGCTTGGCTGAGCCCAATAGGGAAAATTTTTCTGCGCCTCATCCAGATGGTCATCATTCCTCTTGTTTTCGCTTCTTTACTCGTAGGAGTGGCCAGCCTGGGAGACGTACGGAAGCTTGGTCGCTTAGGGCTCAAAACGCTCGGGCTCTATTTGCTCACAACCACAATTGCCGTCACTGTCGGTTTAGTCTGTGCCCAGACTCTTCAACCTGGAACCTTCATTCATGCGGCCGACCGCGCCACCCTGCTTGCCCAGTTCGGCGAGGCGGCAGATGCGCGGGTTGCAGCTGCTGCTGAAGCTCCGGCGATTGGTGACACCCTCCTCGCCATCATCCCGGTTAATCCCGTTGCGTCACTGGCACAGGGAGACATGCTTCAAGTTATTTTCTTTGCCGTTCTTTTCGGAGTTGCCCTGACCATGCTTGGTTCTGATATCAGTATGCCAGTGATCAACATTTTTGAGGTCGTGCAACAAGCGATGATCGTTTTAATCCATATGATTATGGCCCTTGCTCCGTTCGGCGTTGCGGCACTCATCGCTGAAGTTGTGGGGACGAGTGGTCTCAGCGTGCTGAAAGCACTGCTCGTGTATAGCGTCACAGTGCTGATTGGTCTGGCCGTTCATGCCGGCGTGGTCTACGGGGGCTTAGTGCAGTCTTTCGGACAGGTTTCGTGGTTCAGCTTCATGCGTGCAGCCCGCCCAGCTCAGCTCATTGCCTTCTCAACGTCTTCTTCATCCGCCACTCTGCCCATCACGATGGAGTGCGCGCAGAAAAACTTGGGAGTAAGCCGCGAGGTTTCGAGCTTTGTCCTGCCGTTAGGTTCCACCATTAACATGGACGGGACGGCACTCTATCAAGGGGTAGCTGCACTTTTTATCGCCCAGGTTTTCCATATGGATCTCACGCTCGGAGCCCAGCTGAGCATTGTCCTCATGGCAACCGTCGCCTCCATCGGCGCTGCTGGGGTACCGGGAGCTGGGATGGTCACCTTAACGATGGTGCTCACTGCCATAGGGGTCCCTGCAGCAGGCCTGGCATTGATCCTCGGAGTGGATCGTCTCCTCGATATGTTTCGCTCAGCGGTAAATGTCACCGGGGATCTCGCAGTCGCAACTGTCATGGCTCTCAGCGAAGGCGAGCAACCTACCCCCTCTCTCTCACTGTCTGCGGTGAAGAGAGCCGACGTGAAGTAGCGCTACGCGTCCTGCCTCCAGTAGTGGCGTTATCCCCCCTCGTATACAGGGACGTGGACCTCGTGCATTTCCCAACCCGAGCGGCCAGCACCGCAGAACGCAGGGAACTGCAACAACCACAATGACCACCTCAACCGAGAGTCTTCTCCTCCATTAACCCCAAAGAGAGGGACCCTCACTCTCCTTACCAGCGGGTTCGACCAATGACCGATCGACAGGGGAAAGGGTGAGGTGGATGAATTGACAAGCAAAGGGAAACAGTATACGGTCATATATGACTATATAGTCAATTTTGACCATACAGACAAACATAATTGAAAAAATACTTTCCTGCACCGAACACCTGCTCAAAGTGGAAGGATGAGAATCCTTTCGAGGAAAGGAGGGAATATCATGCTGGACAGGATGAATTATGCCACAAATCTCACTGCTTGGGCACCGCTGCAACCAGTTCCGGCGAATCCCTCTCCGCGCTTTCAGGTCTACACCGAGCGTCATTTAGAGCAGATTCCACAGCTCACCCGGCTTTCGCAAGAACATCGTTTTGCTATGCAGGTGACTGCTCAGGTCTTACCATTCCGTGTCAACCAATATGTTATTGATCACCTCATTGATTGGGACCAAGTGCCGGACGATCCACTGTTTCAATTGACCTTTCCTCAGCCGGGGATGCTCGCGCCAGAAGATTTCGCGCGCATGGCCACTTTACTGAAGAACAGAGCCGACCGGGAAACCATAAAAGCTTTGGCCGACGAAATCCGCTTTGGACTCAACCCACACCCGGCCGGACAGCAACAATTAAACGTTCCCCGTTTGAATGGTGAGATGTTACCTGGCATGCAGCACAAGTACCGCGAGACGGTGCTGTTCTTCCCGAGCCAGGGGCAGACATGCCATGCCTACTGCACCTTCTGTTTTCGCTGGGCGCAGTTCGTCGGTATCCAGGACCTGCGATTTGCCTCTACTGATGCGGGCCGACTGCATCTTTACCTCGCTGCGCATCCTCAAATCAGCGATTTACTGCTGACCGGCGGGGATCCTATGGTCATGAAGACGCATCATTTGGCAGAGTATCTGGCCCCGTTACTTGAGCCACGGTTCGCGCATGTGCAAACGATCCGGATTGGCACCAAGGCGTTGACGTATTGGCCATATCGGTTCACCCGCGATGTCGACGCAGCGGCACTCCTCCGGCTGCTTGAACGGTTAGTCAAAGGTGGCAAACACGTTGCCCTCATGGCGCATTACAACCACTGGCGAGAACTCGAAACACCCGCCTCACGGGAAGCGATCCATCAGATACGCAGCACTGGGGCAGTGATTCGCGGTCAAGGGCCACTGCTTGCGCATATTAACGATGAGGCAACCGTGTGGGCACGTCTCTGGCGCACCCAGGTTCGCTTGGGCATCGTGCCCTATTATATGTTCGTAGAGCGTGACACTGGCGCTCGACGCTACTTCGAAGTACCGCTCGCGCAGGCCTGGGAGATTTTCCGCGCAGCGATCACACGAGTCTCTGGACTTGGACGCACAGTCCGTGGCCCGTCTATGAGTGCGGGACCAGGGAAGGTCGAAATTCAGGGTATTACCGAAGTTACTGGTGAGAAAGTTTTCGTCTTACGCTTTCTCCAAGGACGAAATCCAGATTGGGTGCAACGGCCTTTTTTCGCACGCTTTGACCCAACCGCGACCTGGCTCGATCAGCTCAAGCCAGCTTTCGGTGAAAATCAATTCTTCTACGAAGATGAATATCGGGCCATATGTGCAAATGCCCCAAGTCGCCACTAGCGAGAGCAGAGCAGCGACGACAAAGGAGGAGCAAGCAATGCAGAAAACCGAAGAGATTCTCCAGAACGTGATCTGGCTCATCGATGCTTGCGACGATGAGGCACTTAAGGAGGTACAAGATATCCCATTTTTGGAGATGGCAAAGGTAGTTTCCATTGCGCCACGCCCCTTGGCAAGTCTGGAGAGGTTTGCATATCTTGTCGACAAGGGGAACTCATAGTAAGGAGAAATCAAGCCAGGCGGGCTGACAACGTTCCTTTTCCTGGTAAACCCTTCGTGTGAAAGCATATGAGAAAAGAGGATTGGTATGGAAAAATCACCGCTTACAAGGGCAGAGCGTCTGCATCTCCCCCTCAGACAGGACCAAGAACCTCTCGTTGTCGGAGACCAGAAAGGGATCGTAGTGGTCTGGCCAGATGGGCATAGCAGCCGGTTCTCTTGGTCAGATTTGCGTCAAACGTGTCGCTGTGCCGAGTGTCGTCGGCAACGTGAAGAAGAGAATGCCCTCATCAGCCTCCTCTAGGCAAATTGCTACTCCTGAAGAAATGTTCTTCGGCATGTTCACAGCTGCTGTGGTTCTGTCGCAGCACTGCTTTCCAATAACCGCAGTAACCGTGCTACCTCTTGGGTTGGCACGGAGCGGTAGCCACCTCCGCGATACCCGCATTCGTCACGGAGATCAACGATTTCAGCGTTATTCCTGTAAGTGCTTGACGGACGGCTTGATCCCGCCGAGACAAAGTCCGGGCAACAGGGTCATTGCCTTCGCCAGTGAGGTCAGTAGCGTCTCGGTCATGAAGTAAATCGAAGATCTCAGTGACCGCGACCTGTTCTGGTGGACGTGCCAATGAGACGCCTTCGGGTTGCAGAGCCCGTAAAAGGATGCCGCGCTGCACACACGCATCAATGAAATTCTCAACCTGGGCAAGAGGGGGGCCACCTGCCGCGGCCAGTGCTGTCAGATTCCAGGGAGATTGTCCAGAAAGATACCGTTTCGTGATCTCCGCGAGCATTTCCAGTGCCCACCGTTCTTCCGGTAGTGAAATGTTTTTCCGGTACCGCCCTTTCCTGGATACGAGCAGAGGATACTGGTGAAAGTAAGAAACCTCTCCCCCCACCAGAACGATCAGCCAGCCGACATAGAGCCAGAGCAAAAAAATGATGAGAATCGCGAAACTCGAATAGACTGCCGCGTAGTGGGTTGAACTCGCCACGAACGTAGTAAATCCCACCCCGGCCAATTGCCACAGGATTGCCGCCACTGCGCCACCAATCAGCGCCGAAGACAAGCGGACTCGGGTGTTGGGGAGAAACCAATACACCAGAGTAAACCCCACACACAGAAACAAAAAAGGCATGATGCGAGTGGCCATAGTGACAATGAACTCGAACGGCGTGATTGTTACCAGCCACTGGATGAGCCAGTAGCTTTGGGCCGACGCAGTGAGCGCAAAAGCCGTAAAAACAAAAACTGGCCCCACCAGCACCACACTCAGATAATCGCGAAATCGTTGTGTCCAACTGCGAGCCTGACGGACCTGCCAAAGACAATTGAGCGCGTCCTCGATTTGTCCGATCAGCGAGATGACCGTGTAAAATAAGGTGGCTATCCCCACCGCCCCAAGGACTCCAACCCGCAGGTTGTCAACAAATTCAACGACTCTCCGCGTGATCTCTCCTCCCTCTGGGCCTAACGGTTCAAAGGCGCGAGAGAGGAACGGTTCGAGTTGGTTGTGCGCACCAAAGGCTTTCAGCATCGCGAAGGTTACGGCCAGAAACGGGGCGAGCGAGAGCAGTGTCGTGTATGTCAGACCCATGGCACGCAGGCTGAGCAGGTCATCTTGAAATTTCTCGCTCGCAGCTATGACGAGACGAAAAACCCACCTGCACCAGGAATATCGGAGCAATGCATTGCAGGGCATGTCTCAACGTCCAAATTGTACGAATGAAAAGCTTACTCTGCCTGTCACCCTGAGTGCAACCAAGGGCCTCTCCTAGAGATGCTTCGCTCCGCTCAGCAGACAGCACCGAGGTAACCTTCCAGTGAAATGTACCAAAGTTGTGTGGCCCGATTTAGTCTCGCTCCACCTCTTCCTCTTTACGTTTCATAGGCTAAACCTCTCAGTAAATACCTGGTGCTGTTGGGGGCTGCCTATCATGAACAATTCACTTCCCTGGACTAACGTCGTCGCCGCAGGAGGATTCGTGACCACACGTCCATTTTGTTGAATACCAATGACATTGAGGCCGGTGCCGGCTCCAATATCACTCTCAGCTAGCGTCCGACCGGCTAACGACGGAGGAAGCGGGACGGCAAAGAGTTCGACATCTTCTCCCAGGATCATCAACTCGCGGCCATGTAAGAAAGACAAAATGGACTCCACACCGAGCGATGCGTAGCTGAGCACGAAATCCGCGCCAGCACGGTGGACCGCTTCAAGGTTTCTCTCATGCGTGATGCGGCTGATGATATGGAGCTTGGGATTGAGCCGGCGGCAGTAGACCGCAAGATAAATGTTCATTGCATCGTCGTTGGTCGTGAGCAGCACCGCGGGCGCCTCGTGCAACCCTGCACGCATTAGGACCGCACGATCCGCAGCATCGCCGATGAACAGTTGATCCGCAATGTCAGCGAGCTGTTCGCGTAATAGTTCATTTCGGTCGACCAAGTGCACCGGAATGCCTCGCTGGGTAAGCGCACGGGCAGCAGCACACCCTACTTTCCCACCACCGATGACCAAGACAGGATTGTAATTCGTATCATAGATCACCAGTAACGTATCGAGTTCGAGGATCTGCGCTGCGGTTCCTGCCACAACTAGCACACTGACATCGGAAAGGTGCATCTCAGGGCGTGCTGGCAACAATCGCCCGCGCTCCCAGACGCCAATCACGTTGACTCCGATAACCTCTCGTAGCCGCGTCTCACGAATCGTGCGGCCGGCCAGTGGCGTGTTCCGCACGGGAAACTCCGCGATCTGCAGGTCTCTGAAACTGCCGATAACATGCGCCTGTGCATGTCCAGTATTTACGCGATTAGCCAACCGTTCTCCTAGTCGCTGCTTCAATGGCAACACATAGGGACAGCCGCTGAGTTCCAGGACGTCAATCGAGTCTTCATTGTCAACAATACCAACAATGGGGACCTGCGGAGCAACTTCACGAACAGTCAGGGTAATATTTGTGTTGATTGTATCCTCACTATTGGCAAGGACTAAGCGCGCCTGAGCCACCCGTAAATTTTCGTATGTCGCCCGGCTGTCAACCTCACCAGAGACGACCGATATACCATCCCCGTGCATGCGTGCGGCTACTGCGGGATCTGACTCAATAACGAAATAGGGAATGTTACGCAGCCGCAACCGTTCGATCAGTCCTGGCACAATCGTATCATAGGTACAGATCAGCACATGCCCACTCACGTGGGCTGGGGCTTCACGAGGCGCCTGTAACCGCATTCGAGCCTCGATCCAGGGCGCATAGAAAAACCGAATGAAAGCAAAGGGAAGAACAATTAACAGCAAGACAATGCCTGACAACAGAACGACGATACTGAACAGCCGTCCAATATCGCTGCTAAAGGTAATGTCACCAAATCCCAGAGTACTCATCACGGTGAGCGTCCAGTAGACGCCGGTGAGCCAGGAATGGTACTGCCTTTCGACATAGAACATGATTAGATGAAACGTGACAGAAAAGGCGGCAATCACCCCCAGTAAGAACCCCACGTATTTGAACAGCGCCCCAATATTGCGCCGTAGTTCCCGCTCGCCTAAGAAATACGACAATTGTGCACCAAGAAACTTCATGAGTGTGCCCTGGTCTGTCTTCCTCTGGGCAGTCGATGTATGAGAAACGGCTGAGTCATAAACTGTCTGAAGGAAGGGTTATGCGGATCGTTACACCGGATTGGGTGCCAGACGCAGTTTTCTATCAGATCTTCCCTGACCGCTTTGCCACTAGTGGTCGTTTGGGCAAGAATCTCAACCTTGAGCCGTGGGAGAGCCCACCAACGCCGTTCGGCTTTAAGGGCGGAGATCTGTTCGGCATCCTTGAACACCTTGACCACCTGCACGACCTCGGCGTCACCGCCATGTATCTGAACCCTATCTTTGCATCGGCGGCGAATCACCGATACCATATTTACGACTACTTTCACGTCGATCCCCTCTTGGGAGGAAATGCTGCTTTTCGCAGCTTGCTTGATGCCGCGCATACGCGCAATATCCGCATTATCCTCGATGGGGTTTTCAACCACGCTAGCCGCGGCTTCTGGCAATTCCATCATACCTTAGAGAACGGTGCCGCCTCCCCGTATGTGGATTGGTTTCACTTTGATCCAGATCGTCTCTACGGTCGCCGCCACTTCGCGACGCACCCCGATCCAGAAGCGCGCGCAGCCTTGCGCAGCGGGATTGGCAGCTTAAAGGCTTTTGGCTATAAAGCCTGGTGGGATCTGCCCGCCCTGCCAAAGTTTAATACTGATACCCCAGCCGTTCGCGAATTCCTCTGGAATGTCGCCACGCACTGGATTCAGTTTGGCATCGACGGCTGGCGCCTCGATGTCCCGACAGAAATCGACGACGACGCATTTTGGCAAGAGTTCCGCCGCCGGGTGAAGGCGGTGAACCCAGACGCCTATCTCGTCGGCGAGATTTGGCATGAGGCACAACGGTGGCTGCAAGGTGATCAGTTCGATGCGGTCATGAATTACCCCCTGACGAAAGCTTGCTTGGGCTTTTTCGGCGGGGAGCACTTAGATATGCGCGAGACGCACCGGGCTGGCAGTTATCGTGAGGTCCGTTCGCTCACGGCTCCGCAGTTCGCCGACCGGATTGACGAGATCCTCAGCCTCTACGATCCCGCGATTACCGCGGTACAGTTCAATTTGCTTAATAGTCACGACACACCTCGTTTCCTCACCAGCGTCAGCGACGATAAGAGAGCCCTCCAACTCGCCCTCCTTTTTCTGTTCACTTCCCCGGGCGCACCATGCCTGTATTATGGCGATGAGATTGGACTGCCAGGCAGGCATGATCCGGACTGCCGGAGAGCGTTCCCTTGGGACCCTGCTCGCTGGGATCACGAACTGCTGGCGTTCGTCAAGAAGTGCATCGCCTTGCGACACGCACATCCTGCCTTACGACGTGGCAGCTACACGCGCCTGTACGCAGACAAGGGGGTATATGCGTTTGGGCGCACCTTGGACACAGACGTGTTGGTCATTGCCCTGAACACCGCATCAACTACCAGACAGCTCACCCTTTCTGTTCAGCCACTTGGCCGTAGCGAGGGTGAGTTACGAGACGTATGGAATGAGACAAAGTGGTCGCTCGCCTCTGGAATGCTGAACAAATTACCTCTGGACCCGCGCAGCGGTGTGGTGCTTGTCGTGTCTTGAAAACATCGGTACTCAACACAACAGAGAAGGGCAATAAACGAAAGCCTTTGCGACCGAGGAAGATCTCCCCCGGTCGCAGGGAAAGAGAATTTTACTCAGCGTTGTCTTGCTCAACTTTTGTATCTTGGCCTTGTGTCTGCGCTTCGGTGGTTTGCTCTTGCACTGTGTCGGTCTTCTTCTCAGCTGCTTTAGCCTTCTTTTCAGCCTGTTCCGCCTTTTCCTCTAGTGCGGCAGCCTTCTCTTCAGCCTTGGCCTTTTCTTCCGCTGTGGCTCCAGTCTCTGTCTTTACCTTCGTTTCTTCTCTGGCAATCTCAGCTTCCTCTTTTGCTACCTCAGCTTTTTTCTTCTCTACCGCGGTTTTCTTCTCCTCTACTGCTGCTTCCTCTTTCGTCACCGCCGCGGCTTCCTTGGCTCCTGCGGCTTTCTTTTTCTCTACCGTGGTTGCCGCTTTGGCTTCTTCTTTGGCTACTTCAGCTTTCTTGGTTTCTACAGCAGCCTTCTTTTCTGCTACCGCAGCAGACTCCTTCATGACCTCAGCTTCTTCCTTGGCGGCCTCCGCCTTCTTTTCAGTGACTTTGGCCTTCTTTTCTGCTACTGTCGCAGCCTTCTCAGCGGGATCTTTTCTTTCAGCTTTTTCACCGCTCTCAGCTTTCAGCGGAGTGGCTTCTTCGGCTGTCTTGGCTTCTCCTTTAGTTACCTCAACTTTCTTGTCCTCCACTGCCGCTTCCTTCTCCTCGACCACCCTTGTTTCCTTTGTTACCGCAGCCTCTTCTGCAATAGCTCCTCCCGCATAGGGCCAGGCAAATCCATACGCTGTCACCAAGGCGAGCATGAAGTGGAACGAACTCTTCACTGACATAACCTGTCCTCCTTATTTATTTTTTTTGTTCCCACGTTTTTCTCTTTACTAGCGGACTGAGAAAGTTCGCCTCCCACGAAGACATTCTCGCACGAAAGGCATTTGCTCAGGATTGTCTACTGAATCAGATCGAGTCTTCTTTTTTGACTGTCTGCACAAAATTGGCTTTTAGACCATAATTGACTTATTAGTCAATTATGGTTGTACGACTAAAATTTCCGCCTGTCAAGCCCAACTTGAATTTCCCTTTGGAAGGCTTCAGCAGTTGGGCTGTCAGGACGCACTAGACCTAGACAGAGAGGTAATCAGGGGGACACGTCCGATGGGCTATTCCGCCTAACATTCTCGGCCATAGGCACCAGAAGGTCTTGCAAAAAATCCCCGCGTTCGAGCTGCCTGATGAGAGTCTGCCATTGTTGGGGATCAGTAAAACCCTGCGTATACGGTTCGAGAAATCGTTCCCCATAGGCGTCGAGCGCCCTGGCGTAGAGATCCATCCCTGTACGGTACCCCTGGATGCCCTGCAGATAGAGGCGCAACCCCTGCGCGTATTTCTCACGGACACGACAGTACTGTTCCTGAGAAATGGTTTTCGTTTGAAACGCGGCACGGGCTTCTGTGAGTTGGATGGAAAGCTGTCGATGGTCGTGCTCCCACTGGCGCCGGGACTCTTCGTGCTGCTGGCGCAGGCGCTCGATCTCTTGACGTTTGGGCTCAACTGCGGTGCGACGGAGTTCACTCAGGCGACGCGCGAGGGCTTGATCGTAGTCCGCCGGCGGGCGCGTCAGCGCTTTGCGGAGCGCAGTATCACGAATACGGGCCGTGGCCACTGCGGTACGGACCATCTGTTCGGTCGTGCGTATCCCTTGCTCTTCGACAGTCAAATCGCGACGCAGGTCCTCCACCGCCTCCCCACAGGCAGCATACGCGAGAGCAGAGAGCATGATACACCAACCGTAGACAGAGACACACCACAATCCACCCCGCAGTATACAATACATGAGCATCTCCTCACTTCTCTCTGAAAACGCAACCCGGGAAGGCACGTTTTCAATCTCCTCCCTGCTCTCCTAGCAAAGGAGGCTTGTGGTTCTCCATCGCCACGTGGATGGGCGGTTGTGACTTCTCTTTGGGCACCCCCCAGTACAGCGTACGATGGGGGAAAGGAATCTCAATACCACGCTCGTCAAACACTTTTTTCATACGGCGATTAAACTCACGGCCGACGCGCCACTGCTGAATGGGCCGCGTCGTGAGGCGCGCCCGGATGATCACCGCGGAATCCTCAAACCGATCCACCCCCAGCACCTCCAACGGCCCCAACATATCTCTGCCGTATTCGGGGTCGTGACGCATCTCTTCGTCAATTTCCCGCAAGGTGCTAATCACCGTATCGACGTCTTCCCGGTAGGCGACACCTACGTCGAGGAGATAGCGTGAATAGTCTTTAGTGAAATTGGTCACCATGTCGAACGAACTGTTGGGAATCACATGGACATTCCCAGAAAGATCGCGGAGTGTCACCGCCCGCAGCGTAAATTTCTCGACCTGTCCGCCAATCCCGCGCAAGGTCACCACATCCCCAACGGACAGGCTATCCTCGAACAAAATAAACAGCCCATTGATGACATCTTTGATCAGGGATTGGGAAGCAAAGCCAACCGCCAGGCCAAAGATCCCTACTCCAGCAAGGACGGGACCGGTATCGACTCCCAGTTGTTCAAGAATCACTAAGGCCGCGATGAAGATTGCCATTACACGGATGACCGTTTGCACAAGTGGGGCAAGCGTTTTCAGCTTGCGCCCTGCCTCACGCATGACTCCGTCTCTGCTGGTCTTCGATTGTAACAAGGACTCGGTGAGGGCTTTGCTGATCTGCAATATTACCAGGGTTATTCCGACCGTTACAGCGATGACGAAAGTGCGAGCCAGCAAGGTCGACACTGCTGGTGAGGTCAGTACCCAGGAGACCGTCAAGCCCCACACCTCTAAAATTCCTCCCACCGCAACCAGCACCAGCACGAGATTGCACAGGACGCGGGTGAGAGTGACATAGCGGGCAGTATCACTTTGCGATATCGCACCATCCGGCTCGCCGCTATCGGCAGGTACCGCAGCATAGCCCGTCAACTTGCGAAATGCCCAAGGCAGCACGACTCCTGCCATCAATCCCCAGAGCAGGATAACCGCCAGTGACCCCAGCATTCTGAACCACAAAAACTCGGCGGTATAACGGCGACCAAGGATGTCGAGCATCATAATCGCGCTCACGCCACTGAGTAGCGCAACATGCAGGAAGGGCCAGACACGCCACAAGAAGCCGCGATTCTCACGGCTCTGAGCAAGGACGGTTTGCATCAACAGACTGCTGCGTCGGCCAACAATCGCGACCAGCACCAGCATCACTCCCTGGAAGGTCAGGAGCAAAAGGCGGGCGAGCGCCAAACTCCCAAGGGCAGTACTTCCCCCCCCCGGTGCCATAAGCAGGATCGAGCGGGGCACAAGACAGATAAAAGCGGCCACACACACTACAAGCACCGTGCGATGCAGTAAGCGGCACAGTTCCGGGCTGAATCCCCAAAACCGTTGTGCCCAGCCATTCCGCCGCAATATTCCGCGGCTCAAAAGAGCAACCCACAATATGAGCGCGCTCAGCTGCACCCCACGCACGAGCGCCAGATCGGCTGGCTCGTTGGGGTGAGCAAAGACCTGCTCGTATCCCCATGCGATCAGGGCCAGATACGCTGGCCAAATAGCTGCTCGGATGACAATCAGGGCTGCGGTCTTGCCACTCGGCAACTCCTTCCGCTCAGCATGGTCAGCAAGGGAAAAGGTAACCTGGGTTTTCAAGTGCTTGTGTATGCCATAGGCCACCCAGGGCAGCACAAGAAGTACCAATAAGAGCATGAACCAAAAGCGCAGCGAATCGAAGAGATGATCCTGAAGATATGCGGGTGCGGCGCGAGCAACCGTATACAAACGTACGCCGGTCGACGCTCCACCGGCCAAGGCATCTCTGAATGTCGCCCAACTGAATGGCTCGCCATCACGGAGCCAAAACATGCGGTTTAAGGCGAGGAGATACCCCTCATCTAACTGGCGTTTGTATTCGCGATGCAGCGTCAGGAGCTTGGTGACTTCTTGCACCAGTGCCGTGAGGGTTTGCTGTTGATCACGCAGCGCCGCTCTTTGTTCATCCAGGAGCTGACGGACTTCGGTCACGGCAGCTTCTTGTTCCTCAGCCGAGGCCAGGGATAACAGCACAGTTAAATCAGCGAGCGCGGTCTCCTCGCGGCTGTCAAATTCGTAGAGTAGGTCATCGAGAGAAAACAGTTGTTCATTGAGGACACGCAGATGCCCTTGCAGCACTGCCACCGGGGTATCACGATAGCCCACCCGTTCACGTTGCAAGCGCTCAAAGAGCGAGAGCAGGTGTCCCGCAGGCACCTCACCGCTGGCATATTTCTCCATGAGAGCGGTCAAGCGGTTGATGTCTTGTTTCAGTTGGGCGTTCTGCTTCTCCTGGGCAAGCACATCATCGCTGAGTTCGTGGAACTGTTGGCGATAGTCTGCTGTGGCTCTGCGAATCTCAACGGTTTCCAGACTGGTTCCCAATACGAAAGCCGCGACAGGATCCAGGCTCTGCTCCATCTGTTGCGTCATAGTGGCAGCGGTGTCGCTCAGTGTCGTTTGTTCTTCCTGAAGAGCCTGCCCGAGCGCTTGTTTAATGCTGTCGAGGTCCTGTTGCAGCCGCTCGAGACGTACTTGTGCCACTTTCAGGAGCGCGTCTTGTAAAGGAATCTGTTTGATCAGCCATTCGCGTTCCGCCTGCAGGGCATCTCTTGCTGTTTCCTGTAATTGCAGTTGGAGGGCGCGTAACTCTGCACGGTACTGCGGCAGTACCTGGGAACTCACCTCCGCAGACCCCTGCCGTACCGCTGACAACTCCTTTTCTAGTCGAGCACGAGCCTGCACCCGTTGTTCGATTTCCTTCGGAATGCTCGCGAGACGAACCTCACCAGCTACGGTTTGTTTGATGAGCTCTTGAATTTCGTTCTGGGCCGTTTGTATGTGGCTCTGGTACTCGTCGCGGAGTTGTTCGGTCACTGCCGAAAAATTGCTCGGTGCGCTTCTCTCTAATTGGGTGCTTTCTCTTTCAAGCTCCTGTAACCGCCGAGGCAGGTCAGCAATCTGTGTCGTATAGGTTGCCTGCTTCTGCAAGGTTTCTTCAAGAGTAATCAAAGTATTCAGGATCTGATCGAGGAATAATCGCGCTTCTTCTTGCTCTTTCTTCTGGGGATCTGGTGCTCCGAGTGCGTCGATCTGGGTTTGCACGGCAGCTTTCCGTGCCGCTATGGTATCGAGCTGGATGGGCCTTTCTACATCTTGAGACGTTGGCGGCTGGGCCGGAGGCAGCCCTTGAGCAGGCGCTCGGCTGCTTCCTAATCCTACGAAGCAGCCGACGAGCACAACCACCATACATTTGGGAGAGCACCTCGCTGCCAGACCCTTTTGGCTGCGGCATCTCATCTTCATCTATAGTATATGGCATAGCCACACTGCGGTTACGACGCTGGTGCCGTCTCCAGTTGCACAAGCTTCTGTTTAATTGCCTCCACCAACTCCTCGTATGACGACCGGCTGATAATGCGATTAAATTGATTGCGGTAATTGCTCACCATGCTCACATTCTCAACCACCACATCATAAATCAACCACTTCCCGTTCACTCGATGCAGGCGATACATCACGACAAGCGGCTTCTCCTGCGCCGGATTAAACACCCGTGTGTCCACCTCAGCAAAGTCTCCTTCGACCCGCTCTGCGTCATAGGTAAAGCGAACGTCTTGCTTGGGATAGCTATCGAGCATCCCACCGTATGACTTCTCGACGAGTTCCCTAAACAGATCGATGAACTCTTGGCGTTGGGCATCAGTCAGTCTTTGCCAATGCACTCCTAAACAGCGACGGCCAAACTCCCACGCATCGACGTGCGGCAACACAATCCCTTCCAGCTTTTTGATGCGGGTGCGGAACTGCTCGCTGCCCTGATAGGCTGGGTCTCTCAGCACTCCCATCGCCTGTTCCACTGTCGCCTGAATCACCGCCTGTGGCGACTGCACGGCGTGCACCCGCAGGGGCAGAAGGGTCAGTATCCCTCCACAAATCAGTCCCCAGACTCGCAGCCAATATCGGGCTATCACTTTGCCTTCTCTCACGCTTGATACTCCTTTCTTCGCCTTCGATCAGGTTTCTCTTTTCATCCCCTTCAGATCATGTGAGACAGCGTCACCAACCCCCTCACATGTAGTAATCAAAGTCTCGCTCCGTCCGCACTCGATGACGGATTTGCAAAATATGCGCTGGCATCACGTGCGGGTTCAGTTCTATATAATTCCTGCCACCCTGCCAGAGGTACCGCGCATCGCTGAGCAGATCATGGACCTGGTAAGACTGTTGGGGTGTCAGTCCGAGAGCATCTAACGAGAGGTCCGTCCAGCCAGATTGGGTATGGTGGGGATCTAAGTTCGCGACAACGAGGATAAGGTTTTCGTGGTTTCCCGTACTCTTGCTGTAACAGAGGAGATTTTCGTTATCGACCTGATGAAAGCACAAGCTCCGATCACTCTGTAACGCCGGGTTTTGCCTCCGGATGGAGTTCACACGCGAGATCAGCTCCTTCAGGCTGTCGGGTCGGTTCAGATCCCAGTATTTAATCTCGTACTTCTCCGAATTCAGATATTCCTCGCTTCCCGCCTCTCGAGGCCGGTTCTCGCACAGTTCAAAGGCTGGCCCATAAATACCGTAATTCGCCCCTAAAGTCGCAGCCAAAATGAGGCGCACAATAAAAGCAGGCCGCCCGCCAAGCTGGAGATATTCAGTAAGAATATCCGGGGTATTCGGCCACAAATTGGGGCGAAAATATTCTCGCACCTCCGTCTGGGTCAGCTCCGTAAGATACTGGGTCAGCTCCGACTTCGTGTTGCGCCATGCAAAGTACGTGTAGGATTGGGTAAAGCCCAATTGAGCCAGGCGATAACGTACTTTGGGGCGGGTGAACGCTTCCGACAAAAATATCACGTCCGGATAAGAGGTTTTGATCTCCTTGATCACCCACTCCCAGAAGTGGAGAGATTTCGTGTGAGGGTTATCGACACGGAAGATGCGAATCCCCTGGTCGATCCAGAAGGACACGATGCTTTTGAGTTCCTGCCATAACTCTTGCCAGTGCTCAGTTTCAAAATCGATGGGATAAATATCTTGATATTTCTTGGGCGGGTTTTCTGCGTACTGAATGGTCCCGTCAGGGCGATGGCGGAACCATTCTGGATGTTCTTTCACATAGGGATGATCTGGCGTGCATTGGTAGGCGAGATCAAGCGCAATTTCGATTCCATATTCTTTTGCCTTTGCCAGCAAATGGCGGAAGTCCGCCAACGTCCCAAGCTGAGGATGGATAGCCTTGTGCCCGCCTTCTTCTGCACCAATCGCCCACGGACTCCCCGGGTCATCAGGACCAGCAACCAGGGCGTTGTTTTTCCCCTTGCGGTAGGTACGGCCAATAGGATGAATAGGAGGGAAGTATAAAATGTCAAATCCCATGGACGCGACGTACGGCAGGCGCGCTTCACAATCCTTGAACGTCCCATGGCGACCAGGCACCGGAGCAGTTGAGCGGGGAAACATCTCGTACCAGGTGCTGAAACGCGCTTTTTCACGATCGACTTGCACTGGCAGTTCATGATCGTAGGTCACCGCAAATCGTCGGTCGGGGTAGGCGTCTACGAGTACGGCAACTTCATCCGCCAGGGCAAGCTCAACGCGGTCCGCAAGGGTGCGGCCTTGGGCTTGTCGCAGGGTTTTTGCCCACAATCGCAGTTGTTTGGCGGCCTCTCCCGTCGCCCGCTGGCTCGTTTCCTCAATCAACTGTGCACCGATCAGCAGCTCTACAGAGACATCCTGACCTGCCTCGACTTTTTTGGCAAACCCGTGCCGCCACGAGGTGAACCGATCCACCCAGGCTTGCAGGGTATAGTAATAATCCCCTAATTCTGTCACCACAAACGCGCCCCGCCAACGGTCATTGACAAGCAACTGCATAGAGAGTTGCTGCCACTGCGTCTCCTGTTCGTGGCGATACAGCAGGAAGGCAGCAAGTGCATCGTGCCCATCAGCAAAAATATTGGCCTCGACAACGACGTGTTCACCAACTGTTCGCTTGATCGGAAAACGGCCATGTTCAATCTCAGGAGAGACTCCCGCAATGATGACTCGCAGACGACCATCTCCTGTCATGTCGTCACCTCCTCTATTCGGGTTTCACCCAGCAAATCGTTCCCCCCTCGCTCCATACGTTAGCGCTGCTACCCTCCATTCGGTTCGACAGACGTCTCCCGTAGGCGGAGGCGGATCTCCGCAGGATCGATACCGATAAGCTGCAAGCCAGGAGGAAGGTTAATATCTTTGGCGGCAAGCGGGTACCGTTGGGACCCCGCCTTGGCATCCCTCAGATCGATCGCGACCCGCAGGCGGGTCATATCAAGAAAGTTGAGCATTTCCTCAGAGCCACGGACTCGCACATAGACCTCCTGCACTCCCTGATCCTGGATCGAGAGCGTCTTCGGTACATTAGTGTAGAGCATTGGCACCGAGAACCCCACCTCCGTATCCTGTCTGCCGACGAGGACAACCCACAGGATGCCGACGATCATTAACGAGGCCAGCTTGGGTCGCCAGTTTTGCGTGATCGGCTCTATGTTCAACCACTGTTTTCGCGATCTCTCCGTCGGCGCACTCAGGCGGTCAGTGAGCCAGGTCAGTAATGCCGCCGGTGTCTTCACCACTTCTAATGTTCCCTTCTCAGCCACCGACACCCCCCCTCGTTCTTCGGATACGACAACCGCTAAGGCGTCTGATTGTTCGGAAATGCCCAAGGCAGCACGATGCCGGGTTCCATAGAAAGAGGCTAACCGCCGGTTCTCAGAGAGCGGCAAGACACACCCCGCTCGATAGATCCGCCCCTCCTGCAAATAGAGCGCCCCATCATGGAGTGGAGTCGGAGGGGTAAACAGATTTTCGATGAGTTCCGGGCTCACCTGGGCATCGATAATAACGCCAGGACTCCTGAAGAGGGGCTCGAGAAAATCACGTCGCTCAAAAACAAACAGTGCGCCGCAGCGTTTGGCTGCGAGGGCAAAAATCGTCTCGCTCAGCGGGACCAACCCTCCCTGAGGGAGTTGGCGAAACAGCGTTGCTGGGAGTCTCGGATTCACGCGTTCGAGCATCTGGCGAATCTCGGCCTGAAAGATCACGACAAAGAACACCACCGCCGCAGCACTGATACCGCCAAGCAACCATGAGGTCAGGAACAACCCAGCTTTTTGCGCCGCCAAGCCACCGAACCCTAAAATCGCGACGCCTTCCAAGATGCGGATGGCGCGTGTGCCGCGAAACCGCAGATAGGCCTGATAGATAATAAAGGTCATGATCCCAATATCGATGGGATAGCTCCAACGAGAATTGCCCAGCATGTCCCAGAGCTGCTCGACTGAGAGCGACCTCCAAGCCGACGTCGCTGCGAGTATCAGGGATTCCATAGCTCAGGCTCCTTACGTGACAGGGGGCAGGAGGATTCATTATTTTTCCTCACCCTTGAAAAACACAATGGCCAGCGGTGGGAGCGTTAAGTTGATAGAATGCAAGTGACCATGAGACGAAACGGGGGTCGCTTCCATGCCCCCCATGTTTCCCTGATGGCTGCCACCGTATATCTCGGCGTCACTGTTGAGCACTTCTCGCCAGAAACCGCCGTGCGGCACACCGACCCGGTAATTGCGGTGGACCACCGGCGTGAAGTTGCACACAATAACCATCTCGTCGCCTGCCGAGCGTCCCTTGCGTCTGAAACTCAAGACACAGTGATCAGAGTCATTGCAATCAATCCATTCAAACCCTCTCGCATCGCAGTCAAGTTCAGACAAAGCTGGTTCATGCCGGTAGAGGTGATTCAGATCCTCCACCCAGCGTTGTAAGCCAGCATGGGCACTATAGTCTAATAAATGCCACCCGAGGCTGCTGTCGTGATTCCACTCGTCCCACTGGCCGAACTCATCTCCCATGAAGAGCAATTTTTTCCCCGGCTGGGCATACATGTAGCCAAACAGCAGGCGCAGGTTAGCAAATTTCTGCCAGTCATCTCCTGCCATCTTGCCGAGGAGTGACCCTTTGCCATGCACGACTTCATCGTGGGAAAGAGGGAGCATAAAGTTTTCCGAAAAGGCATAGATCATGCGAAATGTCAGCTCGTTGTAATGATAACGTCGGTGGATCGGATCGCGGGACATATAACTCAAGGTGTCGTGCATCCAGCCCATGTCCCATTTCAGCCCGAACCCTAACCCTCCGACGTACAGTGGCCGAGAGACCATCGGCCAGTCTGTTGACTCCTCGGCAATAGTCTGGACATCGGGGAAGTGTTTGTAGACCTCCTCGTTAAAGCGGCGCAAAAACGTGATGGCCTGGAGGTTCTCCCGGCCCCCATGTTCATTGGGAATCCATTCCCCGTCTTCGCGAGAGTAGTCGAGGTACAACATTGAGGCGACCGCATCGATGCGCAAGCCATCAACATGATACTGCTCCAACCAGAAGAGCGCGTTGCTGAGGAGAAAGCTGCGGACTTCATTACGTCCGTAGTTAAAAATGAAGCTATCCCAATCGGGATGAACCCCCTGGCGAGGATCAGCATGCTCAAAGAGATGCGAGCCATCGAAGTACCCGAGCCCGTGCTCATCCTTGGGAAAATGGGCGGGGACCCAATCGAGAATAACGCCGATGTCATGCTGATGGAGATAATCGATGAGATACATCAAATCTTGCGGCGTTCCGTAGCGGCTGGTAGGAGCATAGTAACCAGAGACCTCATACCCCCAGGAGCCGTAAAACGGATGCTCGGTCACTGGCAAGAACTCCACATGGGTGAACCCCATTTTCTGCACGTATGTGGCTAAGTATGGCGCCAACTCGCGATAGGTGAGCGGGCGATTCTCCTCCTCCGGTACTCGCCGCCATGACCCCAGATGTACCTCATAAATTGCCATAGGAGCATCAAGGGTATGGTGGCGGTGGCGTTGCTCCATCCATCCCTGATCTTTCCAACTATAATCCACATCCCAGACGACCGACCCCGTTTTCGGTGGTATTTCGGAGTAGAAGGCAAACGGGTCTGCTTTATCCGCTCGATAGCCGTGGTAGCGCGATACCACATGATACTTGTAGACGGCTCCCTTGCCAACATCAGGGAAGAACCGCTCCCAAATGCCGGATTGCCCTTTTGGCTGTAACGGATGACTGGCTTTATTCCATTCGTTGAACTCTCCGATCACTGAGACCTGCTCAGCATTGGGCGCCCACACGGCAAAATACGTTCCCTCTACGCCTCTGTCCTTCACCAGATGAGCGCCGAGCTTTTCAAATAAGCGCAAGTGCGTCCCTTCATTAAAGAAGAACAGGTCCTGTTCGCCTAGCAGCGCCACCGCCGGAAGGGACCGTTTCTGCCGCGTCTGTACTTTCGGAGAGGGTGCAGATTTCTTCTGTGCTTTTCCATCCACGGTCTGAGGGCTGGGCTTGGCCTTTTGCCTCTTCGTAGGTGGCGTCTTCGTAGGCGGCCTCTTCGCAGGACGATCTTTTCCGCTTCGTGCCATTGTTTGCTTTTTCCTCACTTCCCTACAGTTTATCCTACTGCGTCCAAGAGCTGAGAGATTCCTTGCAGTGGAATCCTCACCCAATCAGGCCGGTTGTTCAACTCGTACCCCAA
The DNA here is from genome assembly GCA_964502465.1 of uncultured Enterobacteriaceae bacterium. Classification (GTDB taxonomy): domain Bacteria; phylum Desulfobacterota; class Binatia; order Bin18; family Bin18; genus CAZCWX01. The sequence goes on along the minus strand of CAZCWX010000035.1, from coordinate 833 downwards.
TTCATACATTGCCTTTTCCAGCAGATAGGCATCCATCATCACACGGAGTTCCTCTCGCGTACGAGGTAAGAATGAGGCCTTGCGCGTCACCTCCAGGTAGGTTTTCAAGAAGACCGCGGAGACCCAGAGGTACCACACACGCGCCCAAGGCTCCAAAGTCGCCAGACTCTCAGGATGCGACGCATACACTCCCTCAGCTTCTTGCTTGAATAACGCCGAGTAGGCCGCATAATGGAAAGACCGCAGCATACCGGCGACGTCTCGCAAGGGGGAACGTTTAATACGTCGCTCACTCAACGGACGAGCAGGTTCTCCCTCAAAGTCGATGATGACAAAATCTTTTCCCGTATAGAGAACCTGCCCGAGATGGTAGTCACCATGGCAGCGGATGCGCACTGCGGTGATTCTTCGCCCAAGGATCAACTGAAAGCGCTGGAGGACTTCCTCTTCGCGCTCAAGGATCCGTTGGGCCTCACCAAGGACAATCTTCGGCAGACTTCTCAAACGCTGACGAAGAAGTTGGAAAGACTGCGTCGCCGTGCTCCGCATCGACTGGTAAATAGACCGTTGATAGAGGGCTGAAAACGATTCCGGAGCAAAGTTGGGATCGACAGCATCCGAGGCCAGGGCAATGTGCAGTTCAGCCGTCCGCTGGCCTAATAATTGTGCCGACACCAGGTAGGAACCGATAGTTTCCTGCACGGAAGGTGGCAGCTCTTCCTCACTCAAAGCGACCAGCGGTTGATGCGGCAGAGGCGGCTCTTGCACGTCTCGGCGCGCCAGGACTCGTTCGAAGTAGTGCTCAAGAGCGTCTAAGGTATACTGCCAGGCCT